>NZ_AUKV01000014.1:0-283296 GCF_000424945.1 Streptomyces sp. 142MFCol3.1
CGTGCGGGTGGACGCGGTCGTCTACTTCAAGGTGGTCGACGCGGCGAACGCGGTCATCCAGGTCGAGGACTACCGGTTCGCGGTCTCGCAGATGGCGCAGACCTCGCTGCGGTCCATCATCGGCAAGAGCGACCTGGACGACCTCCTGTCCAACCGCGAGAAGCTCAACCAGGGCCTGGAGCTGATGATCGACAGCCCCGCGATCGGCTGGGGCGTGCAGATCGACCGCGTGGAGATCAAGGACGTGTCGCTGCCGGAGACGATGAAGCGGTCCATGGCCCGGCAGGCCGAGGCCGACCGCGAGCGCCGCGCCCGGATCATCAACGCGGACGCGGAACTCCAGGCCTCCAAGAAGCTGGCGGAGGCCGCCGGAGTCATGTCCGAGCAGCCCGCGGCGCTCCAGCTGCGGCTGCTGCAGACGGTGGTGGCCGTCGCGGCCGAGAAGAACTCGACGCTCGTGCTCCCCTTCCCGGTGGAGCTCCTCAGGTTCCTGGAGCGGGCGCAGCCGGGGCAGACCCAGCCCGCGGCCCCGACGGCCCCCACGGACAGGCTGCCGCGCCCGGCCGGGGACACTACGCCGGGGCCGTCCGACGCTCCCGGGGAACTCACCGCCGAGCCCGACGGACTCCGGCCGACTGCCGCTCCGGACGAACTCCCGCCCGCCGCCGAACCGGACCACCTCGGCCTCACCGCCGAACCGGACGAGTTCGAACTCACCGCCGAGCCCGACGAGCTCGGTCTCGCCGCGGGCCTCGGTGACCCGAAGGGTGACCCGCGCGGGATCTTCGGGCGGGACGACCCCGCCGACCGCGACGTACCGGGCGGGGGATAGATCCGGTGCGGCCCCCCTGCCGCCTTGCCGCGGTCGGGACCATGCAGCGTGCCGCCATGAACACGACGACGCCGGAGAATGTCCCGGCGCGCTGACCGCCGACCGAGTCCGAAGCCCCGGGGCGAGTGCCCCGGGGCTTCGTCGTGCGGGCGCTCGCCTCCCCCGAGCGAGGAGAGCACCGTGCACGACCACCGCCGGCTCGGCCGTGAACTGGACCTGTTCGACACCGACCCCCCGATGGGCACGGGACTGCCTCACTGGCTGCCGGACGGCACGGGACTGCCGTACTGGCTGCCCGACGGCACGGCCGTACGGCACGCCCTGGCCGCCGGCCCTTCCCGCAGGGCCGGTCGCACGACACCACGGCCGCGTGCACGGCTCCAGCCGGGTGACTTCGCGGGCGCAGCCGCACGACACATCCCCATAAGGAGCAAATAGTCACATTTAACGAGATAATTTCATCATGTGACCATTTCAGTACGACAATTCGCCGTGACCTGTGCCGTCGGAGCCCTCGGAGCCGCGCTCGCCGCCTGCGGTGGACCCTCCCCCCAGCACGCCGCCCGCACCGGTCAGTCCGCCTCGGCCACCGCTCCGTCGAAGCCGCCCACCCTCGCACCGGGCCCTGCCGGACTGACCCCCGTCTTCACGAACGGGCCCCGGACCCAGGACAAGACGGTCGCGCTCACCTTCGACGCCGACATGACAGCCGACGAGGGGCCGCGAGCGGAGGCCGGCGAGCACTTCGACAACCCGCAACTGATCGACACGCTGCGCGGTTTCAAGGTCCCGGCGACCGTGTTCATGACCGGTCGGTGGGCCGAGGAGTATCCGCTGGAGGCCAGGGCCATCGGGCGGGACCCGCTGTTCGAGGTCGCCAACCACTCCTACAGCCACTACGCCTTCACCGGCGACTGCTACGGGCTTCCGACCGTGGGCGAGGCGGACATGCGGGGCGACGTGGAGCGGGCCTACGCCGCTTTCAAGAAGGCCGGGGTGCCCAAGGCGATGCCCTACTTCCGCTTCCCGGGCGGCTGTTACGACCAGCGGGCGCTGAGGGCCCTGAGCGCGGTCGGCGTGACCGCCGTGCAGTGGGACGTGGTGAGCGGTGACGCCTTCGCGACGGATGCGGACGCCGTGGCCCGGCAGGTACTGGAGGGCGTGAAGCCCGGTTCCGTGGTCGTGATGCACTGCACGCGCAGCGCCGCACCGACCACCGAGCAGGCCCTGCGGACGATCGTGCCCGAACTGCGCAAGCAGGGTTTCCGGTTCGTGAAGGTGTCCGAGCTGATCGGGCAGACGGCCGGTCACCGCTGACGGGTCCCGCGAGGTCCGCCCTACCCTGGGGGCATGAGCGACTACTGCGGCCCCCAGGCGGACCCCGCCCCCGAGGTTCCACCGGCCGTCCCCGTGGACGGCCCCCGCGCGGAGTGCGTGCTGTGCCGGAAGCCCACGGAGTACCCGGAGTCGCACAAGGGGATCACGCTGTGCCCTGTCTGCGAGTGGCAGGAGGCGCAGCGCACGGCCTGCTCCGGCTGATCGTCCCTCCCGGCCGACGGTTCACGGCGACCGGCGGGAGGTGAGCGCGCACGCCGCGGCGAGGGCGCCCGCCGCGAGGAGTACCGCGCCCGTCAGGGGCAGCAGCGGCACGGGAACCGTACCGGTCCGTGAGCCGGTGATCAGTCCGGTGAGCGCCGCATGGGCGGGCGAGCCCGTCAGCACGAGCGCCAGGAGCGCCGCCAGGAGCATCGCGGGGACCGCGCGGCCCGGGGAGCGCAGTAGTGGCCAGGTCGTGAGCGCTCCGACGGCCGTACCGAGCAGCGCGCACACGAGTGTCGCGAGCAGCCCGGCGCCGCCCGCCGCGGCCCACGGCACCCGACGGTGGTGGTCCGCGCTCGTCGGATCACTCATCACCGTGACGACCAGCGTGGCCGTCACACCGAGGACCACGGCCGCCCCGAGCGCGACCGCGAGGCAGGCCAGGTGGGCCCGCGCCGGCCCGACGGCCGCCGCGGCACAGGCACGCGCCGCCGGGGGCTCGCCGCTCGCACAGACGCGGACCAGCCAGGCGGCGACCGGCAGGAGAGCGGCGGCCGTGTAGCCGAGCGAGTCGAGGACCGGCTGCCCGCTCTGCACACCGATCGCGAGGAACGCCGCGTACAGGATGAACGGCGGGAGCCAGCGCTGGGAGCGGAGCAGGAGCGCGGTCTGATAGCGCAGCAGTGCGGTCATCGACGGTTCTCGCTCTCCCACGGGACGTGGAGGGGGAGGACGGCGCCCTCGGACGGGCCGTGCGGAAGCGCGGCGCCCTTGGACGGGCCGCGCAGGAGCGCGGCACCCTCGGCGGGGCCGGCCGGGAGCGCGGCACCCTCGGCGGGGCCGGCCGGGAGCGCGGCGCCCTCGGGCGCGGTCTCCGGGAGTGCCGCGGTCTCCGGAAGTGCTGCACCGACGCGCACCACGTGCCACGGCGGCTGGGCGCCCAGCAGTGTCCTGAGCAGTACGTCGGAGTGGGACACGGGCACGGTGAAACAGGTCGTCCCCCGGCCGGTGCGGCGCGTGGCCGCCGACAGCGCGGTCGCCTCCGCGGGAGGTTCCTCGTCCGGCGGCCCCTGCGCCTCGACCAGCACGTGCGGTCCGGCGACGGTGCCGCCGGCCGCCGTGTCCGTACGGCGCCGGAGTGCGCCCCCGGTCACCGTGTACGTCGCGTCCGGCGCCCCCGCGAGCCGGCGCGGGTCGTGGTCGACGAACACCACGGCACCGCCGGCGGCCAGGCGCTCGGCGACCGCGCGTTCCAGTTCGGCGCGGGCGGCGGCGTCGAGACCCGTCCAGGCCTCGTCGAGGACGAGAAGGTCCGGCTCGGCGAGGAGCGCCTGTGCGACGGCGACCTTCTGGCTGCTGCCCTTGGACAACTCCGCCATGGGCGCGCGGGCGTACCCGCCGGCGCCGAGCCGCTCCAGCCACTCGTCGGCGGCGCGGGACGCGGCCGTACGGGACAGACCGTGCACGGCGCCGAGGTGCGTGAGGTATCCGGACGCCGTGAAGGGCAGCGCGGCGGGGAAGCGCTCGGGGACGTACGCCGTGCGCGGGCGGCCGGTGATCCGGCCCTCGGTGGGCGCGTCGATTCCGGCGAGCAGCCGCAACAGGGTCGACTTGCCGGTGCCGTTGGCGCCCTCGACGCGGACCAGTGTGCCGGGCTCCAGCGCCAGGTCGACACCGCGCAGCACCCAGGGGCCGCGGAGCCCGTAGCGGCGGCCGACACCCGCCAGCCGTAGATCGTCTCGCATGGTGACCATCCTCGCCCGGGCCGGACGGCGCCCGCAGAAGAACCGATCTTCCGCCTGGCAGACTGGAGGGCGTGAGCAGCGACCCGACCCCCGCGACCCCGGCCTCCGAGGCCACCCCCGTCTCCCCGGCCTCCGAGACCTCCGCCGACGAGAGCCCCTTCCGTACCGAGCACATCGCGCGGGACGAGGCACCGCAGTTCGTGCTGCCCCTGGTCGTACGGATCGAGAAGGCCGCTCCCCCGGCGCGTACGGACGCCCTGGAGACCGCGGCCCGGGCCGTGCTGACGATTCTCGCGGACCGGCGCTCCCTGGACGACGGGGAGTGGGCGCAGACGATGCGGGACTGGCAGGACGCCCGGATCCGCAAGGTGGTGCGGCGGGCGCGCGGCGCAGAGTGGCGGCGGGCCGCCGCGCTACCGGGCATCACGGTGACCGGGAAGTCCGCTCAGGTGCGCGTCTTCCCGCCGATCCCGCTGGACGGCTGGCCCAAGGACCTGGCCAAGCTCCAGGTCTCCGGCACCGATCTCGACGACCCCGAGCCCCCGGTGGACGCCGACCCGTCGGCGCCCGTGCTGTGGCTCAACCCCGATCTCGACATGTCGGCCGGCAAGACGATGGCGCAGGCGGGGCACGCCGCCCAACTGGCGTGGTGGGAGCTGTCGGACGAGGAGCGGGAGGCCTGGCGGGACTCCGGGTTCGCGCTCGCCGTGCGCACCGCGGACCCGGACCGCTGGCGCGCGCTCACCTCGTCCGGGCTGCCACTGGTGCGCGACGCGGGCTTCACGGAGATCGCACCGGGGTCCTGCACGGTGGTCGCGGAGCACCCGGCGCTGCGACGCTAGCACCGCGGCCGTGCCCCTGGCGGGGCCCGGGACGGGCCGCGGCCCGCGTGGACGAGCATGTTGGAGGTCACGATGACCGGGTCCCGGCTGGACGGCAGGGTCGAACGGGGCAACCGTACGCGGCAGTCGGTGCTGCGCCGCACCGTCGACATCGCCTCGGTCGAAGGGCTGGAGGCGCTGTCCGTCGGCCGTCTGGCGACCGACCTCGGGCTCAGCAAGAGCGGGGTCTTCGCACTGTTCGGCTCCAAGCGGGAGCTGCAACTGGCCACTGTGCGGGAGGCGGCCCGCATCTACGTCGAGCAGGTCGTCCGGCCCGCGGCGGACATTCCGGCAGGGATCGCCCGTGTCCGGCGGCTGTGCGAGCTCTGGCTGGCGTACTCCGAGGGCCGGGTCTTCCCGGGCGGCTGCTTCTTCTACGGAGTCATCGCCGAGTTCGACGCCCGCTCGGGCCCGGTGCACGACGCCGTGGCGCGTGCCCAGCGGGACTGGACGGACCACCTGGAGGGCGCCGTCACCGCGGCCCGCGAGGCCGGTGAGCTCCACCCCGGCACGGATGCCGCCCAACTCGCCTTCGAGTTGATCGCGTTGATGGAGGCCGCGAACGCGGTGTCCGTGCTGCGCGACGAGGCGGACGCGTATCGCAAGGCCCGCGTCGCGATCTCCGCCCGGCTGCGCGCGGCGGCGGTCGACCCGTCACAGGCTGCCGAACTCTCCTGACCCGTACGGCCGTCAGCGCGGCGACGGCCCCGACGGGACACCAAAACAAGTAGCACGACCGTTCGCTCAGTTTTAGGCTCGGGGTATGCCTACGACCGGAACGGACATCGTCGAGCTCGACCGGATCGCCGTGCACGAGTCGCTCAGGGTCCTGGCGAGGGCCGGAGCGACGGACTGGGAACGGGACACGCCCTGTGCGGGGTGGCCACTGCGCGCACTGGTCGTCCACATGACCGCCCAGCACCACGGCTTCGCGGCCGCCGCGCGCGGGACGGGACACGAGGAGGCGCACTGGCGGGAGTCCGCCGACACGGACGACCCTGGGCGCCCGTACCGGGAAGCGGCGAGCGCGGTGCTCGACGCCTTCGCCGAACCGGGCGTCACGGAACGGGAGTTCGTCCTGCCCGAGCTCGGCGGCACGTTCCCCGGGCGGCGGGCCGTCGGCTTCCACTTCCTCGACTACGTGGTGCACGCGTGGGACGTGGCCGCCACGCTCGGCGTCGCCCTGGAGCTGACCGGCGCCACCCTCGACGCGGCGGTGGCCGTCGCCCGGCGGGTCCCGGCGGACCCGGCGTTCCGGGGGCCGGGCCTCGCCTTCGCACCGGCCCGCGACGTTCCGGCCGGCGCCGACGCCCTGGACGAGGCGCTGCGGCTGCTGGGCCGCGATCCGGAGGCATGGCCGCTTCCGGGACGGTGAGCCGACCGCTGCGACGAGCCGACAGCGGCAGCGACAGCGACAGCGACAGCGGCAATGCCACCGGCAGCCCGAAGACCGGCACCGGTGCCGCCACCAGGGGCCCGACCGGCGGCGACAGCGCGTCGCCACCGGCCGCGCGGGCGCCACGGACCGGGACCGGCTGCCCGCCGGCCACCCCGTGGAACCTCAAATGTTGCTCTGAACGTCCTCGGTGACGGATTCGGCTCCGGTTCGCGGGGCCATGACTTCGTCACACCGGGGGACACGGGTCCGTCGTGAGGAGACGACACGCAGCGTCTGGTCGAGACCGTGACGGAGGAGGGGCCATGAAGCAGCCGAGCCGACTGGGGACGGGAATCGGGTGGCGGCCGGAGATCGCCGAGGCCGTGGAGCGGATGCCCGGCATCGACTGGGTCGAGGCCGTCTCGGAGAACCTGTGCCCCGGGCACCTGCCCGAGTCGCTGGTGCGGCTGCGGGAGCGGGGCGTCACGGTCGTGCCGCACGGGGTCTCGCTGGGGCTCGGCGGGGCGGACCGGCCGGACGCCTCCCGTCTGGCCGCGCTCGCCGAGCGGGCCGAGGCGCTGGGCTCGCCGCTCGTCACGGAGCACATCGCGTTCGTGCGGGCCGGCGGACCGCTCACCGCGTCGCAGCCGCTGGAGGCGGGGCACCTGCTGCCGGTCCCGCGCACCCGGGACGCGCTGGAGGTGCTGTGCGAGAACGTCCGCATCGCGCAGGACGCGCTCCCGGTCCCGCTCGCGGTGGAGAACATCGCCGCGCTGATCTCCTGGCCCGGCGAGGAGATGACCGAGGGCCAGTTCCTCTACGAACTGGCCGACCGCACCGGCGTACGGCTCCTCATCGACGTCGCCAACCTCCACACGAACCACGTCAACCGTGGCGAGGACCCCGCCAAGGCGCTCGACGAACTCCCCGTGGAGGCCATCGCCTACGTCCACGTCGCCGGAGGTTTCGAGCGCGACGGCGTCTGGCACGACAGCCACGCCCATCCGGTCCCCCGGCCCGTGCTGGACATCCTCGTCGACCTCGCCTCCCGGGTGTCCCCGCCAGGGGTTCTCCTGGAACGCGACGAGAACTTCCCCGAGCCGGCGGAACTGGAGCGGGAGATCGGGGCGATACGGGAGACGCTCGCGAAGGCACCGCGGGCGGAGCAGACCACGACGAGCCTCACCGCAGGGGTGGAGGAACCGGCGAACGGGCCGGTGGGGCCGCTCTCTTCCGGTGCCGACGGCGGCCGGGCGGAGCAGGACCCGGCGGCCCGACAGCGGCTGGCGCTGGCGCAGACCGCGCTGCTGTCCGCGCTCGTCGCCGGGACCCCCGTGCCCGAGGGTTTCGACCGGGTGCGGCTCGGTGTGCAGGCGCGGGCGCTGGCCGCCAAGCGCGCGGACGTGGTGGCGAAGGTGGCCGGGGAGCTGCCGGAGATCCTGGCGCAGGAGTACCGGCCGGCGTTCCTCGCGTACGCCCAGGGGCATCCGATGACCGGGGGCTACCGGCGCGACGCCCTCGACTTCGCCGAGCATCTGCTCCTCGCGGGGCTCCCGGAGGACGCGGCCGCGCGCCGCCGGCTGCGCGACTGGTGGCTGGAGCGATCGGGTCCCGCCCCGTTGTCGCGACGCCCGGCGGCCCGACTGGCCCGCGCCACCCGCAGGGTGCTGCTGCGCCACTGACCCCTGCGCGCGGCGACCGCAGCCGGCCGGCGCCGCGCTCCCCGAGGTGGCGCGCAGGGTGCGGCCACCCGGCTGAGCCGAAGCGCCGGGACCGGAGCGACGGTTGCCGCCGGTCCCGGCGTCCGGCGCCGCCGGGTCGGTGAGCGGCCACGCGGCAGGACCCCGGACCGGCCGCCGTCACCGAAGCCGCGCGCGGGGCACCGCCGCATCGGAGAGCGGACGTGTAAAGGGACCCGCCCGGCCACCGCCCCCGAGCCGTGCACGGGACGCCGCCGCGCCGCTGAGCGGACGCCCGGGGAACGGACCGGCCGCCAACCCCGCAGCCCCGCGAGGCACCGCCGCATCGGAGAGCGGACGTGTAAAGGGACCCGCCCGGCCACCGCCCCCGAGCCGTGCACGGGACGCCGCCGCGCCGCTGAGCGGACGCCCGGGGAACGGACCGGCCGCCAACCCCGCAGCCCCGCGAGGCACCGCCGCATCGGAGAGCGGACGTGCAAAGGGACCCGCCCGGCCACCGCCCCCGAGCCGTGCACGGGACGCCGCCATGTCGGCGGGCCGACGCGCGTCGGCCGGGTGTCGCCGCCGAGTGTGCCGGGATTAACACGTCATCCTGTGAGCCCGCCGCGGACGTCCGGATTCCTCCGCTTCACAGGGGTATGACGTGCGCCCGAACCACCACATCCGTCGCCTTCCACCCGGCGCCCAACCCGAATCTCCCGTACGGCAGTTGGCATAGCGCCCGCAGTAATATGCCAACTCGCACCCGAAGCGCATCAGCGTGCGGTGCCGCAAGCAGGAGGCACCATGCGATCCATCAACCGCACCGGACTGATCAGTGGAACCGGGCTCCTCATAGCGGGGCTCACGGCGACGCTCGTCGCCCTGGTCTTTCCGATCTGGTCGTACGCGGACCGCTCCGGCACCGGCCTGGACACCCTGAACGCCCAGAGCGTGTCGACCCGGTTCGGGCCGTTGTCGGCGCTGGACCGGGAGTTCATCACCAAGGTGCGGCTGGCCGGACTGTGGGAGCTGCCCGCCGGTCAGCAGGCGCAGGAGCGCGGCACCACCCAGGCGGTACGGACGGCGGGCGAGCATCTCGTCGAGGGGCACACCTTCCTGGACGCACGGGTCCGCGACGTCGCGGCGCGGCTGAACCTGGAGCTGCCCAACCAGCCCAATCCGCAGCAGCGTCAGTGGCTCGCCACGCTCGACGCGTCGCACGGCACGGACTACGACCGGCAGTTCGCGAACATCCTGCGCAAGGCGCACGGCAAGGTCTTCTCCGTGGTCGCCCAGGTCCGCGCGAACACCCGCAACTCCCTCGTGCGCGACCTCGCCGACGACGCGAACACCACGGTGCTCGACCACATCAAGGTCCTGGAGGCCACCGGCTACGTCGACTTCGACGCCCTCGCCGAGGACGCGGCCACCGCGAGCCCGCCGCCGCTCACCAACTCCCCCGCCCCGCCCGGCCCGACGCAGTCCCCCGACTCACCGGCCCCGGTCACTGCGTCCGCGGGCTATTCGCTGCCACCCGCGGCCTCGCGCCCCAACCCCTCCGCCACCTCCTAGCAGGACCGGCGGAGCGGAAAGTCACATATCCACAACACTCCGTCCACATAGTGAACGAACCATGGCGCCCACGCGGCCGTTCGCATAGAAAAACGCCATGTTCTGGGTCCTTCTCCTGCTCCTGGCCTGGGTCGCGGCCGGCACCTCGTGCACCCGGCTCTGTCTGGCCGCCGTCCGCGCGGCGGCGGCCGACGCGAACGCGGCGCGCGGTCACGATCTGACACTCTACGAGGCTGCGTTCCTGTCGGGCGGTCCGGACCGGGTCGCCGATCTGACACTGGTGTCGATGGCCCGTCAGCGGCGCCTGCTGCTCGCGCACACCGGTTGGGCGACCGTCGTGGACCCGCAGGGTCGCGACGAGATGGAGTGCTCCGTCATCGGAGCCATCGGCCCGGAGGGCCAGTCCCGGATAGCCCCGGTGCGCACGGCCGCAGCGACCGCGGACTCCGTGCGCCGCCTCGCCGACCGTCTGGTCGCCGCGGGTCTCGCCGTGCCCGACGGCGCCCGCACCACCGTCGCCGGTGCCGTCCGTCAGGTCCAGGCCGCGCTGGGCGCCGTCCTGGCGCTGGGCGCCGTGGCCCTGCTGCTGCCCGCCCAGAGCACCGGCAACGACGTACCGGTCGCCGTCTGGTTCGCGCTCCCGCTGATCCTCACGCTGAGCTGCCTCGCCATAGCGAGGATCGAGGTGCACCCCTATACGCGCTGGGCCTCCCCCGCCGGACAGCGCCTGCTCGGCGCCCTCGCCCGGCACACCGACGCCACCGGCGACGACCGTACGTACCTCACCTCCGTCGCCGTACGCGGCATCCGCGCGATCGGCGAGCCCGACCTGCGAGCCGCCCTCACGCACCGCGACCGAGGACCGAGGGTCTGACGGGTGGTCCACGGCAGTCCCCCGCAGCCGGCGAGGAGCTCGCGAGGGGGCTGAGGGGCGCCCCCGGGGCGCATCGGGGTCATTGGGGCCGACACCGGCGGCCGGTGCTTTACTTCCCCAACCCGCAAACGAAACATCCCCCTTGTCGCTGCCGCGCGCTGAAGGGATGCCCGATGAGAGCCGCCGTCCTCTACGGAACCGCAGGGTCCGTACTCCTGACCGCCCTCGTCGGCGCCCCGGCAGCGGGGGGCACGCCGACCGGGCGGACCGCGGCCGGCTCCGCCGAGACGCGCGGCACCGCAGTCGCCGCCCAGCGTGCCGCCGCCGCGGGCATCCGCTTCGGCAAGTGCGCCGAGGAACAGGGCCTGCCGGCCGGTGTCCGGTGCGGCACGGTCACCGTGCCCCTCGACTACGCCCACCCCGACGGCAAGAAGATCAAGCTGACCGTCAGCCGGGCCCTGGCCACCGGCAAGGACGCGAAGAACTCCAAGCTCAAGGTGCCGCGGCAGGGCGCCCTCGTGTACAACCCTGGCGGCCCCGGCGCGTCCAGCATGTACTTCCCGCTGATCGGCTCCCTGCCCGCCTGGCAGCGCGTCGCGGCGGCCTACGACCTGGTCGGCTACGCGCCCCGCGGCGTCGAACGCTCCGCCCCGCTGTCCTGCCAGGAGCCGAAGCAGTTCCTCAAGGCTCCCTCACTGGCGCCGACCTTCCCCTCGGAGTCGTACAAGCAGGAGCGGATCGCGGAGGCGAAGGCGTACGCACAGGGTTGTGCCCGGCGTTCGGGCAGCGGCCTGCGCCACTACACCTCGCTCAACAACGCCCGCGACCTGGACGTGCTGCGCGCCGCGCTCGGCGAGCCGAAGCTGACCTACATGGGGGCCTCGTACGGGACGTACTTCGGTGCCCTCTACGCGACGCTCTTCCCCTCGCACGTCCGCCGGATGGTCTTCGACTCGGTGGTGAACCCCGCCCCCGGCAAGATCTGGTACCGGAACAACCTCGACCAGTCGGCCGCGTTCGAGGCCCGCTGGACGGACTTCCGCACGTGGATCGCCGAGCACGACGACATCTACGGGCTCGGCGCCACGCCCGCGGAGGTGCTGAACAGCTACGAGAAGGCGCGTGCCCGGCTCGCCGCGGAGCCCGCGGGCGGCAAGGTGGGGCCGGCGCAGTTGCACGGCGCGTTCCTGGAGGCCGGGTACTTCGACGGCTACTGGCCGCAGCGTGCCCGGGCCCTGTCCGCGTATCTGAAGGGCGACCCGAAGCCGCTGATCGAGGCGGCCGGTCCGCACCCGGAGACAGCGGCCGAGCAGGAGAACGGCAACGCGGTCTACACGGCCGTCGAATGCAACGACGCGCCCTGGCCGACCGACTGGCGCACCTGGGACCGCGACAACACACGCCTCGCGCGGGTGGCGCCGTTCGAGACCTGGGACAACGTGTGGATGAACCTGCCCTGCGCCTACTGGCCGGCGCCGCGGCAGAAGCCGCTGGACGTGCGGACGCTGCCCGGGGAGCTGCCGCCGACCCTGATCCTGGCCGCGGAACGGGACGCGGCGACGCCGTACGAGGGGGCGCTGGAGCTGCGGCGCCGGCTGTCCGGTTCGGTGCTGGTGACGGAGCGGGACGCGGGCACGCACGGTGTCGCGGGCGGCTCCAACCAGTGCGTCAACGGTCACCTGGAGGCATATCTGCTGACGGGCCGGCTGCCGGAGCGGCACGCGGAGTGCGCGCCGCACGCGGAACCGAAGCCGCCGGAGCGCAAGTCCGCAGGGCAGGGCGGTCACGCGAAGGGCCCGCGGGACGCGCGGCATCCAGGCGGCCCCGCGCGCTCCGACGAGCAGGAGGCCGCCCGGCAGGCCCCCTGATCAGGCCAGACCCGCGACCAGCTCGGCGAGGTCCTTGCGACGGCCGGTGTAGAACGGAATCTCCTCACGGACGTGCATCCGCGCCTCGGAGGCACGCAGGTGACGCATGAGGTCGACGATGCGGTACAGCTCGTCGGCCTCGAAGGCGAGGATCCACTCGTAGTCGCCGAGCGAGAACGAGGCGACCGTGTTGGCCCGCACGTCCGGGTAACCGCGAGCCATCTTGCCGTGGTCGGCGAGCATGCGGCGGCGGTCCTCGTCGGGCAGCAGGTACCAGTCGTAGGAGCGCACGAAGGGGTAGACGCTGACGTAGTTGCGCGGCGTCTCGTCGGCGAGGAACGCCGGGATGTGCGAACGGTTGAACTCGGCGGGCCGGTGCAGCGCCATGTTCGACCAGACCGGCTCCAGGGCGCGGCCCAGCTTGGTGCGGCGGAAGAGGTTGTACGCCTCCTGCAGCTGGTCGGCGGTCTCCGCGTGCCACCAGATCATGAGGTCGGCGTCGGCGCGCAGGCCGGAGAGGTCGTACGTGCCGCGGATCGTCACGTCCTTGGCGGCGAGCTGGTCGAACAGCTCCTGGACCTCGTCGGCGTAGCCCGCGCGGTCCTCGGGCAGCACGTCCTTCAGCTTGAAGACGGACCACAGCGTGTAGCGGATGACCTCGTTGAGGTCCTTGGCCAGCTTGCCCTTGTTGGGGATCCTGCCGGGCTCGGTGGTGGGGGCGTCGTCACTCATGTGCCTATTCTCCCGCTCCGCCATGCAGGCTCTGCACCGGGTTCGCCCTGAGCGCGTCCAGGCCGGCGCGGTCGCCGCCGAGCTGGTCCACGGCCGCGTACGCGCTCGCGATGCAGGCCGGGATGCCGACGCCGTCGTAGGCCGCGCCGCACACGGCGAGGCCGGGGAGCTTGCCGATGTGCTCGCGGACGCGGGCCACGCGCGCGTGGTGCCCGACCGGGTACTGCGGCAGTCCGTCGTCCCATCGCGTCACCCGCGTCGCCACCGGCTCGGCGGCGAGGCCGATCGCCTCCCGCAGGTCGTGCCGGGAGACCCGTACGAGGTCGGCGTCGTCCCGGCCGAGCACCTCCGTCTCGCCGTACCGCCCGACGGAGGTGCGCAGGACGAGCAGATCCGGGTCGTCCTCGGCGATCCAGCCCCACTTCTGGGACGCGAAGGTGGACGCCTTGATGGTGTGCCCGTCGACCGGCGGGACGAGGAAGCCGCTGCCCTCGGGGAGGGTGGCGTCCCGGCGGCGGTAGGCGAGGGTGACGAGCGCCATGGAGGCGTATTCCACGGTGGCCAGTTCGGACGCGGCGGCGGGCGCCTCGGCGCGCAGCAGGGCGGCGGCGGGCCCGGCGGGCAGCGCGACCACGACGGCGTCGGCGTGCAGCACGCGGCCTCTGGCGACGACCCGCCAGCCGTTGTGCGGCCCGCCGGCCGTGGCCCCGTCCGCCGCGCCACCGACCCGGCGCAGCTCCGTCACGGCGGCCCGGGTGACGATCTCGCCGCCGCGTGCGCGCACCGACTCGGCGACCGCCAGGGGCAGTCGGCCCACGCCGCCCTCGATGCCCATGAACACCGGTCCGGTCTGCTGCGCCGCGGCGGCCTTGGCCTGGATGTCGCGCACGGCTTCCGTGAGGGAGGTGTGGGTGCGGGCGGCGGCATAGAGCTGGGGCACGGCCAGGCGCATCGAGATGCGGTACGCGTCGCCCGCGTAGACCCCGCCGAGGAGGGGTTCGACCAGGCGGTCGACGACCTCCCGGCCGACGCGGGCCGCCACGTACTCGCCCACCGCCACGTCGTCGCCGACCTCGGTGCGGGGCAGGTCGGCGTCGCGTCCGACGCGGCGCAGGCCCTCCTCGGACAGGATGCCGGAGAGCGCGGACGCGGTGCCGGGGACGCCCATCACATGTCCCTTGGGCATCGGGCGCAGGGTGCCGCGGTTCCACAGGGACGCCGTCGCGGTGGCGGGCGGCTGGAGGCGGTCGGCGAGGCCGGTCTCGCGGGCGAGGGACACGGCCTCGGGGCGGCGCGCGAGCATCGACTCGGCGCCCAGGTCCACCCGGACGCCCGCGATGTCTCCGGGCAGCAGCTTCCCGCCGACGCGGTCGGAGGCCTCCAGGACGGTGACCCGTGCGCCGCGGTCCAGCAGGCGGTGGGCGGCGGCCAGACCCGCGATCCCGCCGCCGACGACCACGACATGTCCCGAACCCGTACGAGTGTCCTCTTCGCGCATGCCTCCACCCTCTCAGACCGCGCCCGCGCCGTCCGCCGCGCGTCCGGTGTCCGGCGCGAGTCCTGACCGTGACCGCATCGGGACCGGACGGGACCAACGTCCCGGCCCGGTCGTGCGTCGAAGGAGCGTCAGTCGAGTCGACACGACCCTCGGGGGTAGGCCCACATGCGCATACGAAGCTCCGCACGTCCCGTCCAGGTCCTGGCCGGAGTGCTCCTCGCGTCCGCGCTCGCCCTCGCGGGGTGCAGCGGCGCCGACGACTCGGCGGGCAAGGCCGGCGGTGGCGCCGCCGACGACAAGGCCGCCGCCCCGCAGGCAGGGCAGGAGGACTCGGGCGCCACGGGCCGCGGCGGCTCGAACGGATCCAGGGCCACCGCGCCGCCCGAGGTGAGCGCGAGCCACATCATCCGCACCGCCTCCCTGACCGTGCAGGTCGCGGATGTGCCCAAGGCCCTCGACGACGCCCGTGCCACGGCGGAGGACGCGGGCGGCTACGTCGGCAACGAGACCACGACCCGCGACGGCCGGGGCCACGAGCGCACGCGCGTCGTCCTGCGCGTGCCCACCGCCCGGTACGAGCAGGTGCTCGCCGGGCTGGAGGGCACGGGCAAGGTCGTCGAGCGGACCGCCAAGGCGCAGGACGTCACCGACCAGGTCGTGGACGTGGAGAGCCGCGTCAAGTCCCAGCGTGCCAGTGTGGCTCGGGTCCGGGAGCTGATGGACAAGGCGACCAAGCTCAGTGACGTGGTCACGCTGGAAGGGGAGTTGAGCAGCCGCGAGTCCGACCTGGAGGCGCTGCTCGCCCGGCAGGCGTCCTTGAAGGACCGCACCAGTCTGGCCACGATCACCCTCTCGCTGTCCGAGACGCCGGTGAGGAAGGCCGAGAAGAAGGACGAGGACCCGGGCTTCGTGGACGCGCTCACCGGCGGCTGGCACGTGCTGGTCACGATGCTGCGCTGGATCGCCCTCGCGTTCGGGGCGGTGCTGCCCTTCGCGGTGGGCCTGGCGCTGATCGCCCTGGTGTGGGTGCGCCTGGTGCGGCCCCGGCTGCCGCGCCGCAGTGCCACTCACCCGGCACCGGCGGCGGGCGCCGGGTCCCTGCCCGTGGCACGTCCGGTCCGTGCCGACGGCTCGGCGAAGGGTGGCGAGGAGGCCTGAAATGCGCGGCCCCCGTAGCGTGTTCGCATGAACATGAGCCGTACGAGCAGCTGTGGTGGGGCCCGGCAACGACTGGTCGTGATCGGCGGTGACGCGGCGGGCATGTCCGCCGCGTCACAGGCACGCCGGCTGCGGGGGCCCGACGAGTTGGAGATCGTGGCGTTCGAGCGCGGCCACTTCACCTCCTACTCGGCGTGCGGCATCCCGTACTGGGTGGGCGGCGACGTGCCCGAGCGGGATCAGCTGATCGCACGGACGCCCGAGGAGCACCGGGAGCGCGCCATCGATCTGCGGATGCGCACGGAGGTCGTGGAGATCGACGTCGCGGGCGCCCGGGTGCGCTCCCGGGACCTCGACAGCGGGGCCGAGGAGTGGACGGCGTACGACAAGCTCGTGATCGCGACCGGAGCGCGTCCGGTCCGCCCCGACCTGCCGGGCATGGACGCCCCGGGCGTGCACGGGGTGCAGACGCTCGACGACGGCCAGGCCCTGCTGGACACGCTGGCCGCCACGGAGGGCCGGCGGGCGGTGGTCGTCGGCGCGGGCTACATCGGTGTGGAGATGGCCGAGGCGCTCATCAACCGCGGCTACGAGGTCACGGTCGTCAACCGCGGCAAGGAACCCATGTCCACGCTCGACCCCGACATGGGCCGCCTCGTGCACACGGCCATGGAGGGCATGGGCATCACCATGGTCGACGACGCCGAGGTCGCCAAGGTGCTCACCGGCGACGACGGGCGGGTGCGCGCGGTCGCCACCGAGGACGCCGAGTACCCGGCGGACGTGGTCGTGCTGGGCATCGGCGTACGCCCCGAGACGACACTGGCCGAGGCCGCCGGGCTGCCGCTCGGCGAGCACGGCGGGCTGCTCACGGACCTGGCGATGCGGGTGCGCGGCCACACGGACATCTGGGCCGGCGGCGACTGCGTCGAGGTGCTCGACCTGGTCTCCGGACGCGAACGGCACATCGCGCTGGGCACGCACGCCAACAAGCACGGGCAGGTCATCGGCTCCAACGTGGGCGGCGGGTACGCCACCTTCCCTGGGGTCGTCGGCACGGCGGTGAGCAAGGTGTGCGATCTGGAGATCGCCCGCACCGGCCTGCGCGAGAAGGACGCCCTCCGGGCGGGCCTCCGGTTCGAGACCGTGACCATCGAGTCCACGAGCCGTGCGGGCTACTACCCGGGGGCCGCACTCATGACCGTGAAGATGCTCGCCGAGCGCCGTACCGGGCGCCTGCTGGGCGTGCAGATCGTGGGCCGTGAGGGTGCGGCGAAACGCGTCGACATCGCGGCGGTGGCGCTGACCGCGGGTATGACGGTGGAACAGATGACGGCCCTCGACCTCGGCTACGCGCCGCCCTTCTCCCCCGTCTGGGATCCCATCCTGGTGGCAGCCCGCAAGGCGGTCACAGCAGTACGCAACAACACCCGGTAGTCCCGCGGCGAGCAGCCCCCACAAGGCACGCGAAACGGCCCCCTGCCAGGCGCGCGAGGAACAGGACCCCGTCAGGGGCGCGCGGAACTGCGCGCCCCGTCACGAACCGACCCGCGGTCCACGACGCACCGCACCTCACGGCGGCGCCGGGGCCCGCAAGCCCGGCCACGAGACAACCCGCGGTCCCCTGCGAACGCCAGGCGCCGCGCGCCGCCCCGCGACGCGCCTACGCGGACTCGTGCCCCGCACCCCCGTTGATCCGGTCGATGGCCTGCCGGGCCTGCTCCGCAGGCGGCCGCGCAGGCAGCGACGAAATGGACGCGGACGGGACCGAGGACGACGAGACGGAGGCCGGCGCGGCGACCGCGGGCGGCGACTGCACGGGCTTCGCGTGGGCAGCGGGCCTGCTGCTGCGCAACCGGTGGCTGACGGCCTCGTCGAGAGTCACCGGACGCTGCATCCGCGCCGCGAGCCGACCCGCCTCCTGGCCGAGTGCGGCGACGTCCTCCCAGGGCAGGTGCAGCACCAGGGCGATCTCCGCCTCGCCGTCGGGCAGGGCGTGCATCGCAGGAGTAACTCGGTCGTTCATCGCCTGTGTCCTCACGTCTTCCGCGTGTCACGTCTGCACCGCGCCGCGGGCGGTTGAGGAGACATACGGACGAGAACACGGTGGCGTTCAGCCAGGACGCCCCCCGGGGGGCGCGCATTCGGCGTCGGCATCCAGGGCACTAGTTCCTCGTGGTCATCCCCGTCCATGACGTGAACCCGGTGCGCCGCACGCCGTATGTGACGTACGCACTGATCGCCGCCAACGTCCTCGTGTTCCTCTGCACCCCCGGCCTGGCCGGCTCGGCGGCGGGGGACAGCGGGCTGTCGCAGCTGTGCCGTATCCACGCGTTTTTGGACCACTACGCCGCGGTGCCACGGGAGTTGATCCATCATCAGGTGCCGCGGCTGGTGCCCACGGGGCAGACCGGTGCCGGGCCGCACGGCGTGGGCTGTGTGGTGGCCGCGCCGGACTACGACAAGTCGCCGCCACTGTCGGTGTTCACGGCGATGTTCCTGCACGCAGGCCGGCTGCACCTGCTGGGCAACATGCTGTTCCTGCTGATCTTCGGCAACAACATCGAGGACCGCCTCGGCCATGTCCGCTTCACGCTGTTCTACGTGGCCTGCGGTTATGCGGCGGCCTACGGCTTCGCGCTGCTCAACGACGACTCGGGCGACCCCCTGATCG
The DNA here is from genome assembly GCF_000424945.1 of Streptomyces sp. 142MFCol3.1. Lineage (NCBI taxonomy): Bacteria > Bacillati > Actinomycetota > Actinomycetes > Kitasatosporales > Streptomycetaceae > Streptomyces > Streptomyces sp. 142MFCol3.1. Next base: position 18,434 of record NZ_AUKV01000014.1, read on the forward strand.
GCGCCTCGGGAGCGATCGCCGGGGTCCTCGGGGCCTATCTGGTGCTCTATCCGAGAGCCAGGGTCTGGGTCCTCGTCCCGTTCCTGGTCTTCCTGCCGCTGCGGCTGCCGGCCTGGCTCGTGCTGGGCTTCTGGTTCGTGCTCCAGGCGGTGTTCTCGTCCGGGAGCGGCGTCTCGACCGCGGGAACGGTCGCGTACGCCGCCCACGTGGTCGGCTTCCTCACCGGCATGCTGCTCGCCTGGCCGCTGCGTGCGGGCACGCTGCCTCCGCCCGAACCGCGCCGCCTGCTGTGGGGAAGGCGGGCGCGGCACAGCTGGTGAGGCGGCGGGCCGTGGGCGCGGGCCGGTGAACCGCAGAAACTTTCCCGGTCAGCGGACGGTCTGTGTGTGCACGTACTCCACGAGACGGGTCAGGGCGTCGGGGTTCATGGTCGGCAGAACGCCGTGTCCGAGGTTGAAGACATGGCCTTCGAGACCGGCGGCGGCGTCGAGCACCTCGCGGGTCTTGGCCTCCACGGCCTCGGTCGAGGAGAACAGCACCGCCGGGTCGAGGTTGCCCTGGAGGGCCTTGCCGGGGCCGACGCGGCGGGCGGCCTCGTCGAGCGGGACGCGCCAGTCGACACCGACCACGTCGGCGCCCGCCTCGCCCATGAGGCCGAGCAGCTCACCGGTGCCGACGCCGAAGTGGATGCGCGGCACGCCGTACCCGGCGACGGCGTCGAAGACCTTCGTGGAGGCGGGCATGACGGAGCGGCGGTAGTCGGCGGGCGCGAGGGCGCCGACCCAGGAGTCGAAGAGCTGCACGGCGCTGGCGCCGGCCTCGATCTGCACCTTCAGGAAGGCGGAGGTGATCTCGGCGAGACGGTCGAGGAGGTCGGCCCACAGCTGCGGGTCGCCGTACATGAGCGCCTTGGTGTGCTCGTGGTTCTTGGACGGACCGCCCTCGACGAGGTAGCTCGCGAGGGTGAAGGGCGCGCCCGCGAAACCGATGAGCGGGGTCGGGCCGAGCTCGGCCGTGAGCAGACCGATCGCCTCGGTGACGTAGTGGACGTCCTCGGGCGTCAGGTCGCGCAGCTGGGCGAGGTCGGCCCGGGTGCGGATCGGATTCTGGACGACGGGGCCGACGCCCGGCTTGATGTCCAGGTCGATGCCGATGGCCTTGAGCGGGACGACGATGTCGCTGAAGTAGATCGCCGCGTCCACGTTGTGGCGGCGGACCGGCTGGAGCGTGATCTCGGCGACCAGCTCGGGCCGCATGCAGGACTCCAGCATGGGGATGCCCTCGCGCACCTTGAGGTACTCGGGCAGTGAGCGACCGGCCTGCCGCATGAACCACACCGGCGTGTGCGGCACGGGCTCGCGCCTGCACGCCTTGAGGAAGGCGGACTCGTACGTGGCTGTCGGCTGCTGCCCGGATGGGCTGTGGTTGGCACTCACGACGGAAAGTCTCGCACGGCGTACGGGCGTCCAGGTCCCGGGCTCCGCCCTCCCCCGGGCCGGTGCGGGTCCCCGGCGCACGGCGCGCGGGCGGGCGCGTTCGCGCGGAACGATCCGGACAGTGGTCCCGCGCACGGGTGTCTCTCCCTGCACGACGGCTCCGTTCCCCTTAATCTTCCCCGCATGGCTGCGGCTCAGGGACGACTGTCGGACGGCGCTGGCGGAATGGACGACGCGAAGGAGGGGGACCGAAATGCGGTGGAGACGGCTCCCTTGCCCTTCCGGACGGCCGTCGACGCGCTGAGAGCCGCACGACTGCGGCCGGAGATCGAGATCGACCCGACGCGTCCCCCGCAGCGGCTGGCTCCGCACGCGTACGCGCTGGAGGCGGCGGTCGTCGCGGACGACGAGGACCTCGCGGACGGCCGGCTCGTCCTGCTGCACGACCCCGCCGGGCACGACGCCTGGCAGGGCTCCTTCCGTCTGGTGACCCTGATCCGCGCGGAGCTGGAGCCGGAGATGGCCGCCGATCCGCTGCTCCCCGACGTGTGCTGGTCGTGGCTGACCGGCGCACTCCAGGCACGCGGCCTGTCGTACGGCGAACCGAGCGGCACGGTCACGCGTGCGAGCTCTCACTACTTCGGCGGCCTCGGCGAGCGCCCCGCCGCCTCGCAGATCGAGATCCGCGCCTCGTGGACGCCCCGCGAGGGACTGGGCGGCGTGCCGGACACGGCGGCGCACCTCGCGGCGTGGTGCGACCTGCTGTGCCAGGTCGCCGGACTCCCGCCGGCCGGGCCGGGCGACGGGTCGATCGTCACCCTTCCGCAGCGCCGGGGCCCGCAGTCCCGCTGAGTGCCGCCTCCGCCCCGCCGTGAGCCGTCGCGCCGCGGCCACGCGGGGCCGGCTCCACAGCCGTGCCACGCTTCGGGGCGGCTCCGCCACGGTCTTTTCCCCCCGAGTGGTCCGTACCGGTGCCGCCGGCGCTGACCCTGCCCGCCGGGCCTCGGCCCCGCACGCCGACGCGCCCGTCTCTCACCGCACGCTTACCGGTTCTTTGTCGATACGGCCACTTTCGGCCGTGATTTGACGCGGATCGACTCGGTTCGATCTTCGGATGATCGATCGCGTGTCCGAATTGCACGGATTGCTACTCACCAAATCGTGATCATTCTCTAAAGGACAAGGGGTTTGGTGCCGAAGACGTCTGTGACCTTGAAAGCACGGTTCGTCCCGGCTCCATCCCCAGAGCCGGCCCCGTCCCGCACCCCAGGAGGCCTGGTGTCCGTTCTCCTCGAGCAGCCCGCAAGCCTGGTCGCCTACCGCCCCAACAAGCCGACCGCCATGGTGGTCGTGGCCGACCCCCGGGTCCGCTCCACGGTCACCCGCCACCTGTGGGCGCTCGGAGTGCGCGACGTCATCGAGGCGTCGTCCGTCGCGGAGGCCCGTCCCCGAATCGGCAACCCGCGTGACATCTGCGTCGCCGACGTCCATCTGCCCGACGGCAGCGGGCTCACCCTGCTGTCCGAGACCCGAGCCGCGGGCTGGCCCAACGGCCTCGCCCTCTCCGCCGCCGACGACATCGGCGCCGTACGCAACGCCCTGGCGGGCGGCGTCAAGGGCTATGTCGTCACCGGCACCCGAACGAACGTCGGGCTCCCCACCCGGCCCGGCGCCGCACCGATCGGCTCGGCCGCCGCCCGTATGCACCGCCGCCCCCCGGGTACCCCGAGCCACCCGGGCGGCTACCGCGAACTGTCCGGACGAGAGGTCGAGGTCCTTCGACTGGTCGCGGAGGGCCAGTCGAACAAGGCCATCGGCGTCTCCATGGGCCTGTCCGCACTGACCGTCAAGAGCCACCTCGCCCGCATCGCCCGCAAGCTCGGCACGGGCGACCGCGCCGGGATGGTGGCGGTTGCTCTGCGGACCGGCATCATCCACTGAACCCCGCCTCGCCCCCAGCCGTCCCCCACCCGTGAACCGGATGTTTCACCGACCTGACTGGTTTACGACCCTCAGACGCCCGTCGACGGAACGTTCCGTCGGCGGGCGTTGTCCATACACAGATACCCTTGACAGGTGACCGACGCCCAAGAGACCGCAGCAGACAGCTCACTGCGAACCACCGGAGGCGCCCCTCCGGACGACGTCGAATCGGCGCCGATCCCTTTGCTTGAGCCCCGAGACGGCATTCCGCCCGTGATCGCCGACGACGCCTCGCTCGCGCAGGTGATCGCCGCCTTCGCCGCCGGATCCGGCCCCGTCGCCGTCGACGCCGAACGCGCGTCCGGGTACCGATACGGCCAGCGCGCCTATCTGGTGCAGCTGCGCCGCGAGGGCGCCGGCACCGCGCTGATCGACCCCGTGGCGTGCCCCGATCTGTCCGGCCTCGGTGAGGCGATCTCCGGGGTGGAGTGGGTGCTGCACGCGGCCACCCAGGACCTGCCCTGTCTGCGCGAGATAGGCATGGTCCCCACCCGGATCTTCGACACCGAGCTGGCCGGCCGGCTCGCCGGGTTCCCCCGGGTGGGCCTCGGAGCCATGGTCGAGAGCGTGCTCGGTTTCGTCCTGGAGAAGGGACACTCCGCCGTCGACTGGTCGACCCGCCCGCTTCCCGAGCCCTGGCTGCGCTACGCCGCGCTCGACGTGGAGCTGCTCGTCGACCTGCGCGACGCCCTGGAGAAGGAGCTCGACCGGCAGGGCAAGCTGGAGTGGGCCCAGCAGGAGTTCGACGCCATCGCGCAGGCCGAGCCCGCCCCGCCGCGCAAGGACCCCTGGCGCCGCACGTCGGGGATGCACAAGGTGCGCCGCCGCCGGCAGATGGCGGTCGTACGGGAGCTGTGGGAGGCCCGGGACCGCATCGCCCGGCGCCGGGACATCTCGCCCGGCAAGATCCTCGGGGACGCGGCGATCGTCGAGGCGGCGCTGGGCCTGCCCGCCAACGTGCACGCTCTCGCCGCACTCAACGGCTTCGGACACCGCATGGGGCGCCGCCAGCTGGAGCAGTGGCAGGCCGCGGTCGACCGCGCGAAGGCGCTGCCGGACCCCGAGCTGCCGCAGCCGGGCCAGCAGGTGACCGGCCCCCCGCCGCCGCGCGCCTGGGCCGACAAGGACCCCGCCGCCGCCGCGCGGCTGTCCGCGGCCCGCGCCGCGGTCTCCGCGCTGGCCGAGGAGCTCGGCATGCCGCAGGAGAACCTGATCACGCCGGACACGGTGCGCCGGGTGTGCTGGGAGCCGCCCGCGGCGCCCGACACGGCGTCCGTGGCCACCGCGCTGACCGGGTACGGGGCGCGGCCCTGGCAGGTCGAGCAGGTCACGCCGGTGCTGGTGACGGCGCTTTCGGTGAAGGCCCCCAAGGGCTGACGGCCGCCCGGGGCCGAGGCGCCCCGGCCTCGGGGAGGTCCGCGGAAGCGGGCGGCGGGGGCCGGACAGCGGCCCGGCCCGCGCTCATTTCGTCGCCCCCCGGGTGAAGCCGTTGTAGATGAACCGCTGGAGGAACAGGAAGACGATCAAGGTCGGCAGGATGACGAGCACCGCGCCGGCGGAGATCGTCTCCCAGTGCGCCCCGAACGGCCCCTTGAACCGGAACAGCGACGTCGAGATCACGCCAAGATCCTCGGACGGCATGTAGAGGAAGGGGAGGTAGAAGTCGTTGTAGACGGTGATCCCCTTCACGATCACGACCGTGGCGACGGCGGGCCTGAGCAGCGGCAGGATGATCCTCCAGTAGATCGTGAAGGCGTTGGCGCCGTCGAGGCGCGCGGCCTCGTCCAGGGAGACGGGGATGGACCGGACGAACTGCAGGAAGATGTAGATCGACACGATGTCCGTGCCCATGTAGAGCACGATCGGTGCCCAGCGGGTGTCGAACAGGCCGAAACGGTCGACGATCTGGAAGGTCGCGACCTGTGTCGTGACGCCCGGTACGAGCGTGGCGATCAGGAAGAGCGCGACCACCAGCCTCTTGAAGCGGAACGTGAAGCGGTCGATCGCGTACGCCGCCATCGAGCCGATGATCACCGTGCCGGTGACGGAGAAGAGCAGGATGAAGGCGGTGTTGCCGAACGCCGTCGGCATCCCGCCGTCCCGGAACGCCGTCACGTAGTTGTGGAAGTTCAGGAAGTCGTCGGGCAGCGCGAGCGCACCGCTGCCGTCCGCCATCTCCTTCGAGGACTTGAGGGAGGTGAGCAGGACGACGGCGAGCGGGAGCAGCACGACGACGGAGGCGACGGCGAGCGACAGGTACGTGAGGGTGCGGGCGGCCCGGCGACGGCCCGCGGGCGTCGTTCCCGGCAGTGTCATACGAGATCCACCTTGTCGTCCGGGACGAGGCGCCGCTGCACCCACGTCACCGCCAGGATGATGAGCAGCAGCACGACCGCGGCCGCCGACGCGAGGCCCGTCTTGTTGAACTGGAAGGCCAGCTTCACGGTCTGGATCACGAAGGTCTCCGTGCCGGTCGCACCGCCGGTCATGATGAACGGCACGTCGAACGCGGACAGCGAGCCGGAAACGGAGAGGATCACGGAAAGGCTGAGGACGGGCTTGATGCCGGGCAGGACGATGTACCGGAACTGGTGCCATCGATGGGCCCCGTCCAGCTCGGACGCCTCGTACAACTCGCCCGGGATCGACTGGATCGCGCCGAGGAACAGCACGAAGTTCAGGCCGGTGTAGCGCCAGACGGAGACCCCGGCCAGGGAGGTGTTGGCGGACACCGAGGTGCCGAGCCAGGCCCGGTCGGAGTGATAGCCGAACAGGCCGAGGACGGAGTCGAGGGTGCCGCCGTCCTGGAAGAAGTAGAGGAAGACGAAGCCGATCGCGACACCGTTGACGAGGTACGGGAAGAAGAGCACGCCCTTGAAGAAGTTCCGGAAGCGGACGTCGAAGCTCAGGATCGTCGCGAAGCAGAGGGCCACGGCGATCTGTACGACCGAGGCGGCCAGGTAGTAGCCGCTGACGAAGAACACCTGGAACAGCTCGGACCGGGTGAAGAGTTCGACGTAGTTCTCGGCACCCGTGTAGCGCAGGTCGGGGCTGACGCCGTCCCAGTCGGTGAAGCTGTACGCGATCATGTTGGCCACGGGCGCGTACGTGAAGGTGATCAGCAGGGCGAGCGGGGCGGCGAGGAAGAGCCAGGGGGTCAGGCCGCGCCACAGGCGTACGCCGCGTGGGGCGCGCCCCGGGGCAGGGGGCGGCGGGGCCGTCGCGGACCGCGCCGCCGTGCCGTGGGCGTCCGTCGTCACGGTCCCGGTGTCGTCGCCGTTCATCAGGACCCGGACCCGACGCTCCGGGCCGCCTCGGTCCAGCGCTTGCCGAGGTCCCCGAAGAAGTCGTCGAGGCTGCCCTTCCTGGTACCGCGGGCGAGGTCGACGAGGTTCTGGCGGTAGTCGGGGGCGTAGATGCCGACCTCGGACTGGTTGTCGATGGCCTTGACGGTGGCTCCGTCGGTGTCGTCGAGTTCTATGAACTTCACGCCCGCGTCCTGATACGGCTTCAGCACGTCCGGCAGCGGCGCTCCCTTGACCGGGGAGAGGGTCAGGTTGTCGTCGGCGTAGCCCGACCGGTCGGTGAACCAGTCGATCCAGGCGCGGGCGGCCTCCTTGTGGGCGGAGTGGACGTTGACGGCCTGGTTGTAGTCGGGCGCCACCACGGCGCAGAACCTGCCGCCGACCTGGACGGGGAAGGGCATGAAGCCGATGTCGTCGGGGTCGGTGCCGGCCTGCTCGGCGGCGGCCCGGAACTGCGTGATCGCCCAGGAGCCGAGCCACATGGTGGCGATGTCGCCCTTCGCCAGCCGGGGTTTGGAGCCTTCCCAGTTGGTGGTCGTCGGGTCCTTCTCCGCGAGTCCGTCGTGGACGACGTCGTAGAGCAGGGTGTCGGCGACGCGCAGATCGGCGCCCTCGGCCCAGGGGTCGCCGTCGGCGAGGGCGGTGGTCGCCCCGGTGTCGCAGCTCGCGGACCCGTTGGCGGACGTCCAGGACGTGAGCGGCCACTTGTCCTTGAAGTTCGTGTAGTACGGGACGGCCTTCGTCCTGGCCCTGATCGCCCGGAGGTCGTCGACGAACGCGGCCGGGGTGGTTGGCCAGTCGGTGATCCCCGCGTCCTTCCAGACCCGTTTGTTGTAGACGAAGCCCGGGGTCACGCCGATCGGGCTCTGTCCGTAGACCTTGCCGCCGACCGTGGTGAAGTCCGTGAAGCGGTACTTCCTGGAGCGCTCGGCGGACGTGCCCAGCGAGGCGAAGAACCTGGGGTAGTCGCCCTTCTTGATCACGGCCGGGATCATGAGGACGTCGCCGTAGTTCTCCGTGTTCATGCGGATCTTGACCTCACCCTCGTAGTCGGTGACGGCCTCGAACTCGACCTCGACCTTCGGGTAGATCTTGTTGAACTCGGCTGCGTACCTCTTCATCGTGCCGTCCTGCACGAGATCGGTCCGCTGGGTGAGGACCTTGATGGTCCCGGACACCTTGGCGGGGTCGTCGGGGGCCTTGGCGTCCGCGCCCTTCGACGCGCCTCCGCTACCCGTGCAGCCCGCGACCAGCAGTGCGGCGGCAAGCAGTGTTCCGGCGAATGACGTGCGGCGGTTCATCTGCACCAGCTCCGTTCACCTCGGTTGGCTGGTTCGGCACTCTGACAGCCGTCGCTAAACCGGTAAAGTCACTATTCCGCCAACGATTCCCAAATCTTTCGCAGCCACTGGTGTCTACTGCCTCAACCGGTTTAGGGAGTACGCATGCTGGACGTCACACCGCTCACCGACGGATGGACCCTGCGGCACGAGGGAGCCGCACTTCCGGCCGCGGTCCCGGGCTGTGTGCACACCGATCTGCTGGCGGCGGGCGCCATCGCGGACCCGTTCCTCGGCCGGAACGAGACCGAGGTGGCGTGGGTGGGCCGGCGGGACTGGACGTACGACGTCGCCCTGCCCGCCTCATCCGGCCACGAGCAGACCGACCTCGTCTTCGACGGCCTGGACACCGCCGCACAGATCCGGCTGGACGGACGGCTCCTCGGCTCGGTACGGAACATGCACCGCTCCTACCGCTTCGACGTCACCGGGCTCAGCGGCCCGCTCTCGGTGCACTTCACCTCGGCGTACGCCGCGGCCGAGGCGGTGCGGGACCGGCTCGGCGAGCGGCCGAACGCCTATCCCGAACCCTTCCAGTACCTGCGGAAGATGGCCTGCTCCTTCGGCTGGGACTGGGGGCCGACGCTGGTGACCGCCGGGATCTGGCGGCCGGTACGCCTGGAGCACTGGTCGACCGCGCGGATCGCCCGGGTACGGCCGCTGGTGACCGTCGAACGGGGCGTCGGACGCGTCGAGCTGGCCGTGGAGGTCGAACGAACCAGGGTCGAGGCCGGCCTCACCCTGGAGGCCCGCGCCGACGGGGCGCGGGCCTCCGGGACGATCGACGGCACGTCAGGGACGGTCCTGCTGGAGATCCCGGACCCCGAGCTGTGGTGGCCCCGCGGCTACGGTGAACAGCGTTTGTACGACGTCGAGTTGACGTTGAGCGACGTGCACGGCCCACTCGACGCGTGGCGCCGCCGCATCGGCTTGCGCACACTGGAACTGGACCGCCGCGCCGACGCCCACGGCAGCGGCTTCACCTTCGTCGTCAACGGCGTCCGGGTCTTCGCACGGGGGGTCAACTGGATCCCGGACGACACCCTCCCGTCCCGGATCACCCGTGAGCGCTACCGGCACAGGCTCCGCCAGGCCGCCGCCGCGGGCGTCGACCTCGTGCGCGTGTGGGGCGGCGGCATCTACGAGAGCGAGGACTTCTACGACGCCTGCGACGAGCTGGGGCTGATGGTCTGGCAGGACTTCCCCTTCGCCTGCGCGGCGTACCCCGAGGAGCAGCCGCTGCGGGGCGAGGTGGAGGCCGAGGCCCGGGAGAACGTCGTACGGCTGATGCCGCACCCCTCGCTCGTGCTGTGGAACGGCAACAACGAGAACCTGTGGGGCTTCAGGGACTGGGACTGGGAACGGCGACTGGCCGGGGACTCGTGGGGCGAGGGGTACTACCTCGGGCTGCTGCCGCGAGTGGTGGCCGAGCTGGACCCGACGCGGCCGTACGCGGCGGGCAGCCCGTGGTCCGGCTCCTGGGACCACCACCCCAACGACCCGGCGCACGGCACCCACCACTCGTGGGAGGTGTGGAACAGGACGGACTACGCCGACTACCGCCTCCATGTCCCGCGCTTCGTCGCCGAGTTCGGCTGGCAGGCGCCGCCCGCCTACGCGACGCTGCTCCGCGCGCTCCCCGGCGAGACGCTCGCCCCCGGCTCCCCCGGCATGCTGCACCACCAGAAGGCCGACGACGGAAACGGCAAGCTGGAGCGCGGACTCGCCCGCCACTTCCCGCCGCCCGAGGGCGACTTCGACCGCTGGCACTACCTCAGCCAGGTCAACCAGGCCCGTGCCGTGGCCGCCGGGATCGAGCACTGGCGCGCGCACTGGCCGGTGTGCGCCGGCACGGTCCTGTGGCAGCTCAACGACTGCTGGCCGGTGACCTCGTGGGCCGCGATCGACGGCGACGGACGCGCCAAGCCGCTCTACCACGAGCTGCGGCGGCTCTACGCGGACCGGCTCCTGACGCTGCTGCCCAGGGCCGGCGGGCTGGTGCTCGCCGCGGTCAACCAGTCCGCACAGCCCTGGCGGGGCACGCTCAGGCTGCGGCGGATGTCCGTCGAGGGCGTGACGACGGGCGAGACGACGCTCGGCCTCTCCGCCGCCGCACGCACGGTCGGCGAGGTTCCCGTACCGCCCGAGCTGCAGCCGGCCGGCCCGAAGGAGTTCCTGGTGGCCGACGCGGACGGCCTGCGGGCGCTGCACTTCCCCGTGCCCGACCGCGAAATCCCCTACCCGAGACCCCGGTTCGACGTCACGGTCACGCCGGGCGCGGTGACCGTGACGGCACACACCCTCGTACGGGACCTGCTGCTCCAGGCGGACCGCCTGGACCCCGCCGCCGAGGCCGACACCGGCCTGGTCACGCTGCTTCCCGGGGAACGGGTCACGATCGGCGTACGGGGCTGGGAGACTCTGGACGAGCGGGCCGGGACCACCGCCCGATCCGCCCTGTACTGCGTGGAGCCGACCCGATGACGACAGTGCCGACCCCCCGCGTCACCATCAAGGAAGTCGCGGCGCGCGCCGGGGTCTCGAAGGGCGCGGTGTCCCTCGCCTTCAACCGCAAGCCCGGCCTGTCGGACGCCACCCGCGACCGGATCTTCGCCGCGGCCCGGGAGCTGGGCTGGGCGCCGAACCTCACCGCCCGGTCGCTGTCCAGCCAGCGGGTGGACGTGGTCGGGCTCGCGATCTGCCGGCCGGCCAAGCAGCTCGGACTCGAGCCCTTCTACATGGAGTTCATCTCCGGGGTGGAGGGCGTGCTGACCGAGCGTTCGTGCTCGCTGCTGCTGCGTCTGGTGCGGAACCTGGAGGAGGAGGTCGGGCTCCAGGAGGCCTGGTGGAAGGGGAAGCAGATCAGCGGGTCGATCCTGGTCGACTTCCGGGCCGACGACCCGAGGGTCGCCACTGTGGAGCGGCTCGGCATGCCGGCCGTCGCCGTCGGCCATCCGTCGCTGACGGGCTCCCTCACCTCCGTATGGACCGACGACGCGACCGCCGTCACCGAGGCCGTGCGGTATCTCGCGGCGCTCGGTCACCGGCGGATCGCCCGGGTCGGCGGCGCGGCGCCCCTCGGGCACACGACCATCCGTACGGCGGCCTTCGACGAGGCGGCCCGGACGCTGGACCTCGCCGGGTCCTGGCAGGTGGCGACCGACTTCTCGGGCGACGCCGGAGCGCGGGCCACGCGCTCGCTGCTGTCGGCCGCGCCGCCGGACCGGCCGACCGCGATCGTGTACGACAACGACATCATGGCGGTGGCCGGGCTCTCCGTCGCCTCCGAGATGGGGCTCAGCGTGCCGGGCGACGTCTCCCTGCTCGCCTGGGACGACTCACAGTTGTGCCGGCTCACCCATCCGACGCTCTCCGCCATGAGCCACGACGTGCACGGCTTCGGCGCGGACGTGGCGCGGACGCTGTTCGGCGTGATCACCGGCGAGGAGCCCGCGTCGCACCCGGTGCCCACCCCGGTGCTGACGCCGCGGGGGTCGACGGCACCGCCCGGGGGCGGCTCACGGATGTGACCTTCGCCGCTCCCGCCTCCGGGGCTGGGCAGCATGGTTACCCGCAAGTAGCATGAGGGGGTGAGCGCGCGCTCAGTCGCGTGCGACGCGCAGCAGTGCCATCCCGCATCTGGAGGAGAGCCATCGTGCCTCGTACCGTCAGGGACGTCGTCTTCGTCGACGGCGTCCGCACCCCGTTCGGCAAGGCGGGCCCGAAGGGCATCTACCACGAGACCCGCGCCGACGACCTCGTCGTGAAGGCCATCCGGGAGCTGCTGCGCCGCAACCCCGGCCTGGACCCCAAGAAGATCGACGAGGTCGCCATCGCCGCGACCACGCAGATCGGTGACCAGGGTCTGACGCTGGGCCGCACCGCCGGGATCCTGGCCGGTCTCCCCCAGTCGGTGCCCGGCTACTCCATCGACCGCATGTGCGCGGGCGCGCTGACCGCCGTCACCACCACCGCGGGCTCCATCGCCTTCGGCGCCTACGACGCCGTCATCGCCGGCGGTGTCGAGCACATGGGCCGCCACCCCATGGGCGAGGGCGTCGACCCGAACCCGCGGTTCGTCAGCGAGAAGCTGGTCGACGAGTCCGCCCTGTTCATGGGCATGACCGCCGAGAACCTGCACGACCGCTACCCCACGATCACCAAGCAGCGCGCCGACGAGTACGCCGTACGCTCGCAGGAGAAGGCCGCCAAGGCGTACGCCAACGGCAAGATCCAGCAGGACCTGGTGCCGATCTCGGTGCGCAACACCAACGCGGAGGTCGGTGAGACCGGCTGGGGCCTGGTGACCGCCGACGAGCCGATGCGTCCGGGCACCACGCTGGAGAACCTGTCCGGCCTGAAGACCCCGTTCCGCGTCCACGGCCGTGTCACGGCCGGCAACGCGGCCGGTCTGAACGACGGTGCGACCGCCTCGATCATCGCGTCCGAGGACTTCGCCCGCGAGCACAACCTGCCGGTCAAGATGCGCCTCGTCTCGTACGCCTTCGCGGGCGTCGAGCCGGAGGTCATGGGCTACGGCCCGATCCCGGCCACCGAGAAGGCCCTCGCCAAGGGCGGCCTGACGATCGACGACATCGGCCTCTTCGAGGTCAACGAGGCCTTCGCCGTCCAGGTGCTCGCCTTCCTGGAGCACTACGGCATCGCCGACGACGACGCGCGCGTCAACCAGTACGGCGGCGCCATCGCGTTCGGTCACCCGCTGGCCTCCTCCGGCGTGCGTCTGATGACGCAGCTGGCCCGCCAGTTCGAGGAGCAGCCGGAGGTCCGTTACGGCCTCACCACCATGTGCGTCGGCTTCGGCATGGGCGCCACGGTGATCTGGGAGAACCCGCACCACAAGGACGCCGGAGGCGAGAAGTGAGCACCGCTGAACTCCTGAAGGGCGCAGCCGAGCTGTTCCCCGACGAGGTCGTGACGTCCGCGAACGTACGCCACCTCGACCTGCCCTTCGGCGCCGGGCGCTTCGCGCTCATCACGCTGGACAACGGCTTCGACCACACCAAGCCGACCACCTTCGGCCCGGCCTCGCTCGCGAACCTCGACACCGCGATCGACCAGGTCGAGGCGGAGGCCGCGGCCGGCGACATCATCGGCGTCGGCATCACCGGCAAGCCGTTCATCTTCGCGGTCGGCGCCGACCTCAAGGGCGTCGAGCTGCTGAAGAGGCACGAGGACGCGCTCGCCATCGGCAAGGGCGGCCACGAGGTCTTCAAGCGCCTGTCGGCGCTGGCCGTCCCGACCTTCGCGTACTACAACGGCGCGGCGATGGGCGGCGGCGTCGAGGTCGGTCTGCACTGCACCTACCGCACGGTGTCGAAGGCCCTGCCGGCCTTCTCCCTGCCCGAGGTCTTCCTGGGCCTGGTCCCGGGCTGGGGCGGCTGCACGATCCTGCCGAACCTGATCGGTGCGGACAGGGCCGTCTCGGTGATCATCGAGAACTCGCTCAACCAGAACAAGCAGCTCAAGGGCAAGCAGGTCTTCGAACTGGGCATCGCCGACGCCCTCTTCGAAGGCGCGGACTTCCTGGAGCAGTCGCTGCTCTGGACGGCCTCCGTCCTCAAGGGCGACATCACCGTCGAGCGTCCCGAGATCGACCGCGGCGAGGCCTGGGACCAGGCCGTCGCCAAGGGCCGCTTCATCGCCGACGGCAAGGTCCACGGTGCCGCTCCGGCCGCGTACCGCGCGCTGGACATCATCGCCGCGGCCAAGGACGGCGACCTGCAGAAGGGGTACGACGCCGAGGACGTGGCGCTCGCCGACCTGATCATGGGTGGCGAACTCCGCTCCGGCATCTACGCCTTCAACCTGGTCCAGAAGCGCGGCAAGCGCCCGGCCGGCGCGCCGGACAAGAACCTCGCGCGCCCGGTCACCAAGGTCGGCGTCGTGGGCGCGGGCCTGATGGCCTCTCAGCTCGCCCTGCTCTTCCTGCGCCGCCTCGAGGTGCCCGTCGTCCTGACGGACATCGACCAGGAGCGTGTCGACAAGGGCGTGGGCTACGTCCACGCCGAGATCGACAAGCTGCTCGGCAAGGGCCGTATCAACCAGGACAAGGCCAACCGTCTCAAGGCGCTGGTCACCGGTGTGCTGGACAAGGCCGAGGGCTTCTCCGACGCCGACTTCGTCATCGAGGCCGTCTTCGAGGAGATCGGCGTCAAGCAGCAGGTGTTCGCGGAGGTCGAGGCGGTCGCCCCGGCGCACGCGATCCTCGCCACCAACACCTCCTCGCTGTCGGTCACCGAGATGGCCTCGAAGCTGAAGAACCCCGAGCGGGTGGTCGGCTTCCACTTCTTCAACCCGGTCGCGATCCTCCCCCTGCTGGAGATCGTCCGCGGCGAGCAGACGGACGACGCCTCGCTGGCCACCGCCTTCGCCGTCGCCAAGAAGCTGAAGAAGACCGCGGTCCTGACCAAGGACGCCCCGGCGTTCGTGGTGAACCGCATCCTCACCCGCTTCATGGGCGAGATCCAGAACGTCATCGACGAGGGCACCCCGGTCGAGATCGCCGAGAAGGCCATCGAGCCCCTGGGCCTGCCGATGTCCCCGCTGGTGCTCCTGGAGCTGGTCGGCCCCGCGATCGGTCTGCACGTCTCGGAGACCCTCAACCGGGCCTTCCCGGACCGCTTCACGGTCTCCGAGAACCTCGCGGCCGTCGTCAAGGCGGGCAAGCGCGGCTTCTACGTCTACGACTCCGGCAAGCCGGAGCTCGACCCCGAGGTCGCCGCGCTCCTCAAGCAGGGCGACGTCGTCCTCACCGAGGAGCAGGTCCGCGCCCGTGTCCTCGACGCCGTCGCCCAGGAGATCGGGCTCATGCTCGACGAGGGTGTCGTCGCCGAGGCCCAGGACATCGACCTGTGCCTGATCACCGGTGCCGGCTGGCCCTTCCACCTGGGCGGCATCACGCCGTACCTGGACCGTGAGGGTGTCTCCGAGCGGGTGAACGGCAAGCGGTTCCTGGAGCCGGGAGTCGCCAGCGTTCCCGCGTAGCGCTCTGCCTTGCGCCGGTGCCCCGCACGCCAGTCGGTGTGCGGGGCACCGCCGTTCCTCGCCCCACTTCCGCCGACGCCATCGGACCTGGGGGCTGCGCCTTTGGACCCCCGATCGGCCCGGACGGCCTTGTCCTCAAGCGCCGGACGGGCTGAGATCAGCGCCTTTGGCGTTCGAGGAGCGGGGTCCGGGGCGGGCTGTCAGACCGGGCGCCAGGCCTCCAGGGCCAGGCCCGGTTCGGACTTGCGGCGGGTGAGGAGGAGGTCACCGGAGCCGGGCGCGAGGCTCGCCGCGACCACACGGCCGTCCTCGTCCTCCGCGAGGGAGACGACCGCGTCCCCCGGCAGTGCGGGCCCGGACTCGGCCCACCACGCCCCCGCGGCCTCGTCCTGAGTCGGATACGCGGCGAAGACGACCCGGCCGCTGGACGACCGCTGCGCGAGCAACGTGCAGTCGTGGCCGTCGAGTTCGCAACGGATCGCCGCCACGGGGCCGGGCCCCGCACTGGCGAGCACCCGCACGGGCTTCCCGCCCGCCCGCCAGGCGCACAGGTCGCCCGACCCGTCGGTGTAGAAGACGGTGGTGGAGTCGGGGGAGGTCGCGAGCGCGCGAAGTGTGCCGGGGCGGACCGGGGCCTCCAGCGCCTCCTCCAGGACGGGCTGCGCGCCGGGCTCCGGCTGGCTCCAGTGCAGGATGCCGTCCGGCACGGCGGCGTACAGCTCGACCCGGCCGGACTCCCCCGTCACGGCCGCCAGTTCGTCCCGTACGTCATGTCCCCCGAGTGCGCGCCACGGGCCCCAGCCGCCCTTCTCCTTCTGGGCGACCATGCTGACCCCGCCGCCCTTGTTGCGCACGAAGACATGGGCGCGTCCCTGGGCGTCGACCGCGACGGCCGGCGATCCGGTCCGGCCGCCCGTCCTGTCGGGATGCCCGATCGGGTTCCAGTCGAGGGCGGCGAGACGCGGCCGGTAGTGCGTCGAGTGGACGAGGCCTGACTCGTCGCGGACGGTGGGGCGCCAGGAGACCAGGTGGGCGTAGCCGTCGGCGCCCTGGCCGACGGCGAGCACGGGGTGCAGGCGCTGGTCGCCGCCCACGGTGCGCGGGGGGTCCCAGGGGCCGCCGGGGCCGCGCTCCGCCCGGCAGCGGACGGCGGCCTCCGACAGCAGGTACGCACTGAGCCTGCCGTCGCGGCCGCGTATGAGCCAGTCGCCGTTCACCGGTTCACCTTAATCGGGGGCGGGCCGTCCGCGGCGGCCCGCCCCGCCCGGGTAAGCCGCTCACAGACGCTTGGCGCTGCGGAGCAGACCCGCGTAGAAGCCGTTGCCGTCGATGCGCGAGGCGCCGCCCTTGTCGCCCATGGTCGGGCCGTTGACCTCCTTGCGGCTGGAGATGAAGACGCGGTGGCCGTCGGTGTCGACGCCCAGGAACAGGGCGACGTGGTCGAGGTGGTTGCCGGTGCGGTGGTCCATCTTGAAGAAGAGGAGGTCGCCGGGCTGGACCACGTCGATGTTCTTGGGGCGCGTGTACCAGGGGGAGGGACCGGAGAGCTTGATGATGTCGACGCCCACCTTGGAGCGTGCCATGCCGTCCGCGCTGCGCGGCAGCCCGTCGCCGATCGTGTTCGTGGCCATCAGCGGGTAGCGGGCCCGGTATCCCCACACCATGCGCATGAAGCCGGAGCAGTCCAGGGCGCGATAGCGCTCCTTGCGGGCCGGCATCGTGGTGCCGTCACGGAAGGTGTAGTTGAGCCCCAGGTAGTCGTAGAAGTCGTTCTGTTCGAGGCGGTCGACGCCGTCCTCCTTGAACGGGCCGAAGACCGCGTCGCCGGCGTAGGGGACGCCCTCGTCGTCCTTCTTCACCGGGGCACCCTGGACGTACTGGAAGGCGAACGCGAAGATGTCGTCCTCCTCGCTGCCGTAGTACTGCTTGAACCAGTCCTTGAACCACTTCTCCTTCTCGGCGCCCTTGCGCCACGCCTCCGGCATCAGCCGCACCCAGTCCTCCGTAACCACCCGGGACTGCGTGTTGGCGGGCTCGGTGAAGGTGCGAGAGGGACCCCTGAGGGTCGCGGTGCGGGCGCCGTCCGTGAAGGTGGCGAGGATCTCGCCGTCCTTGCCGCGCAGCACCGAACGCGTCGGGTTGTTCAGGCGCTCCCAGGTCTGCTTCCCGGTGGCCTTGCCCGCCGAGTTCTCCAGGTCGGGCTTGTCGGTCACCGACTGCACGGCCGGGACCTTGGCCTCCGCGTCCTTGCGGAGTTCGACGGTGAAGTACGCGCTGCCCGCGAGCAGCGCGAGGACCGTGGCCGCGTGCAGGACGGGGCGGCCTTTGCTCTTCGGCATGATGAAGGCTCCAAAGGTTCCGAGTGGGCAGCGGGCTCAGGCGGTCGGCATGGCGCCGAGGAGGATTCCGGCGGTCAGCACGACATAGGTGGCGAGGGTGACCGAGCCGGTCGACAGCAGGGTGGCTCCCTTGGGCTGGCGCACGAGCTGGTAGCCGATGAGGCCCGGGACGATGAAGCCCAGGGTCTGGTTGGCGTACAGCAGCGGGAACTCCATCTGGAGCACGATGATCACGGTCGCCTGGATCAGCACGCCGGTGAGCACGACGGCCGCGAAGAGCCGCTTGCCGTAGAGGATCACGACGCGCTGGAGGAGCAGGGTGGTGACGTACGTCAGGACGGTCACGCCGATGACGAGGGCGGCGCGCTGGAGGTCCTCGATGAGGGTGAGCGCGAGCCAGCCCGGGGTGATCATGCCGCCGGGCGAGAGGTTGGTCGTCAGGTAGCAGATCAGCGAGAACATCAGGCCCAGGCCGATGCCGATCGCGGCGATCTCGGGGGTGAGGACGGAGGGGATCAACGGGGCTCTCCTGGGCTGTGCCACTGCTGCTGGTCGTCGGCGGAGGGTGCGGGGGGTACTCGGGGCTCGAACAGGCCTCGGGACGGGGGCGGTTCGGCGGGGCCGGGGGACGGTGGTGCTGCGGAACCCGGCGCGATCGCGGGCCACTGCTCCCTGACCGGCTCGGGTTGCGCCCGGCGCGGCTGTTCGGGGAGCGCGGGACGCGGGTGCGGCTGCCGGCGGCCCTGCTCCCAGGAGGCCTGTTCGCCCTGCGTGTAGTGCTGGTGGGGCTGGTTGCGGTGGGCCGGGTCCTGATGCGGGTGCGTCCGGGACTGGTCCTCGTGCTGGTGTGTCTGGTCCTGGTGCTGGTGCGTCTGGGCCGGGTGCGGGTGCTCGGCGCCTCGCTGCACCGGGATGGCGGCCGTCTGGGGCGCGTACCGCGTCTCGTACGCCTCGGAATAGGGCTGGTACGGGTCGATGCGCGGGGCGTACAGCTGCATGGTCTCGACGTGCTCGGGCACGCGCGCGGGCGTCTGCCGCGCGCCGGCTCCCTCGTCGGCGCGTCCGCCGCGCTGGTCGGTGGACTCGTCGGGGGTCTCGTCCGCGGGCAGTTCGGCGAGGTGCTCCAGCAGGTGCTCGCCCTGGCCGTGGATGTTGCCGATGGCCACGAGGGAGGAGTCGGAGCCGAGCCTGCCGATCAGCTGTCCCATGAACTCCTCGGCGTCGCGGCGGTCACCGCCGAGGTCGACGGCGCGGTCGCGGTACGCGGCCGGGATCGCGTCGATGGCGCTCTTGGCCGGGTGCCCGATGACGAAGACCTGCTCGGGGTCGAGCTGCGGGATGATCTCGCCCATCTGGCCGTTGCGTTCGACGCGGTCGGGACGGCAGTTGATGACCACGTTGAGCGGCCGGTGGATGGCACCGAGGTCGAGCAGCTGATTGATGTTCATCAGCGTCGACTCGGGGTCGTTGGCCGCGAAGACGTTGGCGAAGCGCAGCCGCTTGCCGTCCTCGGTGACATACCGCTCGACGGACAGGACACCAGGGTCCGGCGGCGCGTCGTACATGCCCTGGAGGGCGGTCTGCCGCTCCACGCCGAGGAGTTCGGCGACGGTGAGCGCGATCGCCACGTTCTCCTTGAAGGTGAACCAGCTGAAGCCGCGCAGCTCCTCGTCCGTGACGGAGTCGGGGTCGGCGTAGATCAGCTTGCAGTCGCGGGAGTCGGCCTCCTCCTGGAGGATCGCGAAGCGCTCCTTCTCGGCGGTGATGCAGATGCCGCCCTCCGGCATGGACCGGGACAGCGAGCGGGCCACGTCGTCCAGAGTGGGGCCCATCTCGGCGAGGTGGTCCTCACGGACGTTGCAGAGCACGCCGATGGTGGAGCGGATCAGCTTGGACTGGTTGATCTCCTGGAGGGCCGGCATGACGGCCATGCATTCGATGACCATGGCGTCCGGGTTGTACGCGGCCGCACGCCGGACGATGCCGATCTGCTCGACGACGTTGGCGATGCCGAACTTGCGGTAGACCGGCTCCTCGGTGGCGTCGGGGTGGATGAACCGGGCCGCCGTGCCGGTGGTCTTCGCCACCGTCGTCAGCCCGCCGCCGCGCAGCGCGCCCGCGCACAGACGTGTGATGGACGACTTGCCGCGGATGCCGTTGACGAGCACCCGGGTGGGGATGTTGTCCAGGTTGGTGAAGTGCCGCCGCTGCTCGATGACGCCCGCCACCAGCAGGATCACGCAGCACACCAGCAGAACGGTGTAGAGGAAGAGCACCGGTGATCAGTTCCTTACGTGCTGCTCGTGCGGGGCCCCGTGGGAACTCCGGCGCGGCGTCGACTGCTGTTTGCGCTGTTCCTGGAGTTGCTGGCGGACGAGCTCCAGGGAGCGGGTGACGGCACCGACCTCGTCGTGGTTGCGCGGGAAGAGGACGGTCTTGCGGTCGCCGTCGGCGAGTGCCTCGGCCTGGCCGGCCAGGACCCGCAGCGGGCGGGCCACCACGATGTGCATCCAGCCCAGGCAGGCGGCCGCCGCCGCGGCGCCCAGCAGCCCGGCGAGCATCGTGCGGTGCTGCACGTCGTACTCCGGGATGGCGAGGCGGTCGGCGGGCTGCCAGCTGACGACGGTCCAGCCGAGGGCCTTGGCCGGGCCGCCGCCGACGAAGGGGGCCGCGGCCGCGATCTGCACGCCGTTCTCGCGGTAGAGGACGCCGGCGGCGTGCGCGGACTTGCCGACCTTCTGGTTGGACGCGGAGACCAGGTCCTTCAGACGGTCGTTGGGCAGCGACTGGAAGGCGATGTATCCGGTGTTGCCCGCGATGACGTGGTTCTTGTCGTCGACGAGGCGTACGACTCCGAGGCCCGGCCGCTTGAGCAGCGAGTTGAGGAAGTCGATGCGGAACTCGCCTACCAGGGCGGCGCCGTCGCGTCCGGGGATCTCCGCGGTGCCGACCACGAGGGGCTTGGTGCCGCCCTGGCCGAGCAGCTGGATCGGGTCGGCGGCGGCGGGCTTGGACCGGACCTCGTGCGGCTTGCCGCCGGACCGGGCGATCACGTCGCCGGAAGTGTCGACGACGTAGAGCGACTGGTAGCGCAGGTGCTGGTTGAGGGTGCGGTCGAGGACCTTGGTCATGTCGGCGGGGGTGGTGCGGTCGCCGATCAGGGTGGCCACGGACTGGAGGTCCGCCTCACCCTCGTTGAGCGCCCGGCGGACCCGGTCGGTGAGCGTGTCGGTGCGCTCGCGCTGGTCGTTGACGATCTGCTGCGGCACGACGACGGTGCCGTCGGCCCGGTTGAGGGCGAGCAGCAGCGGCGCCGACCAGGCGAGCAGCAGGACCGCGCAGACGACGAGGAGACCGCGGCTGCCGATGCGGCGCAGGCCGCGCGGGCGTGGCGCGGGCTCGCCCTGTCCGGCGCTCTCGCCGAGCAGCTGGCGGCGCAGCCGTTCCAGGGCGGTGCCGATGCGGCGGGCCTCGCCGTAACGGGGGATGCTCACCGGGCGGGTGAGGTCGCCGCGGGTGAGGCGGCGCGACTCCAGGAAGAGCCGGATGAGGGGTCGCTGCACCGTGCCGAGCAGGACGGCGACGGCGATGCCGCCGACCAGCAGCAGGACGCCGCCCGCGACGAGACCGAACAGCGGCGAGGTGGTCCGGGTGGGGTCCTCGGCGACCTTCACCATGGAGACCACGCTGAGACCCAGGTTGGTCGCGGTGGTGGTCTCGCCGGGTTCCGGCGCGGTGAGGGTGGCGTATCCGGCGACGGAGCGGTCACTGAGCCAGCGACCGCCGAGCAGGCTGCCGCTCACGCCCTGGTAGCCGCCGGAGCCGGGCTCCTTCGTGCTCTGGGGGTGCCGGCCGGACTTCTCGGCGACCTTCTTGGCGAAGGCCTTGAGCTGCTTGTTCGATGCGGCGACCTCTTGGCGCTGGAGGTCGGTGAGCACCTGCTCGGGCTCCGGGATGCCGTCGCTGCTCAGGATCGTTCCGGAGCGGTCCACGACCGCGATGGAGCGGAACTGGCCGAGGCTGATACCGGGAAACTTGAGGCTGTTGGAGGCGACGAGGAGCAGCTGCGGCCTGTCCGGCCACGACAGCAGGGCGAAGGACAGCAGCCGGACCTCGCCGTTCTGGAGCCGCACCATGCGGGGCGCGAGCCCGTCCTCGCCGCTGAGCGAGGAACGGTCGAGGGAGGTCAGCGGGACGGTCTCACCGCGGGTGGCGACGAGCTTGCCCGACTGGATCTCGATGACCGCCGTGCCCATCCACTTCTGGTACGTGTTGCCCAGTTTGTCGAGCACCGTGTCGCCGGAGACCGGGGAGCCCGCGCTGAACAGGGCAGCGGAGCGGTTGAGGTCGGTCACCGACTCGTCGATGGACGCCCGCAGGGCGATCGCACCGTCCTCCGCGAAGTGCTGCTGAGAGGTCTGGACCGCCTTGGGCAGGGCCGCGTCGTCGACCCGGCCGAGCACGAGGGCGGTGATGCCCGCGAGGGACAGCAGGAGCACCGAGAGGATCGCGATGGGCGGACGTATGCCGCCCAGTAGCGACATGTCGGCTCGGCGGCGGGCACGGTGCTGCCGAGCCGGGGGCGATGGCGCCAACGGAGGGGTCCTCTCAGGCGGTTGTACGGGCGGCGGGACGCGAGGAGCGGCCTGCATGCGGGTGCGGGCGGGTGGTGCGGGCGTGACACGGGGACTCAGGTGAGAAAACTGGGTCTCCGCGCGTCAGACCGGCGAGGGCAGACCAAAGTTGCACGATTTGAACGTGATCTGCGCAACACGAGGTTTCATGCGGTCACACTCGGGCATGAGCGATCGATTCCGCTTCGGGCGGATTCAGTCGGCCGCTTCCGGGGACCTCGACGCACCTACGGCCCGGGTCACACCCGGTCACAGGTGTAGCGAAACGGACGAAAAAGAACATCATGCCGATATCGCGCCCGGCCCGCCGGGGTGCCGGGGGCCGGGCGCGGTCCGGACGTCACGCGGGCGCGGTCAGTCCGGCAGTTCCGTGAGGGGTTTCAGACCGTCCTTGGCCGCGCCGCGGTTGAGCATGGTGCCCTCGGTCCGCTCGTAGGCCAGCCGGAGACGGGCCCGCTCCTGGTCCGTCAGGTCGTCGCGCTTGAGCTCGGCGGCCACGTCCAGCAGCCGGTAGTCCTGCACCTGGCCCTTCTTCGGCTCCACCGCGGTCTCGCCGGTGGTGACGTCCGGGTCCGGCGGGATGTCCACGAGGGTCGGCTCGTACCGGGCCTCGACGTCCCACTTGCCGCCACGCTCGGTGAAGGTGAACCAGCCGATCACGCCCTCCTCGGTCAGGCCCGTCGGCACGTCGTGCCGGGCGACCTGGTTGCCGAGGCCGTACGCGATCCACGTGCCGTCGACCTTCTCCATCGGCTGCACCACGTGCGCGTGGTGCCCGATGACCAGGTCGATCCCCGTCTCCCGGGCGAGCTGGCGGGCGAACTTGAGCTGCGGCGTCGAGGGGTTCGGGTGGTGCTCACGTCCCCAGTGGATGGAGAGGATCACGACCTCGGCGCCGGCGGCGCGGGCCCGCTTCTCGGCGGCCCTGATGCGGCCCAGGTCGTTCTGGTTGACCAGCCACGGCTTGTCCTTGGGCAGCTCGTGGGCGTTGAAGCCGAAGGCGAAGGAGATCTGCGCGACCTTCACGCCCTTGACGTCCATGATCAGCGGGGTGA
The DNA here is from genome assembly GCF_000424945.1 of Streptomyces sp. 142MFCol3.1. NCBI lineage: Bacteria > Bacillati > Actinomycetota > Actinomycetes > Kitasatosporales > Streptomycetaceae > Streptomyces > Streptomyces sp. 142MFCol3.1. The sequence goes on from NZ_AUKV01000014.1 coordinate 41,531, forward strand.
GCGCGTCCTTCTGCGTACGGAAGGAGCCCGTGTGCTTCAGACCGACCGAGTCCAGCGTGTCGAGCGTGCGCTTCACACCCTCGTAGCCGTGGTCGATCGAGTGGTTGGAGGCGGTGGAGCAGGTGTCGTACCCGACGTCCTTGATCGTCCCGGCGATCTGCGGCGGCACGAGGAAGTTGGGGTAGCTCTCGAAGGGGCCGTTCGGCTTGCCGATCACCGGCTCCATGTGGCAGATCCCCAGGTCGGCCTTGCTGATCACCGGCTTGATGCCTGCCATGAGCGGTCCGAAGTCCAGGCCGTGCACGCCCTTGCCGGTCTCCTTGGCGTCCTTCCGGGCCTGGTCGATCAGCTGCGGGTGGATCAGGATGTCTCCGGCCGCGGCCACCGTGAACGAGCGTCCGCCCCCCTTCGACGAATCGCCCGAGTCCCCCCCTCCGACGAGACCGCATCCCGCCAGTGCGGCGACGAGAGCGAGCGGGGTCAGCAATGCGGGCAGGGTGCGGCGGCTACGACGTCTGGTCACCGGGATATCTTGATACAACCATGAAGGCATTCCGGGCCAGAACGATAACGATCGCAACACTTCTCCTGCTCCTCACCGCTCTGGCCGGTTTGGGAACGCTTGTCCTGCGCGGCACCCACGACACCGGCCGGGACGCGGGTTCCGGCCGCTCCGACGGCGCCGCGCAGAGCGTCGACCTGGCGCGCGACATCGCCGACTACACCTCCCGTTTCACCCCCGAGGGCGGCTACCTGCCCCCCTCGCGCACCGAACGGCGACTGGTCACCGAGGGCGTCGCACTACTTCTCGACGGCCACCGCGAGCAGGCCGAACAGCGCCTGGCCGAGGTCGACTTCGGCATCCGCACCCTGGTGGACAGCGCGACCGGGCGACGATTCGCAGAGGTGTACGACCGCGTCGACCAGGCCCCCCACCCACGCGGCTGGGGCCGCGTCTACGTGGACCTCGACCACCGTGCCCGATGGTCGGTCCAGGTCCCCCACCCGGTCGCCGACCACGGCACGGAACAGCTTGGCGTGCGCGTACTGCGCGGCACACCGGGCGGCATCCTGATCGTTGCTGGAGCACATCGCAAATCCGGTGAGCGGGACGCGTCCGACGTGGCGCACCGCCGGGACACCGTGTTCCACGCGGTCTGCGCCGAGCTCGTCCGGCGCGGCTTCCCGGGTGTCCAGCTGCACGGCTTCGCCGACGACTCGGCGCCCGACCACGATGTCGTCGCCTCCACGGGCAAGGGCTCCGAGGGCCGTGCCGACGGTCGCCGGCTCGCCGACGCTCTCCGCGACCGGGGCTTCGCGGTGTGCCGCGCCTGGGTCCGCTCGTGCCCGCTGGAGGGCCACGAGAACGTCCAGGGCCGTACCGCCGCGGACGAGGACGTGCCGTTTCTGCACGTGGAGTTCGCCCGGTCCGTCCGCTCCGGCGACGCGCGGGCCGCGGAGGCCGCCGCCGCCGTGCGTGTCGTCACCTCGCGGTGGGACGCCGCCTCCGGCGTGCGACGCTGAGTCCATGGACGACGACCACGGCGACCCCCTCCTCGTCATCGTCGACGGCGCCAACGTCGTCGGCTCCGTGCCCGACGGCTGGTGGCGCGACCGGCGCGGTGCCGCGGAGCGGCTGCGCGACCGGCTGGCCCGGCACGGGCTGCCCGGGCACGGCGGGCCCGTGGAGCTGGTCCTCGTCGTCGAGGGCGCCGCGAAGGGCGTGGAGTCCGTCCCCGGCGTCCGGGTGGTGGCCGCGCCGGGCAGCGGTGACGACACCGTCGTCGCCCTCGTGGCCGGGGCGGCGGACCGCCCCTGCCTCGTCGTCACCGCCGACCGCGAACTGCGCGGCCGGGTCACCGCCCTCGGCGCCGACACGACGGGCCCGCGCGCCGTACGCCCGGCCTGACGGCGTACTCCCTGAGCCTGTCCGGCGCCGGAGCAGGGGCTGTCGGGCCCCGCAGGCCGCCCGGCTCCCTCACCGAGCCTCCGTCTCCCGCACGTACAGCACCGCCCCGTCCACCTCCCCCGCCACCTCGTACTCCGCGGTGAGCAGCCTGCGCAGGGACGGGATCCGTTCGGGGGCGTACGGCGCGGCTCGCGAGTCGTCGACGACGAGCGCGGGCGGATGCGTGCTCATCTCCTCCCGGAAGACGGGCCAGGAGCCCTCGACGCCGTATTTCTCGCCCACCTGCGGCCCGTTGCGGCCGCCGCTGTAGTTGGTCAGGAGGCCGGCGGTCAGAAAGCGGCTGGCGGGGGTCCGGTCGGCCAGCCAGTACGTCTCCGGGTGTATCCCCCAGACCAGGACCCGGTCACCGGGCGCCGTGCGGCGGGCCACCGCGTCCGCGAGCCGGGTGGCGTGCGCGAGGTCGGACCGGGGCGCCAGCAGCCCCCAGGCCAGGAACGCCGAGCAGCAGCAGGCAGAGGTGACCAGCGCCGTCACCAGCCTCTCCCGGGGCAGGATCTGCAGCGCCGCGGTCGCCAGCAGGGCCAGCGACGGGATGAGTTGCAGGTAGTAGTGGCCGAAGAAGTGGAAGCCCAGCAGGACGGCGACCGCGGAGGAGGCGAACCACAGCCACAGGTCCACGGCCCCCGTACGGGCGACGCGCAGGACCCGGACAACCGGCGGGACGAGACCGGCGCAGGCCGCCGTCAGAAGGGCCGTGTTGACCAGGCCGCGCGCCAGGACGTGCAGCTCGGAGCCGGTGAAGGAGGCGTACGCGGCCGAGCCGGTGACGGTCCAGAAGGCGAAGCCCGCCGGGTCGGTGACAAGGGCGGCGGACAGCACCGGCACGACGATTCCCGCGACGAGCCGCAGCAGCCCGCCGCGCGTCGCGCCCTGCCGGTGCAGCAGCCACAGCACGGGCAACAGCACCGCTCCGCCGGTCTGCTTCGTCAGCAGGGCGCAGGCCACGGCCACTCCCGCCGCGCCCCAGCGGCGGCGGTCGGCACACCACATCGCGGCTGCCGTGCACGGCAGTATGAACACCTCGAAGGTGGCGGCCTGCGCGTCCTCGGGGTTGAGCCCTACGGAGACCAGCAGATAGAGCACGCCGGCCGTGCGTCCCGCGCCGTCGCCCCAGCGGCGCCTGGCCAGCGAGGCCAGCAGCAGCGCGGTGAGCAACTGGGCGAGCAGGGCCAGGACGCGGACGGATGTGAGGGACCCGGAACCGTGCACCGCGAACGCCCCCTCGTACAGCCAGGGCACGAACGGCGGCTTGCGGTCCACGACCGTCTCGTACAGCTCTCCCCCGTCGGCCAGCATCCGCGCCTGCACGGCGAGGTAGCCCTCGTCGGGGTTCCACAGGGGCCGGGCGAAGGACGGCGCCCGCGTGACACAGGCCAGCACCGCGAGCAGCGGCAGCAGCCGCGTCCAGTACGCCGTCCGTACGACTGCGGACCGTGGCGGGGCGAGCGGCGCGGCGAGCATGGGAAGCACGCTATCGGGCCCCGCAGTCCACACCGAAGCGGGACATACGGGGCCGGGGTGATCGGGCAGGTGACGATCGACGGGACCTCTCCTAGAGCTGCTTGCCTCCCGGGCCCTCGCCGGTGACCTGCTCGACCGTCGTCTCCTGCTGCCGTCCGAGGCGGCTGTGCGACCGGCCGTAGAGGAAGTACACCAGCGCGCCGATCACCATCCAGATCGCGAACCGCAGCCAGGTCTCGGTGGGCAGGTTCAGCATCAGCCACAGCGTGGCGCAGACGGACACGACGGGCAGGGCCGGCACCCACGGGGTGCGGAAGGCGCGGGGCAGGTCGGGGCGGGTGCGGCGGAGGATGATCACGCCGATCGCGACGACGACGAAGGCGAACAGGGTGCCGATGTTCACCAGCTCGGCGAGTTCGCTGAGGCTGGTGAAGCCCGCGACGATCGCGATGATCACGCCGAGCAGGATGGTCGGCCGGTGCGGGGTCTTGAAGCGCGGATGGACGCGGGAGAAGAAGCGGGGCAGCAGACCGTCGCGGCTCATCGCGAAGAAGACCCGTGTCTGGCCGAGCAGCAGGATCATGCAGACCGTCGTCAGACCGACGGCGGCACCGAAGCTGATGACGCCCGCGAACCAGGGGTGCCCGGTGGCCTTGAAGGCGTCGGCGAGCGGGGCGTCCACCGACAGCGAGCTGTAGTGCTGCATGCCGGTGACGACGATGGCCACGGCCACGTACAGGGTGGTGCAGACGAACAGGGAGCCGAGGATGCCGCGCGGCATGTCGCGCTGCGGGTTCTTGGTCTCCTCGGCGGCGGTGGCCACGACGTCGAAGCCGATGAAGGCGAAGAAGACCACGGAGGCGGCGGTGAAGATGCCCATCACGCCGAAGTTGGCGGGTGCCCAGCCGAACATCAGCTGGATGAGGGGTGCCTTTAGGCTGCCGCCCGCCTCCACCGCCTGCGACTTCGGGATAAAAGGGCTGTAGTTGTCGCCGTTGATGAAGAAGGCACCCGCGATGATCACGATGAGGACGACGGTCACCTTGATGGCCACGACGACCTCGGTGACCCGCGCGGAGAGCTTCATGCCGAGGACGAGGATGCAGGTGAGGACGAGCACCAGCGCGGCGGCGAGGATGTCGAACCCGAATCCGTGCGCCTCGTCCCGGCCGCCCAGCGAGTCGGGCATGTGCCAGCCCGCGTTGTCCATCAGTGAGCGGATGTAGCCCGCCCAGCCGACGGCGACCACCGCCGTGCCGAGCGCGAACTCCAGGACCAGGTCCCAGCCGATGATCCACGCGGGAAGCTCGCCCAGCGAGGCGTACGAGAACGTGTACGCGGATCCGGCTACCGGGAGCGTGGAGGCGAACTCCGCGTAGCAGAGCGCGGCGAGTGCGCAGACGATGCCGGCCACGACGAAGGCCAGGGAGACCGCGGGGCCCGCGTTCTGCTTGGCGACCTTGCCGGTGAGGACGAAGATGCCGGTGCCGATGATGACACCGACGCCGAAGACGGTGAGATCCAGAGCGGACAGCGACTTCTTGAGTGCGTGCTCCGGCTCCTCAGTGTCCAAGATCGATTGTTCGACCTTCTTCGTCCTGAAGAGGGTGCTGCTCACGGGCGTACCTCCACGCTTGGCGTCCTCGAAATGATCGAGGGGGCGTGTTAGCCGCTTGCCCCGGCCGGGAGAGAATCACGCAAATGGGCCGGTTTCACCACCCCTTCAGGGTGCTGAAACCGGCCCTTTGGACCTGTGGCCGTCCGGTCAGTCGCGCGCCGGCTCCACGGCGTGCGCCGCCGTGTGCTCGAACCGGCCGTCGAGCTTGGCGACCAGCCCGGTGACCTGGCGGGCGATGTCGGGCGCGGTCAGCCCGATCTCCGCCAGGACCTCCCCCCGCGAGGCGTGGTCGAGGAAGCGCGGCGGGATGCCGAAGTCGCGCAGCGGGACGTCGACGCCCGCGTCGCGCAGGGCCTGTGCGACCGCCGAGCCCACGCCGCCGACACGGGAGTTGTCCTCCACGGTGACGACCACGCGGTGCTGCTCGGCGAGCGGGGCCATGGCCTCGTCGACGGGCTTGACCCAGCGCGGGTCGACGACGGTGGTGGAGATGCCCTGCTTGTCGAGGAGGTCCGCGATCTCCAGGCACATCGGCGCGAGCGCGCCGACGGAGACGAGCAGCACGTCGGGGGTGTCGGTGCCGGGGGCCCGCAGGACGTCCATGCCGCCGATCCGGCCCACGGCGGGCACGGCGGGGCCGACCGCTCCCTTGGAGAAGCGGACCACGGTCGGCGCGTCGGTGACCTCGACGGCCTCCCGGAGCTGGGCGCGGACCTGGTCGGCGTCGCGCGGTGCCGCCAGCCGCAGGCCGGGGACCACCTGGAGGATCGACATGTCCCACATGCCGTTGTGCGAGGCACCGTCGGTACCGGTGACGCCCGCACGGTCCAGCACGAAGGTGACGCCGCACTTGTGCAGGGCGACGTCCATCAGGACCTGGTCGAAGGCGCGGTTGAGGAAGGTGGCGTAGACGGCGAAGACGGGGTGCAGTCCGCCGGTGGCGAGGCCGGCCGCGGAGACCGCGCCGTGCTGCTCGGCGATGCCGACGTCGTACACGCGCTTCGGGAAGGCCTTGGCGAACTTGTCGAGGCCGACCGGCTGGAGCATCGCGGCCGTGATGGCGACGATGTCCTCGCGCTCCTTGCCGAGTTCGACCATCTCCTGGCCGAAGACGGACGTCCAGTCGGCGCCGGACGACGCGATCGGCAGGCCCGTGTCGGGGTGGATCTTGCCGACGGCGTGGAAGCGGTCGGCCTCGTCCTGGAGGGCGGGCTGGTAGCCGCGTCCCTTCTCGGTGAGGCAGTGCACGATGACCGGGCCGCCGAAGCGCTTGGCGCGGGCCAGCGCGGACTCCAGGGCCTCGATGTCGTGGCCGTCGATCGGGCCGACGTACTTCAGGCCGAGGTCCTCGAACATGCCCTGCGGGGCGATGAAGTCCTTGAGGCCCTTCTTGGCGCCGTGCAGGGTCTCGTAGAGCGGCCGGCCGACGACCGGGGTGCGCTCCAGGAGGTCCTTGCCGCGGGCCAGGAAGCGCTCGTAGCCGTCCGTGGTGCGCAGGGTCGCCAGGTGGTTGGCGAGGCCGCCGATGGTCGGGGCGTACGAGCGCTCGTTGTCGTTGACGACGATGACCAGCGGGCGGTCCTTGGCGTCGGCGATGTTGTTGAGCGCCTCCCAGGCCATACCGCCGGTGAGGGCGCCGTCGCCGATGACGGCGACGACATGAGCGTCCTTGCGGAGCACCTCGTTCGCCTTGGCCAGGCCGTCGGCCCAGCCGAGGACCGTGGAGGCGTGCGAGTTCTCGATGACGTCGTGCTCGGACTCGGCCTGCGAGGGGTAGCCGGACAGGCCGCCCTTCATCTTCAGCTTCGAGAAGTCCTGGCGGCCGGTGAGCAGCTTGTGGACGTAGGACTGGTGGCCCGTGTCCCACAGCACCTTGTCCTTCGGCGACTCGAAGACGCGGTGCAGGGCGATGGTGAGCTCCACGACACCGAGGTTGGGGCCGAGGTGGCCGCCGGTCTTGGAGACCGCGTCGACGAGGAAGGTCCTGATCTCGCCGGCCAGCTGGTCCAGCTGCTCCAGGCTGAGCCGGTCCAGATCGCGCGGTCCCCTGATGCGGGTCAGCAGCGGCACCCGTGCCTCCTTGCAGTAGAGCTGTTCGAGCTTTGCCGGGCCTGTCGAGTCTAATGTTCCGTCTTTGGCGCCCGTGCCCGGCCTCCACGTTGTACGTCACGCGTTCGGCCGTAAAACGTCCGTACACACGTTCTCTTCACCGCGATGCCGCCGGCCCCGCACGCGGACGTGGAAGTGCCCGGTACCGCCGTTGGTACCGGGCACTTCGTACGGGGCCAAAAGGGCCGGTCGTGCTAGGCGCGGCCTGCCGTCTTCTGGGTCTTGCGAGTGACCGCGTCGATGACGACGGTGGCGAGGAGCACACCACCGGTGATCATGTACTGGACCGGCGAGGCGATGCCCTCGAGGGCGAGGCCGTACTGGATCGAGACGATGACCAGAACACCGAGCAGGGCGTTCCAGGTGCGGCCACGGCCACCGAAGAGGCTGGTGCCACCGATGACGGCCGCCGCGATGGCGTTCATCAGCAGGTCGCCGGCGCCGGCGCCCTGGTTGGCGGAGGCGATCTTCGAGGCGATGAACAGACCGCCGATCGCGGCGAAGGTACCGGAGATCGCGAAGACCGAGATCCGGACCATCTCCACGTTGATACCGGCACGGCGGGAGGCCTCGACGCTGCCACCGAGCGCGAAGATCTTCCGGCCGTACGAGGTGCGGCGCAGCACGAAGTCCGTGAGCAGCAGCACCGCGATGAAGATCACCACGGCCAGCGGCAGGCCCTTGTACTGGTTGTAGATGATCGCCACGGCGAAGGAGACGACCGCGAGCAGCGCGGTGCGCGCGATGGTCTCGCTCAGCGGCGCGGACGGCACACCGGCGGCCTCACGGCGACGGTTGCCGAAGTAGGAGTTGAGGAAGTACACGCCCGTCACGACGATGGCGAGCGCGTAGGCGGCCGCCACATCCGTGAAGTAGTAGCTGGTCAGCTTGGCGACCACGCCCTCGCTGTCCAGGTTGATGGTGCCGTTGCTGCCCAGGATCTGCAGCATGAAGCCGTTCCAGAACAGCAGACCGGCCAGGGTGACGGCGAACGCCGGGACACCGATGCGCGCGAAGACGAAACCGTGGATCGCACCGGCGACCGTGCCGGTCAGGATGGCCAGCACGAAGGCCAGCCACTCGTTCATGCCGTGGGTGACGTTCAGCACCGCGAAGGCGGCGCCCGCGACACCGGAGACGGAACCGACCGACAGGTCGATCTCGCCGAGCAGCAGCACGAAGACGATGCCGACGGCGATCATGCCCGTGCCGACCATGGCCACGGAGATGTCGGAGAGGTTGCCCGCGGTGAGGAAGTTCGAGTTCAGGCTCGCGAAGATCGCCCAGATGATGACCAGACCGACGACGACCGGGAGGGAACCCAGGTCACCGGCCTTCATCTTGCGCTTGAACTCGGAGACGTAGCCGGCGAGGCCCTGCTCGCGGACCAGCAGTCGGGGGTCGACCGCGGTGACCGCCTTGGCGGCAGCCTCGGGGTTCTCCACGACGTGGTCCTCGGGGGTCGCGGAGGTCTTGTCGATGCTCACTTCTGAGCCTCCCCATTGCTGCGCGCCGCACGACGGGTCACGGCGTTCTCCGTGGCGCCCGTGATGGCGGAGATGATCTCTTCCTGGGAGGTCGACTTGACCTCGAAGACGCCGTTGTTGCGCCCGAGGCGCAGGACGGCGACCTTGTCGGCCACGGCCTTCACGTCAGCCATGTTGTGGCTGATGAGGATCACCGCGTGGCCGCGCTCGCGCAGCCGCTCGACCAGGTCGAGGACCTGAGCGGTCTGCTCGACGCCGAGGGCGGCGGTGGGCTCGTCGAGGATGACGAGCTTGGGCTCACCGAGCATCGAACGGGCGATCGCCACGGTCTGGCGCTGTCCGCCGGAGAGCGAGGCGATCGGGATACGGACGCTGGGGATGCGGATGGACAGCGTGTCCAGCAGCTCGCGGGAGCGGCGCTCCATCTCGACCTCGTCCAGGACACCGCGCTTCTTCAGCTCGCGGCCCAGGTAGAGGTTGCCGACGACGTCGATGTTGTCGCACAGCGCGAGGTCCTGGTAGACGGTCGCGATGCCCAGGGCCTGTGCGTCGTGCGGCCGGTTGATCTGGACGGTCTTGCCGTCCCACTCGATGGCGCCTTCATCGATGGGGTGCACGCCGGCGATCGTCTTGACCAGCGTGGACTTTCCGGCGCCGTTGTCGCCCACCAGGGCGACCACTTCACCGGCGTGGACTTCAAGCTCTACGTCGGTGAGCGCCTGGACGGCACCGAACCGCTTGGAGACCCCGCGCAACGCCAGCACAGGCGTAGCGGACACGTGAACCATCTCCTTCGCCGCCTGACCCGGCGGGAGGTTGTGCAGAAGTTTTGGAGGGGGGTGTTCCGTCCGGCGCCCCGCCTAGCTTGCGGGGCTGTTTGATGCGGGGCGCCGGAGGGGCTTCGTCACGCAAGTCCCGATCCGGAATTCAAGAGTGAATTCCTTTGATTGGAAAGGGACTTGCGGGAGATTACTTCAGACCGATCTTGTCGCAGGCCGCCTTGTAGGCGGAGGTGCAGATGTCGTCGATCGTGTAGACGCCGTCCTTGACGACGGTGTCCTTGATGTTGTCCTTGGTCAGCGAGGTGACGGCGACCAGGACCGACGGAACGCCCTTGGTGGTCGGGCTGTCCACCTTGTCCTTGGCGACGGAGTCGAGGGACTTGCCCTGGGCGAGCGCGACGGCCATCTCGGCGGCGGCGTCGGCCTCGGGGGCGTACGGCTTGTAGACGCTCATGTACTGCTCACCGGCGACGATGCGCTGCACACCCGCGAGCTCGGCGTCCTGGCCGGTGACCGGGACCTTCAGGCCCTTGGCCTTGAGGGCGGTGATGATACCGCCGGCCATGCCGTCGTTGGCGGAGTAGACGCCGATGATGTTCTTCTTGCCGAGAGCCGAGATGGCGCCCTCCATGTTGGAGTTGGCGTTCTCCGGCTTCCACTCCTTGGTGTCGTACTCCTTGCCGACGTTCACCTTGCCGTCGAGCACCTCGTGGGCGCCGGCCTTGAACTGAGCGGCGTTCGGGTCGGTGACCGACCCGTTCATCATGACGATCTTGCCGTCCTTGGCCTTGGAGCCAAGAGCCTTGAGGAGGGCCTCGCCCTGCGTCTTGCCGACGGTCTTGTTGTCGAACGAGGTGTAGCCGTCGATCGGACCCTGCGCGAGACGGTCGTAGGCCACGACCGGGATGCCGGCGTCCTTGGCCTTCTGGACCGAGTTCTTGATGGCGGCAGCGTCCACAGCGTCGACGATCAGCACGTCCACCTTGTTGGTGATCATGGTGTCGACCTGCTGGTTCTGCGTGCTGGCGTCCTGCTTGGCGTTGGCGTAGACGACCTCGCCCTTGCCGTTCGTGAGCTCCTTGATCTTCTTGGTGATCAGGGGCTTGTCGAACTTCTCGTAGCGAGCGGTCTGGTTCTCCGGAAGGAGCAGACCGACCTTGATCGCGTCGCCCTTCTTGGCCGAGCTGGAGCTGTCGCTCTTGTCGCCGGACTCCTTGGCACTGCCACAGGCGGCCAGCGAGACGGCCATCGCACCAGCGGCAACGGCAACGGCGGCACGACGCATACGCGTGTTCACTTCAGAAACCTCCCTGACGAGGCCGCGTCGTTGCGGCCGAGGTGGCTGGAAGTCAACTCGGCCACACGTGCGACGTCAAGAAGTAAATACTTAACGAGATGGCAACGGTGCCATGCGTTCTCTAAGTGAAGGCAGGGGCGGCCGCAGAAAGCGAGCCGTCCAAAAGGGTCGAATCGCCCATCTCGCTGAGCGCGAGAGCGAGTGCCCCGAGGACCTCCGCGCGGCCTCCGAGCGCCCCTGGAAGCACCGAGAGTTGACGTGCGGCGCTGGGGATCGCGTAGCGCCCGACCGACTCCCTGATGGGTCCCAGAACCAGCTCCCCGGCCTCGGCGAGATCGCCGCCGAGGACCACCCGGCTCGGGTTCAGCAAATTGCAGAGATTCGCGACTCCACTGCCGATGTGACGACCGACGTCGGCGATCACCCGACGACAGCCCGGATCACCGTCCCGCGCCAGCCTGACGACACCCTCCATGGTCAGGTCCGTACCGTGACTGGACTGGAGGAGCGGCAGCACGTAACGCGCGGCCGCAAAGGTTTCCAGGCAGCCTCGGTTGCCGCAGCGACAGACGGGGCCGGATTCATCAAGAGTAATATGCCCGATTTCACCGGCCGTGCCGCCGGGGCCGCGGTAGATCTTGCCGTTGATCACCAGCCCGGCGCCCACACCGCTGGCGACCTTGATGTACGCCAGATCCTTGGCGCCCCGGCCGCTGCCCCAGACCATCTCGCCGAGCGCGCCCAGGTTGGCGTCGTTGTCCACGTGCACCGGCACGCCGAGCCGCCCCCGCAGCTCCTCGGCGGGCTTGGCACCGGTCCAGCCGGGCAGGATGGCGGTGGAACCCAGGGTCCCCGACTCCACGTCGATCGGGCCCGGCACACCGAGCCCCACGCCCGCGATCTTGGACCGGTCGACCCCGGTGGCCGCGATCAGGCGGCTGACCAGCTGTTCCGCCCGGTCGAAGCCCTGCGCGGCGGAGGCGTCCACATCGAGCGGCTCGGACTCCTCGGCAAGCACCTGGTGGGCGAGGTTCCCGACCGCGACGCGCAAATGCGTGTGGCCGAAGTCGACGCCGATGACGATGCCGGCGTCGCCGCTCAGGGACACGCTGCGGGCCCTGCGGCCGCCCGCCGAGGTGGGAGTGACCTCGACGGTCCCCCCGTCCTTGAGTTCACGGACGATATTGGACACGGTCGCGGCGGACAGGCCTGTCGTCCTCGCGATCTCCGCCTGCGTGAGCGAACCGGCAAGGCGCACCGCACGTACGACGCGCTCCAGATTGGCTCGGTGCAGCGACGACTGCGACCCCGGAGTCTCCACGACGACCTCCCGCGTACGAGGCCGCCACGATGAGGCCCCGCCTATGTCCAACTAGTGAACTCTAAGCTGAGCTGTTTGGGTTAGCTCCCGTCAAGAGGTTGAGCTGGATCCAGCGCGGATGAGCACACATGTACGGGTCGGACGCCGGGCGCGGACCGGCCTGGCCGTCCGCCGGAGCCCGCCGACCCACCGCGGTCCGGGCCGAAACCGTGAATCCATCGCGGGAGGGGTGCGGCACCGAAGTGTCCCAGGTCACATGCGTGTCACGTACAAGTTGTCACCGTATCGGTCGTGAAGGATCAAACTCGCAGTCTCGGTCATTCACACCTCGTCGCGCCCCCGACCGCCCTGCGACAGGACGGTCACGGACCGCACCCGCACCCGCCCCACATCATTCGGGGCGAGTGCGGGTGCGGTGACGAACACCCACGCCGAGCGTGCGCGAACACCCACGCCGAGCCCCGGCGACGACGTCGGCGGGCCCAGCGAGACCACACCGTCGACGGAGCGGAAGAGATCTCGAGGGGGCCGGTCGGCCCGCTCGGTGGCACCACAGCGCGGCAGCGCTGCGCCGGTGTTAGGCCGCATCGACCTCCAGGAACGGCGCCCCCGCCCGTCTCGCCCTGCAGGCGAGTTGGACCGGGCCGGCGGAAGGGCCAATAAGTGAAAGCGGCCCGCTGGTCGCGGCGAAGCCGTACCCGCCCGCGGATTCGGTCCGACTGGTCGACGGCGACACCGCGACCGGTGCGTTGCGCGACGGCCACGATCTCCTGCGAAGTGACGTTATTCACGTGAGCGGCGTGGCCGCCACATCACATCGAGTGACGTCCCCTCACAGTTGGACGCGGCCGGTGCCACGAGGCCGGGTGCCTTCGCCGCCCGGTGAAGGCGAGGCGCGATGCAGCGGCACCCGGCGTGGGTGCCGCTGCCTCCGTCCCGCTCACCGGCAGCCGTATTGAGCCACCGCGGAGCCCGCTACTTGAGCGTCGCCGACGTGAGACCCGCCTGCACCTGGCGCTGGAAGGACAGGTACACGACGAGCATGGGGATCATCGCGATCGTGACGCCCGCGAAGAGGACCGGGAGGTCGGTGGCGTACCCCTGCTGCTGCTGGAGCTGGATGAGGCCCTGGGTCAGCACATAGCGCTCCGGATCGGAGCTGCTCTGCGGCTGCATGAGCACCGAGGGCAGGATGTACTGGTTCCACTGGCCGAGCACGTTGAAGATACCGACGCTGAGCAGGCCGGGCTTGGCCATCGGCAGCATGACCTGGAAGAACGCCCGGGTGTGCGAAGCCCCGTCGAGCACGGCCGCCTCGAAGACCGCCGTGGGCAGCGTCCGGAAGAACGAGTGCATGAAGAACACGGTGAACGGCATCGAGTAGGCGACGTACACCAGGATCAGGCCCTGGTAGGAGTTCAGCATGTCCAGGCGCTTGACCATGAAGAACAGCGGCACCAGGGCCAGGAAGACGGGGAACATCGCCCCGCCGACGAAGAAGTAGTAGATGAGCCGGTTGCCCCAGAACTCGTAGCGGGCCAGTACGTAGGCCGCCATCGAGCCGAAGAGCATGGTCAGCGGGACCGAGAACACCAGCACGATGAGTGTGTTGGCGAAGTAGTCGCCGATGCCCTTGTTCCAGGCCCTGCTGAAGACGTCGAGCTGCCAGTTCGAGGGCCAGCCCAGGGCCGAGCCGCCGATCTGCGCGTCCGTCTTGAAGGAGCTCAGGACCAGCCAGAGCAGCGGCAGGATGATCAGGACGGCCCACAGGGCCAGGAAGCCGTGCGAGAAGACGTTGAGGGCGAGGCCCTCGGTCCGCTTGTCGCCCGGACGCGGCGGGGCCTTCCCGGCCGTACGCTGCGGCGGTACGCCGCCGCCGTCGACCTTCGTCGGCTCCGTGATGGGTGCGCTCATAGTCGTGTGTCTCCCCGCTCAGAACTCGATGCGCTCGCGGCGGGTGGCGCGCAGCGTGACCACGGACAGGATGAGGGTGAGAAGGAGCATGATGACGCCCATGGCACAGGCGTAGCCGCTCTTTCCGTAGTAGAGGAAGTTGCGCATCATGACGTTGGCCATGACCTCGCTGTGATGGTCGGGGCCACCGCCGTAGCCCGTCCCCTGCGTCATGGTCGACACGAGGACGAACATGTCCATCGCGATGATGCCGAGATAGACCCAGGCGGTCTGCACCGTGTCCCACAGCAGTGGCAGGGTGACGCGGAAGAACGTGTGGGTGCGGCTCGCGCCGTCGAGCAGCGCGGCCTCGTAGATGTCCTTCGGGATGGACTGCATGGCCGCGGAGAACAGCACCAGGTAGAAGCCGACGCCGTGCCAGACGACGACCGCCATCAGGCACCACAGCACCAGGTTGGGCTCGTTCATCCACTCGACGGGGTTGTTGGCGTCGACCAGGCCGAGCTTGATCAGCAAGCCGTTGAGCAGACCGCCGCTGTCACTGCGGTAGAGCGCTCCGAACAGGACCGCCACGATCGCCAGCGACAGCACCTGCGGGAAGAAGTAGACGATCTTGTAGAAGCGGGACCCCGCGACGCCCTGGACACCGCCGGCGCCACCCCGCCCGCCCGCGTTCACCATGAAGGCGAAGAAGAGGGCGAGCAGGATGGTGATCACCGGGATGAACACCAGGAACAGGATGTTGTGCCAGATCGCATCGAGGAAAACGTCGTCCTGGAACAACGCCGTGTAATTGTCCAGGCCGACGAAACTGAACGTCTGCGACTGGCCCTTCCAGTCGGTGAAGGAGTAGCCGACGGTCTGTATGTAAGGCCAGATCACGAAGATCAGATACAGCGCCAAAGGTGCGAGGAGAAACCCCGCGACGAACCGGTACTGCCCTTTTCGCATGGCATCCTGCCCCTGGTGTTCCTGGTGTGCGTGACCCTGGTGTTCCGGGTTTACGAGATCAGTCGCGGTGGTTCTTCTTGGACTCCGGGTCCTTGGCGGCCTTGTCGACGGCCGCCTGGGCCCGCTTCAGCCATTCCTTCGGCTGAATTCGCTTGGACATCAGCTCGTTGGACGCGGTCTCGATGGCGGTGCCCATCTCGCTGTACCAGTTGATGTACAGGTAGTTGAAGGTGTTGTCGCCCGCCGCCTTGGACGCCTCAACGGTCGACTGCGTACCGGGGCGCAGCTGCACGCCGGCGTTGACGCCGTCCTTGACGATGGTGAGCGAGTTGGCCTTCTGCGCGAAGAGCGTCGACCACTCCTTGGAGAGCATGGAGCGCATGAACTCCTTGGCTGCGGGCAGGTTCCCGGCCTTCGCGGGGATGATGAACGGCTCGCCCGAGCCGGCCCGGATCGCCTCGAACGGCAGCTTGCTGTCGGGCAGGTTGGGCATCGGCATGAACTTCATGTCGAAGTCGTCCGGGGTCTGCTTGAGCTGCTCGTTCTCCAGCCAGGAGCCGCAGGTGATGAAGGCGGCCTTGTACTGGTTCCACCGGGTCTGCGACTCGGTGTGGGTCAGGCCGTTGGTGCCCGGCATGAGGTAGCCCTTCTCGACGATCTCGTAGATCGCCTCGATGGCCTCCTGGGCCGCGTCGCTGCCGACGAACGCCTTGGGGTCGAGGTTGTCGATCGCCTTCATGGCGTCCAGACCGCCCTTCTTGGCGATCAGGTCCATGATGGCGACGTTGATGTAGTACGGGTACTTGCCCTGGTGGGCGAGACCGCCGATGCCCTGCGACTTGGCGTCCTTGCAGATCGCGAGGAAGTCGTCCCAGGTCTTCGGCACCTCCCAGCCCTTCTCCTTGAAGAGCTTGCCGGAGTACCACAGACCCCACACCGTGTAGATGTAGTTCAGCGAGACGACCTTGCCGCCCTGGAGGCCCGGGTCGAGCGTGCCGGGGATCAGGGTGTCGCGGACCTTCTTGGCCGGGTCGTCGATGGACGGCGCGTCGAGGACCTCGGCGAGGTCGAGCAGCTGGCCGTTCTTGTAGAGCACGTCCAGCTTGATCTGCTGGGCGCCCGAGTCGTCGACGATGTCCGGCGGGTTGCCGCCGTTGAAGCGCGGCTGGAGCTTGCCGGTGATCTCCTGGGTGCCCGTGTGGGCGCTGGTGGTGCCCCACTTCTTGTCGAAGGCGGCCTCCCAGGCCTTGGCGTAGTCGTCGCCGTAACCGCCCTTGAAGACGACGACGTCGAGCTTGCCGCCCTTCTTCAGACCGAAGGGGTTGTCCTTGCTGGTCTTTCCGGTGCCCTTGTCACCGGAGTCCTCGTCGCCGCCACCGCTCGCACACGCGGACAGGAAGCTCATCGTGGGAACGGTGATCAGGCCGAGTGCGGCCGACCGCTTGATCAGATCACGGCGGCCGACACCCTCGGTGCCGCTGTTCTCGCCGGAAGTGGATCCCATGCTCAAGTCCTCGCCTTCTCCAGGACTCAGGCGGTGAACCGGATCCTCCCCGGCACCGCGGTTAGGTCAAGCTGGGGTCGTGCGTGGGGGATTCACCGAGCCGGCACGACAGTCGGTGTATGTGACACCCTCCGTCGCCTCCCGATTTCCCCCCGGGGTCCTGCCTGTCCACGGCCGTCGAGCGGCTAGGCGGACGCCGACAGGTATAGTCCACTTCCCGCCGACGGAGCAAGATCGAATACGGGTTTGGCCGCCGGTCTTTTCCGAGTTGAGACCTCGCGGAAATGTGCGGCCCGTCCAACCGCCCCCGCGAAGATCGTCGGGGGTCAACCTCCCACATTGAACGCAATGTGCCGTTCGTCGGATCGCATTCACACCGGATGCCTCACTCAACACCCTTGACACCGCTGACAACTTGACTCACAAATGGTCCTTGCGCATCGAATTTGACAACGTTGTCCACGGCACGCGAGTGAGCCGAAGGGGGCGCCCGTGTCGAGGATGCGAGCGCGTCGCGGCCCCCTGGGCCACGTCGCGCCGCACCCTCGGCACGGGCTTCGCCACCCGCAGGTGAACGAGCCAGAGACAGGGAGGGTGCTCGCGCATGCAGCACAGTGCTCGGTACAGACGGAGTTCTTCGACTCGGCCGAGATGGGGTTCACCGGCCACGCTGGGGGTGGTGGCACTCTCCCTCGTGGTGGCCTCGCAGGGGGTGGCGGTCGCACTGCCCGCCCAGGCGGCGGCCGCGGACCGGGAGTTCAGCTCCTCCTTCGAATCGGGAGATCCGGCGCCGGACTGGCTCAACACGGTCGACACGGCCGCAGACGGGTCGAAAAGGGCATCGGGGGTCGACGGCGGCTACAGCACCGGTATCCCCGGCAATGTGACCGACCACGTCACCGACGTCCGGGCCAGCGGTGAGAACACCGGCGCGGGCGAGGTGAAGGAGAACCTCGCCGACGGCGAGTCGAGCACGAAGTGGCTGACCTTCGAGCCCACGGGCTGGGCGGAGTTCGACCTGGACGCCCCGGTCAAGCTGGTGACCTACGCGCTGACCTCGGCCAACGACCACGACGAGCGCGACCCGAAGGACTGGACCCTCCAGGGGTCCACGGACGGCAAGGACTGGAAGACCCTCGACACCCGCACCGGGGAGTCCTTCGGCGAGCGGTTCCAGACCAAGTCGTACGACCTCGACGGCCCGGCGGAGTACCAGCACTTCCGGCTCGACGTCACGAAGAACAACGGCGGCGACATCCTCCAGCTCGCCGACGTCCAGTTCTCCACGGGCAAGAGCGACGACCCGACGCCCAAGGACATGCTGTCGCTGGTGGACCGCGGACCGAGCGGCTCGCCCACCGCGAAGGCGGGCGCGGGCTTCACCGGCAAGCGGGCCCTGCGCTACGCCGGGACGCACAAGGCGGACAGCCGGGCATACTCGTACAACAAGGTCTTCGACGTGAACGTGGCGGTCGGGCGTGACACGCAGCTGTCATACCGGATCTTCCCGTCCATGGCCGACGGCGACCGGGACTACGACGCCACGAACGTGTCCGTGGACCTGGCCTTCACCGACGGCACCTACCTGAGCGACCTGTCCGCGGTCGACCAGCACGGCTTCGCGCTCACCCCGCAGGGCCAGGGCGCGTCGAAGGTGCTGTACGTCAACCAGTGGAACAACGTCGCCTCGCGGATCGGTTCGGTCGCCGCGGGCAGGACGGTCGACCGGATCCTGGTCGCGTACGACTCCCCGAAGGGGCCGGCGAAGTTCCGGGGCTGGCTGGACGACGTCGCGCTGAGGACGGTCGCGCCCGAGAAGCCCAAGGCGCACCTGTCCGACTACGCGCTGACCACCCGCGGCACCAACTCCAGCGGCGGCTTCTCGCGCGGCAACAACTTCCCGGCGACCGCCGTCCCGCACGGCTTCAACTTCTGGACGCCGGTGACCAACGCGGGCTCGCTGAGCTGGCTCTACGACTACGCCCGAGCGAACAACTCGGACAATCTGCCCACCATCCAGGCGTTCAGCGCGAGCCATGAGCCGAGCCCCTGGATGGGTGACCGGCAGACCTTCCAGGTGATGCCGTCGGCGGCGTCCGGCACCCCGGACACCGGGCGCGGCGCCCGCGCGCTGGCCTTCCGGCACGAGAACGAGACCGCCCGCCCGTATTACTACGGGGTGACCTTCGAGAACGGTCTCAAGGCCGAGATGGCCCCCACGGACCACGCGGCGGCGCTGCGGTTCACCTACCCCGGTGACGACGCCAGTGTGGTCTTCGACAACGTCACCGAGCAGGCGGGGCTGACCCTCGACAAGGACAACGGCGTCGTCACCGGCTACTCGGACGTGAAGTCCGGGCTGTCGACGGGTGCGACCCGGCTGTTCGTGTACGGCGTCTTCGACGAGAAGGTCACCGGCGGGGACTCCAGCGGCGTCAAGGGCTACCTGCGCCTGACGCCGTCCAAGGACCACACCGTCACCCTGCGCCTGGCCACCTCCCTGATCAGCGTCGACCAGGCGAAGGACAACCTCCGCCAGGAGATCCCGGACGGCACGTCCTTCGACAAGGTCAAGTCGCGGGCCCAGCAACAGTGGGACGCCCTGCTCGGCAAGGTCGAGGTGGAGGGCGCGACGACGGACCAGCTGACGACGCTCTACTCCAGCCTGTACCGGCTCTACCTGTACCCGAACTCGGGCTTCGAGAAGGTCGGAAAGAAGTACCAGTACGCGTCGCCGTTCTCGCCGATGCCCGGTCCCGACAGCCCCACCCACACCGGCGCGAAGATCGTCGACGGCAAGGTGTACGTCAACAACGGATTCTGGGACACCTACCGGACGACCTGGCCGGCCTACTCTTTCCTGACACCCGGTCAGGCGGGCGAGATGGTCGACGGGTTCGTGCAGCAGTACAAGGACGGCGGCTGGACCTCGCGCTGGTCCTCGCCCGGTTACGCGGACCTGATGACCGGCACCTCCTCGGACGTGGCGTTCGCGGACGCGTACGTGAAGGGCGTCGACTTCGACGCGGAGTCGGCGTACGCCGCGGCCGTGAAGAACGCGACGGTCGTCCCGCCGACGTCGGGCGTGGGCCGCAAGGGCATGTCGACCTCGCCGTTCCTCGGCTACACGAGCAGCGACACCCACGAGGGCCTGTCCTGGGCCCTGGAGGGCTACCTCAACGACTACGGCATCGCCAAGATGGGCCAGGCCCTCTACAAGAAGACCGGCAAGAAGCAGTACAAGGAGGAGTCCGAGTACTTCCTCAACCGCGCCCAGGACTACGTCAACCTCTTCGACACGAAGGCCGGCTTCTTCCAGGGCCGTGACGCCAAGGGCGACTGGCGCGTCGAGTCCTCCAAGTACGACCCGCGCGTGTGGGGTTACGACTACACCGAGACCAACGGCTGGGGCTACGCGTTCACCGCGCCGCAGGACTCGCGCGGTCTCGCCAACCTGTACGGCGGACGCAGTGGACTCGCCGAGAAGCTCGACGCGTACTTCGCGACGCCCGAGACGGCCTCCCCCGACTTCGTGGGCTCGTACGGCGGTGTCATCCACGAGATGACCGAGGCCCGCGACGTGCGGATGGGCATGTACGGCCACTCCAACCAGGTGGCCCACCACGTCAACTACATGTACGACGCGGCGGGACAGCCCTGGAAGACGCAGAAGAACGTGCGTGAGGTGCTCTCCCGCCTCTACACCGGCAGCGAGATCGGGCAGGGCTACCACGGCGACGAGGACAACGGCGAGCAGTCGGCCTGGTACCTCTTCTCCGCGCTCGGCTTCTACCCGCTGGTGATGGGCAGCGGCGAGTACGCCATCGGCTCCCCGCTGTTCACGAAGGCGACGGTCCACCTGGAGAACGGCGACGACCTGGTCGTGAAGGCGCCGAAGAACAGCGCGAAGAACGTGTACGTGCAGGGCCTGCGGGTCAACGGCAAGAAGTGGACCTCGACCTCGCTCCCCCACTCGGTCGTCTCGCGCGGCGGGGTGCTGGAGTTCGACATGGGCGCCAAGCCCTCCTCGTGGGGCACCGGCAAGGGCGCGGCACCCGTGTCGATCACCCAGGACGACAAGGTGGCCGCGCCCCGCACGGACGCCCTCAAGGGCGACGGCGCACTCTTCGACAACACCTCGGCGACCGACGCGACCGTCACGTCCGTGGAACTGCCGGTCTCCGCGTCCGCCAGGGGCGTCCAGTACACGCTGACGTCCTCCGACCACACGAAGGCCCCGGCCGGCTGGGTGCTCCAGGGATCCACCGACGGCACGCAGTGGACGGACCTGGACAAGCGCTCCGGTGAGTCCTTCGCCTGGGACAAGCAGACCCGCGCGTTCTCCGTCGCGCGGCCGGGCGCGTACACGCACTACCGGCTGGTCCTCGACGGTGAGGCGACCCTCGCGGAGGTGGAGCTGCTGAGCTGACGCACACCCCCCACGGGAGAAGGGGCGGGCGCGGAGAACTCCGCGCCCGCCCCGCTCTTTTCCTCTCGTCGACGTCAGCCCACCGCGAGGGTGAAGACATGCAGGTCGGCGTTGTCCGGCAGCCGCACGCTGCGGACGGTCCTGCCGGACGGCGCCTCGAAGGGCTTGGTGGCGAAGACGTACGTCGCCACCGGGTCCTTGTCGGCGCCCGCGACGTTGCGGTAGGCGGCCTTGGCGACGGTCGCGTTGCCGTACTGGACGGTGCCGCCTCCGCCGCCGACGGTCCAGTCGGTGAAGGACAGGTCGACGGCGTCGGTGGTGCCGTCGGTGTACGTGACGGTCGCCTTGGTCTGCTGGTTGCCGTTGACCGCACTGCCGATGAAGGACAACCGGGAGGCCGGCGAGGCGAGTTCGACGGTCTGGCCGGCCGCCGAGGCGTTGTCGGGCCGGCCGGCCGGGGAGTTCGGCCAGGTGAAGGTCAGGCCGTCCACCGTGCCCCGTTCGCCCGGCGTCAGCCCCGCGTCGGCGAGAGCCTGCTTGGAGTAACTCCAGCCGCCACCGTCGTAGTCGGCCTCGTCGTGGTCGCCGCTGTCGTCCGAGACACCGGTGTTGTTGTAGGCGGCCAGCAGCGAGTCCGGGGCGGCGACCGTGAGGGCCACCGGCTGCCGGTACGAGGTGTCGTCCGAGGACACCGAGACGTCGACGTCGTAGAAGCCCTGCTCGGCGTCCACGCCCGCCGACAGCGTGATCCGCTGCGCGCCGTCGGTCACGGTGCCCTCCGCGGGAGTCGCCGTCACGCCCTTCGGTACCTCCACGTGGAAGCGCACCTCGGGGCCCGCGCCGCCGCTCAGCGCGAGGGCGCGGATGTCGAGCGTGGTGCTGCCGCCGGGCGCGAGCGTGGCCGTGGTCGGCCCCACACCGATCTGGTACGGCTGTTCGCCCGTGCGGAAGGACGGCGGTGCGTCGGCCTCGTCGGCGCCCCATGTCCGGTCGGGCGTGCCGGACAGCGTGTAGTCGAGCGTGCCGCCGTCCCGGACGAAGGAGGCCGGCAGCCAGGGCCGCTCACCGGTACGCCCGTCGACGCGCAGTGACCGGACGTACGGGGCGTCCACGGCGGCCCCCCGCGCCCTGATCTCGATGTCGGCGCCGCCCGGACGCTCGATCTCGATCCTCGGGAACAGCGGCGACGACAGGGTGAGTTCGGCGCGCGAGGGCACCTGGGGATACATGCCGAGCGAGGAGAAGACGTACCAGGAGGACATCTCCCCGAGGTCGTCGTTGCCGGGGATGCCGCCCGGCTCGGTCGACCACAGCCGGGTCATCGCCGCGCGCACGGTCTCCTGCGCCTTGTAGGGCGCGCCCGCGTAGTCGTACAGGTAGGGCACGTTGATCGACGGCTCGTTGTCCAGCTCCGACTTGTCGCCGCCGCTGCCCGTGAACGCCCAGCTGCCGTCGGAGTTGTGGAAGAACGCGTCCAGCCGGTCCAGCGCCTTGGCACGGCCGCCCATCGCGGCGAACAGCCCGGCCGGGTCGTGCTGCACCATCCAGGTGTACTGGGCGGCGGTGCCCTCCACGAACCCGTTGCCCGTCGCCGGGGTGAAGCCGGTGACCCAGCTGCCGTCGGCCTTGCGGTTGGCGATGTATCCGCCGCTGGGGTCGGCGGCGAGGTTGAAGCTGTTCTGCCACCACTGGGAGCGCCGGGAGAACTCGGCGGCGGTCTTCCGCTCCCCCGCCGCCGTGGCCAGCTGGGAGATCGCGAAGTCCGCGCCGGACATCTCCAGGGTCTCTGCCGCGCCGCCCCACGCGTTGGACACCGAGGGCATGTAGTGCTGCCGGAGGTACTTGTCGAGCGAGGGCCGCTGGCCTACCGACAGCACCGGCTTGCCCGCCGCCGACAGGTCCTGCTCCGTTGGTACGGTCGCCGCCCGCACCAGCGAGTCGAGCGCGCCGCGCAGGTCGAAGTCGGTGCCACCGAAGGCCCTGATGCCCGCGAGGGCGGCCGCCGACGGGTCGCCGTTCATGACGTGCGTGCCGTTCGCGCCGTGCAGCCAGCGGTCCCACACGCCGCCGTTCTGCCGGGCGAGTTCGAGCAGCGACTGCGCGATGTCGGAGCCGGTGTCCGGGTCGAGGAGCGTCAGCAGCTGGACCTGGGAGCGGTAGACGTCCCAGCCGGAGAAGGTCCCGTACTGGGCCTCGTGCCCACGGCCCACCGTGTGGACCTCGTGGTCGCTGCCTCTGTATCTGCCGTCGGCGTCGCTGATGACGTTCGGGTGCAGGAGCGCGTGGTACAGCGCGGTGTAGAAGGTGGTCAGCGACGCGTCGGTGCCGCCGCCGACCCGGATGGCGCCGAGCCGGTCTCGCCAGGCACGGCGGGCGGCGACCCGGACCGCGGCGAAGGACCTGCGCGGCGGGTTCTCGGCGGCGAGGTTGGCCTCGGCTCCCGCCCGGCTGACGTACGAGATGCCCACCTTGACGTTCACCGGGCCGGTCCCCGGCTCGAACTCCACATAGCCGCCTGCGCCCTTGCCGGCTACGGGACGGCCGCCCTGGCCGAACCCGCCGGTTCCGCCGCTCGCCTCGGTGCTCCCGGGGCTGAGCTTGTCGTCCTGCCAGGTGCCCGTCTTCTTGAAGTCGCGGTCGAAGCGGGCGGTGAAGTGAAGCGTGTAGTAGGCGCGTCGGCCCTCGGGGTCGAGGTATCCGCAGAAGTTCCCGGAGGTGACCGATCCGGAGACGGTGCGGGTGGCCGGGTCGATACGCACGTCCGAAGCGGTCGAGCCCACTTCGGAGTTGGCGGTGCGGATCAGCAGGGAGGCGGGCTTGTCGGCGGGGAAGGTGAAGCGGCCCGAGCCGGTGCGCGCGGTCGCGGTGAGGTCGGCGGTGACGCCGGAGGAGAGTGCGACCCCGTAGTGGCCGGGGTCGGCCCTCTCGTCGGTGTGCGCGAAGTCGGTCGCGTACACGGCGTCCTTGGTGTCGCTCGCGGGAGAGGAGGTGACCTCGCCTGCGTAGGGGAAGAACGGGATGTCGCCGCTGCCGCCCGCGCATCCCGTGCCGGACATGTGGGTGAGGCTGAAGCCGCGGATGCGGGTGGCGTCGTACTGGTAGCCGCCGGGCGCGGCCGTGCGGGTCGCGTCGCCGCGGGTGTTCTCGGGGCTCCAGGACAGCATGCCGAAGGGCACGACGGCGCCCGGGAAGACATTGCCGCCGTTCCTGGTGCCGATGAGCGGGTCGACGTACGTGGTCGGGTCCCGGACGAGGTCCGGCGGGTCGGACTGGGGTGCGGCGAGCGCCGGAGTGGCGCCGGCGACCGTCAGGGCGACGGCCAGCAGGACGGATGACGGACGGAAACGCATGACGCGGCCCCTCCTCCTTCGGACGGGTCGCGCACCACAGGTCGCACAAGCCGCAGGGACAGTAGCGTGCGCCACGGGTACCACGGAAGACCGCCTGCGGCCCAAGGGGCGCGTCCGTCGCACCCCCGGACGGCGCAGCAGGGGCTCCTTCGTCCCAACTGGCTTGACATCGTTGTCGGTTGAGGCGGTAGAGTTTTGTGAAGACCGTTCGACAACGTTGTCGCACACTGCGATCGGCACAAGCCACGTCCCCGGGCTCTCGGTTTCCCGCGAGCGGGGGGCATCGTCCCGGGCCGGGCCTCCCCCGACCTGTCCGGGCTCGCGGACCGGGTGAGTCGCGAACCACCCACCCGGTCCGCCCTGAGCAAGGGCGCTGGATCACCCCACCCGGCAGGGAAGGGATGTCGACGGGTCGTCACCTGACCCGGAGACGACGTAACCGAACGTCGCGCCGGCGCCCGGAGCCAGCGCTCCGTTCCAGTCGGCGTTGTGCACCATCACGTCCTGGCCGTCGTACGTGGCGTTGCCGTTCCAGAGGCTGGTGACCGACTGCCCGTCCGGCAGCGTCCAGTCGGCCATCCAGCCGGGCATCGGCACGTCTCCGGTGTCGGTGACGGTCACCTCGGCCTGGTAGCCGCCGGACCAGCTGTTCGTCGTGCGGCGGGTGGCCGAGCAGGTGCCGGGCGGGGGTTCGGTGGGGTTGCCCGGGTCGTGGATGCCTCCTTCCATGGGCGGGCGCGCGGTGAAGTTGTCCGGATTACGTGAGGTGGGAGCGGTTCCGGGGGCGGGTTCCGGTCCACCGATCTATGGGAGCGCTCCCACCGCACTTGCTCGTGAAGCTAGCGCGTCGCGGAAGCGGTGTAAACGGGTGCCGCACGAGTGCGGGGTCCGTGTGCGCGGGGCGGGCGGGGGCGCCGGTGCGGGTGGGAACGGGGCCTCGGGCGGCGTCGCGAGGCCCTTGCCGGGGAACGCGAGGCCTCCGCTACCGCGGAGCGCGGAGGGGCGCCGGCCCGGGCGCCGCGCGGCACGGCGGACCGGACGCCCGTGCCGGGGAACGCGATGGACCGCGCCACGGCGCCGGGCCCGGCCCCGTGAAAGCGCCCGGCGGATCACGCTCGCGTCGTCGCGGAACGCGCAGGAGCCCGCTCCCGCCCCGGCGCAGGCCGGCAGACGTCTCTCGCCCCCTCCGCCCCTACCCGACCCATGCCCCTGGGGGCTCCGCCCCGGACCCCCGTATCGGCCTCGACGGCCTCGTCCTCAAACGCCGGACGGGCTGAAGGGTGCTCCCTGCCCTCAGGGCGGGGCGGGTCGCCGAGGGGCGGGCCGGGGGACGGGCTCTATCGGTGAGGGACGGACTGCCGAGGGGGACGGGCCGTGTGTTGGGGGACGGGCCGTAGGTCTGGGAGGGGGACGGACCGAAGGCCGGCCCCCAACCCCACTCACCCTGGCACCCGCACCCGTACGGGCACCCCGCTCACACGCGCAGGCGCCCTCTCACGGAAGGGGCCGTGCCGGTGAATCAAATGCCCGTTGCGGACGGCGCCACCACCGCACCGACACACCGGACCACACGACGGCTGCAACGGGCGGATCACCGGCACGGACCCGACCCACCCACCCCCCGGACAAACGGCGAAACGGCACCGCGGACGGCGATCCCGTCGCCGGGGAACGCGAAGGGCCGCACCCCCGTCACCGGGGATGCGGCCCTCGATCGCGCTACAACTGCCCTGCCGTACCGCTTACTTGCGGATCAGGTTGCGCAGCACGTACTGCATGATGCCGCCGTTGCGGTAGTAGTCCGCCTCGCCGGGGGTGTCGATGCGGACGACCGCGTCGAACTCGACGCCGGTGTCGGTGGTGACCTTCACCGTGCGCGGGGTGGTGCCGTTGTTGAGCTCCTCGACGCCGGTGAAGGAGAAGGTCTCCTCGCCGGTCAGACCGAGGGACTCGGCCGTGGCGCCCTCCGGGAACTGGAGCGGGAGGACACCCATGCCGATGAGGTTCGAGCGGTGGATGCGCTCGTACGACTCGGCGATGACGGCCTTGACGCCCAGGAGCGCGGTGCCCTTGGCCGCCCAGTCGCGGGACGAGCCGGAGCCGTACTCCTTGCCGGCCAGGATGACCAGCGGAACACCCTGCTCGATGTAGTTGCGCGAGGCGTCGTAGATGAAGGAGACGGGAGCGTCGTCCTTCGTGAAGTCGCGGGTGTAGCCGCCCTCGGTGCCCGGCGCGATCTGGTTGCGCAGGCGGATGTTGGCGAACGTGCCGCGGATCATGACCTCGTGGTTGCCACGACGGGAGCCGTAGGAGTTGAAGTCACGACGCTCCACACCGTGCTCGGTGAGGTACTTGCCGGCCGGAGTGTCGGCCTTGATCGCACCGGCCGGGGAGATGTGGTCGGTGGTGACCGAGTCGCCCAGCTTGGCCAGGACGCGGGCGCCCGTGATGTCGGAGACCGGGGTGGTCTCCATCGTCATGCCCTCGAAGTACGGGGGCTTGCGCACGTAGGTGGACTGCGGGTCCCACTCGAAGGTGTTGCCGGTCGGGACCGGCAGCGCCTGCCACTGGGCGTCGCCCGCGAAGACGTCCTGGTAGGACTTGTTGAACATGTCCTCGCCGATGGCGTTCGCCACGACGTCGTTGACCTCGGCCTCGGTCGGCCAGATGTCGGTCAGGTAGACCGGCTTGCCGTCCTGGTCGATGCCCAGGGCGTCCTTGGTGATGTCCACCTTCATGGAGCCGGCGAGGGCGTACGCGACGACCAGCGGCGGGGAGGCCAGGTAGTTCATCTTGACGTCGGGGTTGATACGGCCCTCGAAGTTCCGGTTGCCGGAGAGGACCGAGGTGACCGCGAGGTCGTGGTCGTTGACGGCCTTGGAGACCTCCTCCGGCAGCGGGCCGGAGTTGCCGATGCAGGTGGTGCAGCCGTAGCCGACGAGGTTGAAGCCGACCTTGTCGAGGTACGGGGTCAGGCCCGCCTTGTCGAAGTAGTCGGTGACGACCTTCGAGCCCGGGGCGAGGGTGGTCTTGACCCACGGCTTGCGGGTCAGGCCCTTCTCCACGGCCTTCTTCGCCACGAGCGCCGCGGCGACCATGACGTACGGGTTCGAGGTGTTGGTGCAGGAGGTGATGGCCGCGACCGTCACCGCACCGTGGTCGATCGTGTAGGTCGAGCCGTCGGGGGCGGTGACCTGGACCGGGTTGGACGGCGCACCGTTGGGGTGGATGGCCGGGGCGTCGGAGGCCGGGAAGGACTCCTGGCCCGCCTCGTCCACGCTGTCCACGTAGTTGCGGACGTCCTGCTTGAACTGCTCGGCGGCGTTGGCCAGGACGATGCGGTCCTGCGGGCGCTTCGGGCCGGCGATCGAGGGGACGACCGTGGAGAGGTCGAGCTCCAGCTTCTCGGAGAAGTCGGGCTCGGCGGCCGGGTCGAGCCAGAGGCCCTGCTCCTTGGCGTACGCCTCGACGAGCGCGACCTGCTGCTCGGAGCGGCCGGTGAGCTTGAGGTAGTTCAGCGTCTCGTCGTCGATCGGGAAGATCGCAGCGGTGGAGCCGAACTCCGGCGACATGTTGCCGATGGTGGCACGGTTGGCGAGCGAGGTGGCGGCGACGCCCTCGCCGTAGAACTCGACGAACTTGCCGACGACGCCGTGCTTGCGGAGCATCTCGGTGATGGTCAGCACGAGGTCGGTGGCGGTGGTGCCGGCGGGCAGCTCACCGGTGAGCTTGAAGCCGACGACGCGCGGGATGAGCATGGAGACCGGCTGGCCGAGCATCGCGGCCTCGGCCTCGATGCCGCCGACGCCCCAGCCGAGGACGCCGAGGCCGTTGACCATGGTGGTGTGCGAGTCGGTGCCGACGAGGGTGTCGGGGTACGCCTGGCCGTTGCGCACCATGACCGTGCGCGCGAGGTGCTCGATGTTCACCTGGTGGACGATGCCGGTGCCGGGCGGGACGACCTTGAAGTCGTCGAAGGCGGTCTGACCCCAGCGCAGGAACTGGTAGCGCTCCTTGTTGCGGCCGTACTCCAGCTCGACGTTCTGCGCGAAGGCGTCGCTGGTGCCGAACTTGTCGGCGATGACGGAGTGGTCGATGACCAGCTCGGCCGGGGAGAGCGGGTTGACCTTCGCGGGGTCGCCGCCGAGCTCCTTGACGGCCTCACGCATGGTGGCGAGGTCGACGACGCAGGGCACGCCGGTGAAGTCCTGCATGATCACGCGGGCCGGCGTGAACTGGATCTCCTGGCTCGGCTGCGCCTGGGAGTCCCAGCCGCCGAGGGCCCGGATGTGGTCGGCGGTGATGTTGGCGCCGTCCTCGGTGCGGAGCAGGTTCTCCAGCAGCACCTTCAGGCTGTACGGAAGGCGAGCCGAGCCTTCCACCTTGTCCAGCCGGAAGATCTCGTACGACTCGTCGCCCACCTGCAGCGTGCTGCGGGCGTCGAAGCTGTTCGCCGACACGACAGTCTCCTTCATTGATGTGCGCGTACCACCGCAATCCTGCCGCCACGCGGTCTTGGCCGATCCGCTGAGGTAAGGCTAAGTTAGGTAACCCTTACCGAGGTGGCGGCTACGGGGCGCCTCGGCAGATATCTCGATGTCGAGATAACTCTAGTACATGGGCGCTGGCTGGTCATGCCCGGCCTCTTGCGGGGTACCCGGTGTCGGCCGGGAGCCACCCGGCGTAACCGTCGCAAGGGGGGCAGCCATGCCACTCACGTTCCGTAAGAGTTTCCGCATACTTCCCGGGGTCCGGCTCAACATCAACCGCAAGTCGTGGTCCATCACCACCGGCGGCGGCCGGCACGGGCCGAAGCACACCCACAGCAGCACCGGGCGCCGGACGACGTCGATGGACCTGCCGGGGCCGTTCGGGTGGCGGCGCACCACGCGCGCCCGGCGGCGCTGAGGCCCCCACCCGTCTCTCCCGCAGACGCTCGGACCCAGTGTGCGCGGCAGTCGGTCACCGCCACGGTGGTGCCGTACGGGGATCACGTGCGCAGGGGGCGCCGCGTGACGGCGGGCTCGACGACCGGACACGCCCACCACGGGGCGCACTTCCTCGCCCCGCCCACACCCGCGGCCGGGCCCGGCGAGGCGGGACGGATCAGGCGGCGCCCGGGGAGCGGGAACCCCACCGCCTCATCCGGGTGCCGCTGTCCGCCGACGCCCGCGCGAGCGCCACCCAGGGCCCCGACCCGCCGGTGCGGCACGCCCTGGTTCGGGCCAAGGACGTCACCTCCGACGACTTGGCCCTGCTACTCCTGCGCCCCGACGCGGTCGTCGACCTGCGCGTGTACGAGCACCGCTGGGCACGGTCGTGGATGCGCCCGCTCGTCCTGCCGCCCGGGCGGCACGCCGCCCCGGCCGCCCTCGCACCGCTCGTCGAACGCATCCTCGCCACGCAGCGGGAGTTGCCCGGCGTCCCGCACTTCGTGGGTGCCGGTGTCGTGAGCGACGTGCCGGAGGTGGTGGAGCACGCCCTGCGGGTGCGCGGCACGGACCTCACCGGCGCGGAGCAACTTCGCGCGCTGCAGGGTCCGCTGCCCCATCGCGGCCGGCTGCGCGCGCCGCTCGAAGCGGAGGACGCATCGCCGCATCCCGCCGTCGCCGAGCTCGCACGCGCGGCGGCTCGACTCCGACGGCGACCGACTGCGGGCCGCCGTCGTACCGCCGAGGGGCCGCACGGGCTCGTCGCGGGACTGCGCGCGGGTGAGGCCGAACCGCGCCGGCGCCGGACACTGGAGCGGGACACGCTCGTCGCCGCGCACCGCGAGGAGCCGCTGCCGAGGCCGCCGCGAGCTTCCCGGCCCGGTCCGCACGGCGGTGCGTGAGGCGACGGACGAAACGCCCGGACTCACGACAAAACTTCTCAGTTCCGACGAATCGTCATGGAAGCGTCCGGTCGCGGCACTCACCGGACAGGACGTGAACGGGCTGCACCCCGGATGCGCCACCACGGTCGCCGCGCCGCGGGAACACGGCGCCCGAACTCCCTTGTGACGGACTCGCGATGACCCCCGCAACCCGGAAGGGTGCGCTCCATTTTTCTTTATCTCACATCCGATATACGGTCGCGCCATGGCAGACGACTACCTCGTACGCATCGGCAAGCTCATCCGTGACGCCCGTCAGCACCGGGGCTGGACGCAGTCGCAGCTCGCCGAGGCGCTCGGCACCAGTCAGAGCGCCGTCAATCGCATCGAGCGCGGCAACCAAAACATCAGCCTTGAGATGATCGCCCGAATCGGTGAGGCCCTGGACAGCGAGATCGTCTCGCTGGGCTACGCGGGGCCGATGCATCTGCGGGTCGTGGGCGGACGTCGTCTGTCCGGCTCGATCGACGTCAAGACCAGCAAGAACGCCTGTGTGGCGCTGCTGTGCGCGACGCTCCTGAACAAGGGGCGCACGGTACTGCGCCGCGTGGCCCGCATCGAAGAGGTGTACCGCCTTCTGGAGGTACTCGGTTCGATCGGCGTCCGCACCCGGTGGATCAACGACGGCGTCGACCTGGAGATCGTGCCTCCGAGCGAGCTGGAGATGGAGGCGATCGACGCCGAGGCCGCCCGCCGTACGCGGTCCATCATCATGTTCCTCGGACCGCTGCTGCACCGTATGGACCACTTCAAGCTGCCCTACGCGGGCGGTTGCGACCTCGGCACCCGCACCATCGAGCCGCACATGATCGCGCTGCGCCGGTTCGGGCTCGACATCGCCGCCACCGAGGGCCTCTACCACGCCCAGGTGGACCGCTCGGTGACCCCGGGCCGCCCGATCGTGCTGACCGAGCGCGGCGACACGGTGACCGAGAACGCGCTGCTCGCCGCCGCCCGCCACGACGGCGTCACCGTCATCCGCAACGCGTCCTCCAACTACATGGTCCAGGACCTGTGTTTCTTCCTGGAGGCCCTGGGCGTCCGGGTGGAGGGCATCGGCACCACCACGCTCACCGTGCACGGTGTGCCGAACATCGACGTGGACGTGGACTACTCGCCCTCCGAGGACCCGGTCGAGGCGATGAGCCTGCTGGCCGCCGCCGTGGTCACCGAGTCCGAGCTGACGGTGCGCCGGGTGCCGATCGAGTTCCTGGAGATCGAGCTCGCGGTCCTGGAGGAGATGGGCCTCGACCACGACCGCAGCGCGGAGTACTTCGCCGACAACGGACGTACGCGGCTGATCGACCTGACCGTCCGGCCCTCCAAGCTGGAGGCGCCGATCGACAAGATCCACCCGATGCCGTTCCCGGGCCTGAACATCGACAACGTCCCCTTCTTCGCGGCCATCGCGGCGGTCGCGCAGGGCAAGACCCTGATCCACGACTGGGTCTACGACAACCGGGCCATCTACCTGACGGACCTCAACCGTCTCGGCGGCCGCCTCCAGCTCCTCGACCCGCACCGGGTGCTGGTCGAGGGCCCGACGCGCTGGCGCGCCGCCGAGATGATGTGCCCGCCGGCACTGCGACCGGCCGTGGTCGTCCTGCTGGCGATGATGGCGGCCGAGGGTACGTCGGTGCTGCGCAACGTGTACGTCATCAACCGGGGTTACGAGGACCTCGCCGAGCGCCTCAACTCGATCGGGGCGCAGATCGAGATCTTCCGGGACATCTGACGGGACCGGAGCCCGTGCCGCACCGGTGCGGCGCGGGCCGTGGGCGGTCTCTCCGGTCGTCGCCGCGGTGTCAGTCCGCGACGACCGTGATGTCCTGTTCCCGGGTCGCGTGGAAGACCGGCAGGGGCAGTGGGCCGGAGCTCAGTTCCATGAGAGTGGCCGCGACGTGGGCCGGGCCGGGTACGAGGGTGCCCGGCTCGCGCTTCTCCGAGTTGGTCCAGCGGTGCAGGACACCGTCGCAGACCGCGGCGGTGCCGCCGATGCCGTGCTGCACCTCGGAGTCCCCCTGCGACACCGCCGAGGACACGAACACCGGCCCACTGCTGCTCGCGCACCGGTAGGTGCCGGACACGGTGATGGTGCCGTCGGCGGCGACGCCTCCGGTCGCGTCGACGGTGAGTTCGTCGCCCGGGGTCGAATGGGCGGGCCCGGACAGCGCCGTCGCGGACGGGGCGGCGAGCAGGAGCAGCGCGGCACCGGCGGCCGTGCCTACGGCATGACGCAGCGACATGGGGTACCTCCAGGAGCGGGGTGCGGGGACGTGTGCTCCACAGGTACCGGCCCGGCGGCCCAGGGGCGGCGACCGTCACCCCATCGGTGGCGAGTCCGTGGCGGATCCGCACCGTCCGTCCCGGGGCCGTCCGAGAGTTGTCCGCGTGTTGTCACGCTTCACGGCCGGCTGTTCCGATGAGTTCGCGGCGCGCGCATGGTCTGTTCATGCGAGGGCGACGACACCGCCGCCGACACTCATCGCATCCGACGTGGAGGTGCACCATGTGTTCCCACCGGTCTTCGTGCCCGTCCGCGGACTCCATCGCCCCGCACATCGTGGCGGCCCACCCCGAGCAGGGCTGGAACCTCCTGTGCAACGGCGCGATCGTCTTCGACGACAGCGGCGAACTGCTCCCCGACGGCAGCGTCGTCGCGCCGCACCGGGTGTTCGTCGAGCAGCTCGCCGTCGCGGCCTGAAACACTGCGGGGCTACGGCAGCACCGCGAAGCCGTCCAGTTCGACGAGGGCCTGTTCGTCCCAGAGGCGGGCCGCGCCGATCAGGGCCATCGCGGGATAGTCCCGTCCCGCCAACCGGCGCCAGA
The DNA here is from genome assembly GCF_000424945.1 of Streptomyces sp. 142MFCol3.1. Lineage (NCBI taxonomy): Bacteria > Bacillati > Actinomycetota > Actinomycetes > Kitasatosporales > Streptomycetaceae > Streptomyces > Streptomyces sp. 142MFCol3.1. The sequence goes on from NZ_AUKV01000014.1 coordinate 74,427, forward strand.
CGCGGCCGAGTTCGGCCGCCTGGGCACGGTAGTCGGCGACGTCCGTGGCGTAGACGGTGACCCGGGCGAGGTCCGACGGGGCTCCGCCCGCCGCGCGCAGCGCGGTCAGCAGATTGGTCAGCGCCCGCTCGAACTGCTCGGGCAGGGTCTCGCCGACCACCTTCCCGTCCGCGTCGAGCGCGGTCTGGCCCGCCAGGAAAACGACGCGGCTGCCGCTCGCGACGACCGCGTGCGAGAAGCCCGTGGGCGGCGACAGTCCGGGCGGGTTGACGCGCTCGGCGGTCATGGGGCCTCGCTCTCTCCTTCGGCACCGGAGTGCGGCCTGCGCTCCCGGGCGTTCCCCGGGGGCGGTGTCCCGGCCGGTCCGGCCGGCCGGTACAGCTCCTTGGCGATGACCGCCCGCTGGACCTCGCTCGCGCCCTCGTAGATCCGCGGTGCGCGCACCTCGCGGTAGAGGTGTTCGAGGAGGTGGCCGCGGCGCAGGGCGCGGGCGCCGTGCAGCTGGACGGCGGCGTCGACGACGTACTGGGCCGTCTCGGTGGCCAGCAGCTTCGCCATGGCCGCCCGTTTGGGCACGTCCGGGGCCCCTTCGTCGTACGCGGCCGCGGCCGCGTACACCATCAGGCGGGCGGCCTCCGTGCGCAGGGCCATCTCGGCGACCTGGTGGGCCACGGCCTGGAGGTCCTTCAGGGGGCCGCCGAAGGCCTCGCGCCGGCTCGTGTGCGCCAGGGTCGCGTCGAGTGCCGCCTGCGCCATGCCGACCGCGAAGGCGCCCACGCTCGGCCGGAAGCGGTTGAGGGTGTTCATGGCGACCCGGAAGCCGCGGTCCGGTTCGCCGAGCACGTCGTCGGCGGTGACCGGCACGGCGTCGAAGGCGAGGGCCCCGATGGGGTGCGGCGAGAGCATGTCGAGGGGGGTGCCGGTGAGTCCCGCCCGGTCGGCGGGGACGAGGAAGGCGGTGACGCCGCGGGCCCCGGCGTCGGCGGTGGTGCGCGCGAAGACGGTGTAGAAGTCGGCCTCGGGCGCGTTGGAGATCCAGCATTTCTCGCCGGTCAGCCGCCAGGTCCCGGAGCCGTCCTTGTCCGCCCGCAGGGCGAGCGCCGCCGCGTCCGAGCCGGCGCCGGGCTCGCTGAGCGCGAAGGCGGCGACCGTCGCGCCGGTGTGGACGCCGGGGAGCCAGCGGTCGCGCTGGGCCTTGGTGCCGTACGCGTGCACCGGATGGGCGCCCAGGCCCTGGAGGGCGAGCGCGGTCTCGGCCTCCGTGCACGCCCGGGCGAGCGACTCGCGCATCAGGCACAGGTCGAGCGCGTCGGAGGCGAACAGGCGGGCGAGCAGGCCGAGTCGGCCGAGTTCGGCGACGAGGGGGCGGTTGACGTGGCCCGGTTCGCCCTCCCGGGCGAGCGGGAGCAGCCGCTCACCGGCCAGTGCGCGCAGCTCCGCACACCAGGCGGTCCGCGCCGGATCGAGTGAGAATGCGGTCATCGCCGGTCCCCTCTCCCCCGGTGGCCCGCGCGTCGGGGCCGGTCGGGTCGCGCCTCCACGTTATCGCGTACCGTTGACTGTCGTCACCAACACGATACGCTCCTTGTGCGAGCCCACCACGACGAGGGGGCGAACCACCATGGACCCCAGGGATGCCGGTGACACCGTGCGGCCGACGGACTCGGCCCACGTCGACACGTTCCCCCGCGACCATCTCCCGCCCCCCGGGCAGTGGCCCGATCTCCGCTTCGACCTCCCGGAGCTGCGCTACCCCGACCGGCTGAACTGCGCGGCCGAGCTCCTCGGCCACACCCGCCCCGAGCGCCCCGTGTTCCGCACGGCCTCCGGCGAGCCGTGGACGTACGGCCAGCTCCGCACCCGCGTCGACCGCATCGCGCATGTGCTGACCGCCGAGCTGGGCGTCGTCCCGGGCAACCGGGTGCTGCTGCGCGGCCCGACCACGCCGTGGCTGGCCGCCTGTTGGCTGGCGGTCCTGAAGGCCGGGGCCGTCGCCGTCACGGTGCTCGCCCAGCAGCGGCAGCACGAACTGAGCACGATCTGCGCCATCGCCCGGGTGACCCACGCCCTGTGCGACGTGCGGTCGGTCGACGACCTGGTCAAGGCGGAGGTCCCCGGCCTCCAGGTCACCACCTTCGGCGGCGACACCCCGGACGACCTGCTGCTGCGCATCACGGGTGCGCCGGACGAGCCGTACGAGGCCGTCGACACCGCGGCCGACGACGTCGCGCTGATCGCCTTCACCTCGGGTACGACCGGCCGGCCCAAGGGCTGCATGCACTTCCACCGCGATGTGCTGGCGATCGCGGACACCTTCTCCAGGCATGTGCTGCAGCCGCGGGAGGACGACGTCTTCGCGGGCAGCCCCCCGCTGGGATTCACCTTCGGGCTCGGTGGGCTCGTCGTCTTCCCGATGCGCGTCGGCGCCTGTTCCCTGCTGCTCGAACAGGCGGGCCCGAAGCAGTTGCTGCCCGCGATCGCCGAGCATCGCGTCTCCGTGCTGTTCACCGCTCCGACCGCCTACCGGGCGATGCTGGCCGAGCTGGACGACCATGACACCCGGTCGCTGCGGCGCTGCGTGTCGGCGGGCGAGAACCTGCCGGCCGGGACCTGGCAGGACTGGCACAGCCGCACCGGGCTGCGCATCATCAACGGCATCGGCGCCACCGAACTGCTGCACATCTTCATCTCCGCCGCCGACGGGCACATCCGCCCCGGCACGACCGGCGTCCCCGTACCGGGGTGGCACGCGCGCGTGGTCGACGCCGACGGGGAGCCGGTGCCGGACGGGGAGCCGGGGCTGCTCGCCGTGCGCGGCCCTGTGGGCTGCCGCTACCTCGCCGACCCGCGGCAGCGCGAGTACGTGCGCGGCGGCTGGAACATCACCGGCGACACCTATGTACGCGACCCCGACGGCTACTTCCGCTATGTCGCCCGCGCCGACGACATGATCATCTCGGCGGGCTACAACATCGCCGGCCCCGAGGTCGAGGACGCGCTGCTGCGCCATCCAGACGTGGTGGAGACCGCGGTGGTGGGGAGACCCGACGAGGACCGCGGGCAGGTCGTCGTCGCCCACGTCGTACTGCGGCCCGGCGCGTACCGGGACCCCGAGGCGCTGCGCGGCTTCCTCAAGTCCGAGCTGGCGCCGTACAAATGCCCCCGCGAGATCGTCTTCCTGGACGCGCTGCCGCGCACCGCGACCGGGAAACTCCAGCGCTTCCGGCTGCGCACCGGGACGGGTTCCGGCACGGCCTCCGGTCCCCCGGCGCCCGGTGGCGCGCCCACGGGCGGCGATCCCAAGTGATCTTCGCGCACTAGAGTGATCAACGTGTCAGAGCAGCACGCCCCCCGGTCCCTCATCGTCACGTTCTACGGCGCGTACGGCCGATTCATGCCCGGCCCCGTGCCGGTGGCCGAGTTGATCCGGCTCCTCGCCGCGGTGGGCGTCGACGCGCCCTCCGTGCGGTCGTCGGTGTCACGGCTCAAGCGCCGTGGCCTTCTCGAACCGGTCCGCACGGCGGCGGGCGCGGCCGGGTACGCGCTCTCCCCGGACGCGCGGCAGCTGCTCGACGACGGCGACCGCCGGGTGTACGCGACGACGCCTCCCGAGGACGAGGGCTGGGTGCTCGCCGTGTTCTCGGTACCGGAGTCGGAGCGGCAGAAGCGGCACGTACTGCGCTCCCGGCTCGCCGGTCTCGGCTTCGGGACGGCGGCCCCCGGGGTCTGGATCGCTCCGGCGCGGCTCCACGAGGAGACGCGGCACACCCTGGAGCGCCTGCGGCTCGGCCCGTACGTGGAACTGTTCCGCGGGGAGCACCTGGGGTTCGCTGCGACGGCCGACGCGGTCGCCCGCTGGTGGGACCTGGCGGCGATCGCCAAGCAGCACGAGGCGTTCCTCGACCAGCACGCGCCCGTCCTGCACGACTGGGAGCGGCGCGCGGACACCCCGCCCGAAGAGGCCTACCGCGACTACCTGCTGGCCCTGGATTCCTGGCGGCACCTCCCGTACACCGATCCGGGGCTGCCCGCCGCGCTGCTCCCCCGGGGCTGGCCCGGCGCCCGCTCGGCCGCGGTGTTCAGGGCGCTGCACGCACGACTGCGGGACGCCGGGGCGCAGTTCGCGCAGGTGCCCGGGGGATCCGGGGACTCCGAGGGGGTGTGAGCAGCGGGTCCGGCGGCGCGTGGATCCGGCACGGCGAAGTCCGCCATCACACCCCGGCCCACCCTCAAATACCCAGCGTGAGGCGGGGCTTGGGGGCGTCGGTGCGTCCGGTCCGCGGAGGCCTGCTACCCGCCCGGTAGGGCGTCGGCCAGGCGATCCCCGGGCCGTCGTAGCCCTGCTCGGCCGCCGCGTGCAGGGTCCAGTGCGGGTCGTAGAGGTGCGGTCGGGCGAGCGCGCACAGGTCCGTGCGTCCGGCCAGGACGAGGGAGTTGACGTCGTCCCAGGAGGAGATCGCGCCGACGGCGATCACCGGGACGCCGGTCTCGTGGCGGATCCGGTCGGCGTACGGCGTCTGGTAGGACCGGCCGTAGTCGGGCCGCTCGTCCGGCACCACCTGCCCCGTCGACACGTCGACCGCGTCGGCGCCGTGCGCGGCGAAGGCCCGCGCGATCTCCACGGCGTCGTCGCCGGTGGTGCCGCCGTCCGCCCAGTCGGTGGCGGAGATGCGGACGGTCATGGGCCGCTCCTCGGGCCACACGGCACGTACGGCGTCGAAGACCTCGAGCGGGAAGCGCAGCCGCCGGGCGAGGTCGCCGCCGTATCCGTCGGTGCGCCTGTTGGTCAGCGGCGACAGGAAGCCGGAGAGCAGATAGCCATGGGCGCAGTGCAGTTCGAGCAGGTCGAAGCCGCAGCGTGCGGCCCGCCAGGCGGCCGACACGAACTGCTCGCGCAGATCGGTGAGCTGGGCGCGGGACAGCTCGCGGGGCGTCTGGCTCCCCGGCTTGTAGGGGATCGGGGAGGCCGCCACGAGGGGCCAGTTGCCGTCGTCCAGGGGCTCGTCGATGCCCTCCCACATCAGCTTCGTCGACCCCTTGCGCCCGGCGTGGCCGAGCTGCACGCCGATGGCGGTGCCGGGGGCCTGTCGGTGCACGAATTCGATGATCCGCCGCCAGGAGTCGGCCTGTCGGTGGGTGTACATGCCCGCACAGCCGGGGGTGATGCGGCCCTCGGCGCTCACGCACACCATCTCGGTCATCACCAGGCCGGCGCCGCCCAGCGCCCGCGCACCCAGGTGGACGAGGTGGAAGTCGCCGGGGACGCCGTCGACGGCCGAGTACATGTCCATGGGTGAGACGACGACGCGGTTGCGCAGGGTCAGGCCACGCATCCGGAACGGCGTGAACATCGGGGGTGTCCCCGGCGGGCAGCCGAACTCGCGCTCCACCGACTCCGTGAAGCGCGCGTCGCGCAGCCGCAGGTTGTCGTGCGTGACGCGGCGGCTGCGGGTGAGCAGGTTGAAGGCGAACTGCCGTGCGGGCTGGCCGAGATGGAAGCGGATGTCCTCGAACCACTCCAGGCTGGCGCGGGCGGCCCGCTGGGTGGAGGCGACGACCGGCCGCCGCTCCTCCTCGTAGGCGGCGAGAGCCTGGGAGAGGCCGGGCTGTTCCTCCAGGCAGGCGGCGAGCGCGAGCGCGTCCTCGACGGCGAGCTTGGTGCCGGAGCCGATGGAGAAGTGCGCGGTGTGCGCGGCGTCGCCGAGCAGGACCAGGTTCTCGTGCGACCAGTGGTCGTTGACGACGGTGCGGAAGGTCGTCCAGGCGGACTTGTTCGACCGCAGCGGCCGGCCGCCGAGGGTGTCCGCGAAGATCTTCCCGCACTGTTCGACGGACTGTTCCTCGTCGAGGTCCGCGAAGCCGGCCGCTCGCCACACCTCCTCGCGCATCTCCACGATGACGGTGGAGGCGTCGGGGGCGTACGGGTAGCCGTGCAGCTGCATCACGCCGTGCTCGGTCTCGGCGATCTCGAAGCGGAAGGCGTCGAAGGCGAAGTCGGCGGCGAGCCAGATGTAACGGCAGCGGTGCTCCTCGACGGACGGCCCGAACACGTCGGCGTGGGCGGTCCGGGTGGCGCTGTGCACGCCGTCCGCGGCGATCACGAGGTCGTGGGCCGCCATGAGCTCGGCCACGGGTGGGGCCGGTGCCCGGAAGCGGAGGTCGACGCCGAGCGAGCGGCAGCGGTCGTGCAGGATCTCCAGGAGCCTGCGCCGCCCGAGGGCGGCGAAGCCGTGGCCGCCGGAGGTGTGACGGACCGAGCGGTGCACGATGTCGATGTCGTCCCAGCGCACGAACTCGTCCTGGAGCGCCGCGTACACGACCGGGTCGGCGTGCTCGATGCCGCCGAGCGTCTCGTCGGAGAGCACGACGCCGAAGCCGAAGGTGTCGTCGGGGGCGTTGCGTTCCCAGACGGTGATCTCGCGGCGCGGGTCGAGGCGCTTGAGCAGCGCGGCGGCGTACAGTCCGCCGGGCCCGCCTCCGATCACGGCGACCCGCAGGGGGTGGCCCGGCCGTCCAGGGGTGCCGTCGTGCGCCGCCGTCGCCGTGTCGCGCGGTGTCGTCATGGTTATCGCCCCCGCCACTTCGGCGGCCGCTTCTCCGTGAAGGCGGCGTGGAACTCGGCGTAGTCCTCCCCGTTCATCAGGAGGGCCTGGGTCGAGGCGTCCAGTTCGACGGAGGCGGCGAGCGGCATGTCCAGTTCTGCGGTGAGCAGGGCCTTCGTCTGGGCGTACGCGAGGGCCGGGCCCTCGGCGAGGCGGTGGGCGAGCCGCTGGGCCCTCTCGTCGGCGGCGCCCTCGTCGGCCATCTCGCTGATCAGTCCGATGCGCTCGGCCTCGGGGGCGCGCACGGGTTCGCCGAGCATGAGCAGCCGGGTCGCGTGGCCGAGTCCGACGACCCGGGGCAGCAGGTAGGCCGCGCCCATGTCGCCGCCGGACAGTCCGACACGGGTGAAGAGGAAGGCGAAGCGGGCGCTCGGGTCGGCGATCCTGAAGTCGGCGGCGAGCGCGAGGACGGCTCCCGCTCCGGCGGCCACTCCGTGCACCGCCGCGATCACCGGGAAGGGGCACTCGCGTACGGCGCGGACGACCTGGCCGGTCATCCGGTTGAAGTCGAGGAGCTGGGCGGTGTCCATGGCGAGGGTGGCGCCGATGATCTCGTCGACGTCACCGCCGGAACAGAAGCCGCGGCCCTCGCCCGCCAGCACCAGGGCGCGGACCGACCTCTCACGGGACAGCTCGGCGAGCAGGTCGCGCAGGTCGGCGTAGGCGCCGAAGGTGAGCGCGTTGAGTTTCTCGGGGCGGGCCAGCGTGACCGTGGCGACCCCGTCGGCGATCTCGCACCTGAGGTGCTGCCAGTCGGAGGTGCGGGCGGCGGATCCGGTGAAGGGACTCATGACGTGCGGCCTCCTCGGGCGGGGGCGGCGGTCTGCGGCCTGGGGGGAACCGGGCGGCGGGTACCAAAGGGCTCCTCTCACGAAGTTATCATCGATCCGTGACCGTCGTCACGACCGCGCGATAGCCCGGACGGTGTGTCGGGCGCCTCGCGCCTCGTCGTCACGACGCGACAGCGCACCGTCACCGAGTCACCGTTCCTCGATAGCCGCGTAACGGCTGGAGCACCTCGGGGAGACGGGACGTCCACCTGGGTACGCACCCTGATGCCGGGGCGAACGTACCGGCGGATCCTCGACCGACGTCCCGCAGCACCACCGGAAGGTCCCCGAACGGCCCGCCGACCGCCTCGGCCCGGCGGCGCCGTACCATTCCTGAGGTTGAAAGCAGGACAGGCTGCTCCATGAACGGACTCGCCTTGCACGACACCCCGGCCCCCGCCTCCTGGCGCATCGCGCTGCCGCACACCGTCGCGGCCGTGCCCGTCGCGCGCGCTCTGGTGCGGACGGCGCTGGCCGAGTTGGAGCACGCGGCCGACAGTGACACGGCGGAGCTGCTCACCGCGGAGCTGGTCGCGAACGCGGTGGAGCACACCGCGGGCACCGGCCCCATAGAGCTGGTCGTGGAGTTGCTGCCGACCGGCTGCCGGGTCGAGGTGCACGACCCGGACCCGTCGCCGCCGGGGCATCTCACGGTCCCGCACCCGGTCGGGGAGCCGGACCCCTGGCAGGAGCACGGGCGCGGCCTGCTGCTGATCCGCACCCTGAGCTCGTCCTGCGGCCACCGCCCCACCGGCACGGGCAAGGCGGTCTGGTTCAGACTGCCTGTGGTACCTCGTCAGCGACGGCCTGCGTAGCCGTCGCCGCGGCCCGGGCCGCCAGCCGTGAGTTGCGGCGCCCGTAGAGCACGTAGACCAGGAGTCCGGCCGCGAGGAAGCAGGCGAACTGGATCCAGGTCGTCCAGCCCGTCTCGTACATCAGGTAGAGGCAGAAGCCCACGCCGAGCAGGGGCACGACGGGGTAGAGCGGCACCCGGAACGAGCGCGCCAGGCCCGGCTCCGAGCGGCGGAGCGCGATCACGGCGATGTTCACGGCGGCCATCACGGCGAGGGTCCCGATGGTGCACAGGTTGACCACGGAGTCCAGGGACGCGAAGGCCGCGGGGATCGCGAACACGATCGCGACGATCAGCGTGCCGGCGACGGGCGTCGAGGTCCTCGGGGAGACCCGCTCGAAGACCCGCGGGATGAGGCCGTCGCGGGACATCGACATGAGGATGCGGGTCTGGCCGTACATCACCGCGAGGACCACCGACGCGATGGCGACCACGGCCCCGAAGGCGATGACCCCGCCACCGGACGTGGAACCGGTGACCTCGTTCACGACGTACGACAGCGCGGCGGGACGGCCGCCGACCTCGTCCCCGCCGATGGCGCCGATCGCCGCGAGGGCGACCGCGCAGTAGAGCAGCGTGACCAGGCCGATGCAGACGAGGATGGCGATGGGGATGTTGCGGCGCGGGTTCTTGGCCTCCTCGCCTGCGGTGGTGATCGCGTCGAAGCCGATGTAGGAGAAGAAGGCGGCGGTGGTGCCCGCACCGATGCCGCCGAGTCCCGCCGGGGAGAACGGGGTGAGGTTGCCGTCCTTGAAGGCGCTGAAGCCGACGGCGCAGAACAGGACGAGGACGACGAGCTTGAGCACGGCCATCGCGGCCGTCGCCCGCGCGCTCTCGCGCACGCCGCGCACCAGCAGGACGGACGCCAGCGCGATCACGATGACCGCGGGGAGGTTGACGATCCCGCCGTCCGACGGGCCCGCGGAGAGCGCGGCGGGAAGCTGGGCGCCGGTGAGGCTGCCGAGCAGTTCGTTCACGTACTGGCTCCAGCCGACCGCCACGGCCGAGACGGAGACGCCGTACTCCAGGAGCAGGCACCAGCCGACCAGGAAGGCGGTGCCCTCGCCGAGTCCGGCGTAGGCGAAGGAGTAGGACGAGCCCGAGACCGGGATCGCGCCGCCGAGCTCCGCGAACGAGAACGCGGTGAAGACGCAGGTGATGGCCGCGAGGATGAAGGACACGACCACGGCGGGTCCGGCCTGGGCGACAGAGTCGGACAGGCCGACGAAGATGCCGGTGCCGACGATCGCGCCGACGCCGAAGCAGATGAGCTGGAAGAGACCCATGGTGCGCTGGAGTCCGTGCCCGTCGAGGTCCGCGCCGGATTCGGCGATCAGCAGCTCGGGGGACTTGACGCGGCGGGTGGGCCTGAGGGTGGGAGCGGGCATGCGGGTGGTGCTCATTTCGGTGGTGCGGGTGCGGCTGGGTTGGCCGCGCGACGGGCTGCGGAAGGGGTGGTTCCGGGGCCGTCGAGGATGGTACGGGCAGGCCGGGCCGATGTGCGAGACGCCTCGGCATTCCCGACCGCCGTACGACACGTGTCGCGGGCTCCGCCGGGCGGAGGCGCCGCACGCGCTACGCGTACCGCCGGGACCGGGGCGCCACGCACGGGGGCGCGCGACACCGGGCCTGCGGCACACACGACACGGACCGTGCCGGGACCGGGGCGCCGCCGCGCGACCGGCCGCGGTGCTCAGGCGAGCGTGGCGACGAGGATCGCCTTGATGGTGTGCAACCGGTTCTCCGCCTCGTCGAAGACGACCGAGTGCGCCGACTCGAAGACCTCGTCGGTGACCTCCAGGGAGTCCAGGCCGTGGGTCTCGTACAGCTCGCGGCCGACCTTGGTGCCGAGGTCGTGGAAGGCGGGCAGGCAGTGCAGGAACTTGACGTCGGGGTTGCCGGTGAGCCGCAGGACGTCCATCGTCACGGCGTACGGGGACAGCGCGCCGATGCGCTCGTCCCACACTTCCTTGGGCTCGCCCATGGAGACCCAGACGTCGGTGGCGACGAAGTCGACGCCGGCGACCCCCTCGGAGGGGATCTCGGTCAGCGTCACGCGTCCGCCGCTGCGCTCGGCGAGCTTGCGGGCGCGTGCGACGATCTCGTCGGCGGGCCAGTAGGCCTGCGGGGCGACGATGCGGACGTCCATGCCCAGCAGCGCGCCGGTGATCAGGTACGAGTTGCCCATGTTGAAGCGGGCGTCGCCGAGGTAGGCGAAGGCGATCTCGCCCAGCGGCTTGTCGCAGTGCTCGGTCATCGTGAGCACATCGGCGAGCATCTGGGTGGGGTGCCAGTCGTCCGTCAGGCCGTTGTAGACCGGCACGCCCGCGTAGGCGGCGAGCTCTTCGACGGACGCCTGGCTGTCCCCCCGGTACTGGATCGCGTCGAACATCCGGCCGAGTACGCGGGCGGTGTCCTTCACGGACTCCTTGTGCCCCATCTGCGAGCCGGAGGGGTCGAGGCAGGTCGTCGAGGCGCCCTGGTCCGCGGCGGCCACCTCGAACGCGCAGCGCGTGCGCGTGGAGGTCTTCTCGAAGATCAGCGCGATGTTCCTGCCCCGCAGGTACTGGGTCTCGGTCCCCGCCTTCTTGGCCGCCTTGAGCTCGGCGGCCAGCTCGATCAGGCTACGGAACTCCTCCTCGGTGAAGTCCAGCTCCTTGAGGAAGTGGCGGCCGGCGAGGGCGGTCGGGACTGTCGCCATGGGGGCGCTCCAGGGTTACGAAGACGAGGACCTTGGAATTCTATACGATACTCAGCATTTCTATACGGCGCCTGCCTCCTCGTTCGCGGCGGCCGCACGCCTCCACGATGCCCCACCGCCTGTACGCGGCGTCCCGACCCGCCCTACCGCACGCGCCGCGTGCACCGGCTCCTACACGGCGTCCCGCTGGATCGGGCAGCTCATGCAGCGCGGCCCGCCCCGGCCGCGGCCCAGCTCGCTGCCCGGGATCTCGACGACCTCGATGCCCTGCTTGCGCAGGTGCGTGTTGGTGGTGGAGTTCCGCTCGTAGGCGATGACGACGCCCGGCTCGACGGCCAGCACGTTGCAGCCGTCGTCCCACTGCTCGCGCTCGGCCGCGTGGACGTCCTGAGTGGCGGTCAGCACACGGATCTCATTGAGTCCGAGCGCGGCGGCGATCGCGCGGTGCATGTGCTCCGGGGGGTGGTCGGTGACCTTGAGCTCCTTGTCCTCCACGCCCGGCTCGATGGTGTACGAGCGGAGCATGCCGAGGCCCGCGTACTGCGTGAAGATGTCGCCGTCGACCATGGTCATCACGGTGTCGAGGTGCATCAGGGCCCGCCGCTTGGGCATGTCGAGGGCGACGATGGTGCGCGCCGAGCCGGCGGCGAAGAGTTTGTGCGCGAGCATCTCGACGGCCTGCGGCGTGGTCCGCTCGCTCATGCCGATGAGCACGGCGCCGTTGCCGATGACGAGCACGTCGCCGCCCTCGATGGTGGACGGGTAGTCGGCCTGACCCTCCGACCAGATGTGGAAGCCCTCGTCACGGAAGAGCGGGTGGTGCCGGTAGATCGCCTCGAAGTGCACGGTCTCGCGCTGGCGCGCCGGCCAGCGCATGGCGTTGATGGAGACCCCGTCGTAGATCCAGGCCGAGGTGTCCCTGGTGAAGAGGTGGTTGGGCAGCGGCCCGAGCAGGAAGTCGTCGAGGTCCATGACATGGAAGCGCACGGAGGTCGGCTCCGGGTGGACGTCCAGGAACTCCCGCTTGGTCATCCCCCCGACGAGGACGGACGCCAGCTCGGCGGCGGGCAGAGTCTCGAACGAGGCCCTCAAGTGGTCGGTGGCCAGCGGCCCGTACTCCTTCTCGTCGAAGACCCGGTCCAGGACGAGTGCTCTGGCCGCCGGGATCTCCAGCGTCTCGGCGAGCAGGTCACCGAAGAGATGGACGGTGACCCCGCGGTCGCGCAGGACGTCCGCGAATCCGTCGTGCTCGGCGCGCGCCCGGCGCACCCAGAGCACGTCGTCGAAGAGCAGGGCGTCCTTGTTGCTGGGGGTGAGCCTTTTGAGCTCAAGATCCGGCCGGTGAAGGATGACGCGGCGCAGCCGCCCGGCCTCGGAGTCGACTTGGAATCCCATGCCTCCATCCTGACCATCCGGACGCGCGTTCACCCGCCGATCGCACGAGCCCGAACGCATTCATTTCGTCCTCTTGACGATAAGCTCGCCTCGCCATTATCGTCTTACTGACGACAATGCGGAGTGGACGACGGGCGCGCGGCGGCGGGAGATCATCCCCGCCCGGCGGACGCCCGACGACGAGGGGGTTTCCCATGGCCGACATCACGCGCCGGTTCGGCTGGCGCCATCTGCGCGGAGCACCGACCGCCCACGTCCGGCACCACCGGTCGGGCCGGCTGGTCCACGACGGCCCCGGGCTCAGCTTCTGGTACCGCTCCCTGACCGCCGCGCTCTCCGAGGTCCCGGTCGACGACCGCGAACTGGCGATGACGTTCCACGCCCGCACCTCCGACTTCCAGGACGTCGCCGTCCAGGCGACCGTCACCTACCGCGTCGTCGACCCCGCCGTCGCCGCCGCCCGCCTGGACTTCTCCATCGACCCCGACACCGGCGCCTGGCGCGGCACCCCCCTGGAACAGCTGGGATCGCTGCTGACCGAGACGGCCCAGCAGCACGCGCTGGACGTCCTGGCCCGTACCTCGCTGGCGTCCGCCCTGGTCGACGGTGTCGCCGCGGTGCGGGAGCGGATCGCCGGAGGGCTCGCGGCCGAGCCCCGGCTGCCCGCGACGGGCATCGAGGTGGTGGCCGTCCGCGTCGTCGCCCTGCGCCCGGAGCCCGAGGTGGAGCGGGCCCTGCGCACCCCGGCCCGCGAGCAGATCCAGCAGGACGCCGACAAGGCGACGTACGAGCGCCGCGCCGTCGCCGTCGAGCGCGAACGCGCCATCGCCGAGAACGAACTCGCCAGCCAGATCGAACTCGCCCGGCGCGAGGAGCAGCTGGTCGACCAGCGCGGCACGAACGCGCGGCGCGAGGCGGAGGAGCACGCGGCCGCCGACGCGGTGCGGGCGGGCGCGGAGGCGGCGCGGACGGTGCGTCTCGCGGAGGCGGAGGCCACCCGCGCACTGCGCCTCGCCGAAGCGGAGGCCACCCGCAAGGTGCGGCTCGCCGGGGCCGAGGCGCAGGCCGAACGCGAGGTCGGCGCGGCCCGTGCCGAGGCACAGGCCGCCTGGCTGCGGGTCCACGCGGACGTGGACGTCAGCACGCTGCACGCCCTCACGGGCACCCGGCTCGCGGAGAACCTGCCGCGGATCGACAGCGTCACGGTGTCGCCCGACGTCCTCACGGGGCTGCTCGCCAAGCTGGGCAACCCGGACGCCGGGGACGAACGGTGAGCCTCGCGCCCCGGGTGGTCCTCGTCCATCGCACCACGGAGTACGAGGAGCTCGTCGCCCGGCACGGGACGCACGGGCAGGCGGCGTTCTTCCTCTCCTCCCGGGGACGCGACATCGCGGAGGTGGCCGAGCGGCACCGGCGGGACCGCGAGGCGCTGGCCGGTGCGGTGGCGGCGATCCCGCTGACCTGGCGTCAGGCCCGGGTCGAACGCGGCGACCTGGACCGGTTCCTGTTCGCCCCGGAGGACGTGGTCGTCGTGGTCGGCCAGGACGGGCTCGTCGCCAACGTCGCCAAGTACCTCGCGGGACAACCCGTCATCGGGATCGACTCGGACCCGGGACGCAACCCGGGGGTACTGGTGCGGCACCGCCCCGAAGACGCGGCGGCGCTGCTCGCGTCGGCGCACCGGAGCCGGGCCGACGAGCTGACCATGGTCGAGGCCGTAGCGGACGACACGCAGCGCCTGGTGGCGCTGAACGAGATCTATCTGGGAGCCGCGGGCCATCAGACGGCCCGCTACCGGCTGGGGCTCGACGAGTACGGGGGTGCCGTCGAGCCCCAGGCCTCCTCCGGGGTCCTGGTGGGCACCGGGACGGGGGCCGGCGGCTGGCTCCGCTCCGTATGGCAGGAGCGGGGCGGGAAGCTGACACTGCCCGGCCCCACGGACGAACGCCTGCTGTGGTTCGTCCGCGAGGCCTGGCCGTCGCCGGCCACCGGCACCTCACTCGTGGCCGGCCACCTCACGGCGTCCGACCGCCTGTCCCTGACCGTGGAGTCCGACCGACTCATCGCGTTCGGGGACGGGATGGAGGGCGACGCGCTGGAGCTGGTGTGGGGTCAGACGGTGCGGGTGGGGGTGGCGGGGGTACGGCTGCGGCTGGTGGGATGACGCCCAGGCGGGGCGGGCCGCGGCGGACGGCGCCCAGGCTGTCCGCGACGTCGGTCAGCAGTACGGCGGCTGGTTCGTCAGGGACGCCGCCACCCGCATCCACACGCCGAACAGCCGGTACAGGGAGGGCAGTTGGCCCTCCGCCCGGACGGTCCGGCTGTCCGTGGCCGTGACGCCGGGAATGCCCTGGAGCGTGGCGGCGACGGAGGCCGACTGCCAGCGCACGGTGAGCTCACGGGGAGCCCGCGGTCCCTGTGGGGGCGTCGGCTCGGCCCGTACGGCGTGGGCCGACAGAGCAGTGGTGACGGCCTTCTCGATGGCCTCGCGCGCCTCGTCGGCCGGGCGCAGCCGGGCCGCGAAGCGGTCCCGCGCGTACTTCACAGCGACGGTGGTGACGGAGTCGTCCCACGCGGTCGCCTCGTCGCAGGCGGTGTCGTCGCCGGTGAGTGCCACCAGGGGCACGCCGATCGCCGCTGCGGTGGCGTGGGCCAGCCCGATCTCGCCGACCGGGCGTCCGTCCAGCCACATGTCCTCGATCTCGTGCCCCATGAAGCTGTGGCTGAGCACACCGAGCACTCCGGCCCGGGAGTGGTACCCGACACCGATCATGGCGTGGTGCCTGGGGGTGAGGCCTTCGAGCATGCCCATCTGCTTGGGCTTGCCGCGGACGAGGCGGACCGCCGGGTGCAGGGCCTCGGGCAGCAGGTTGCGCATCGGGCCGTGCGCGTCGTTGACGACGACGTCGGTGGCACCGGCGGCGAGGGCGCCGCGGACGGCGGCGTTGACGTCCTCCGCCATCATCAGCCGTCCCCGCTCGTAGTCCCGGCCGGCCGGCTGGACGTCGTCGGCGTCGACGAGTCCGGTGATGCCCTCCATGTCGGCGCTGATGTAGATCCGCACTGTGCCTACTCCTCCAGTTGATCACCTGGGAGACGCCGGGCCGGCACGACATGGTTCCGCCGCCCGGGGCCGCCCCGGGGGCACGGAGCGCGGCCGAGCGGCCGGCCCGTCCGGTCTGCGAGGACGGGGGTGTGCGCCGGGGGCCGGAGCCGGGGCCCCGGCCCCCGGAGCCGGGCCCCCGGCCCCCGGAGCCGGGCCCCCGGCCCCCGGAGTCGGGTGCGTACCCGTCACAGACGGGGGTCCACCGGTTCGGACTCCAGGGCCAGGACGCCGAACACCGCCTCGTGGACCCGCCACAGCGGTTCGCCGTCCGCGAGCCGGTCCAGGGCCTCCAGCCCCAGCGCGTACTCGCGGATCGCCAGCGACCGCTTGTGGTTGAGGAAGCGGCCGCGCAGCCGTGCGAGGTTCTCGGGACGGGTGTACTCCGGGCCGTAGATGATCCGGAGGTACTCGCGCCCACGGCACTTGATGCCCGGCTGCACGAGCCGACCCTGCTCGCTGCGCACCACCGCGCCGACCGGCTTGACGACCATGCCCTCGCCGCCGCGGCCCGTCATCTCCAGCCACCAGTCGACGCCCGCCTGCACCGACTCGGGGTCACCGGTGTCGACGAAGAGCCGCCGGGTGGTCTGCAGCAGCCCGCTCCCGTCGTTCTCCACGAGACGGTCGATGAGCGCGAGCTGCTCGTCGTGCGGCAGCCCGGCGAGACTGCGGCCCTGCGCCGCGAGGATCTGGAACGGCGCCAGCCTGACGCCCTCCAGTCCCTCCGTCGTCCAGCAGTACCGCCGGTAGGCCTCCGTGAACGCCTCGGCGTCCGCGGCACGTTCGCGCTGGCGGCCCAGCAGGTCCGCCACGTCGACACCACGCTCCGCCGCTCCTTCGAGCGCGGCCAGCGCCCCCGGGAACGCGGCGCCGGACGCGGCGCCGACCGCGGCGTACTGGCTGCGCAGCAGCCCGGACGCCTTCAGCGACCATGGCATCAGCTCGGCGTCGAGCAGCAGCCAGTCGGTGTCCAGCTCCTCCCACAGCCCCGCCTCCGTCGCTGCGGCCCGCATCCGTCCGAGGATCTCCTCGGTGACGGCGTCGTCGGCGAAGAAGGGACGGCCGGTACGGGTGTACAGCGACCCCGTGGGACCGGTCGTGCCCGCACCGGACGGACCCGGGGCACCGAACCGCTCGCGGGCCGCCGACGCGTCCCGGCAGACCAGTGCCACCGCGCGCGAGCCCATGTGCTTCTCCTCGCACACGACCCGGGGGACCCCGTCCTCCCGGTACTGCGCGAAGGCCTCGGCGGGGTGTTCCAGGTAGCCCTCGACGTGGGAGGCAGCGGTCGGCGCCATCGTCGGCGGCAGGTACGGCAGCAGCCGCGGGTCCACCGCGAAGCGGCTCATGACCTCCAGGGCCGCCGCCGCGTTCTCCTCGCGGACCGACACGCGTCCGCCGTGCCGGGTCTCGACGACCCGGCGGCCGTGCACGTCCGCCAGGTCCAGCGGGCGTCCCTCGTGCCCGCCGGGCGCCTCGGTGGCGAGCGGCTTGGCCGGCTCGTACCAGACCCGCTCGGCCGGTACGTCGACGAGCTCGCGCTCAGGCCAGCGCAGCGCGGTGAGCTTGCCGCCGAAGACGGCTCCCGTGTCCAGGCAGATGGTGTTGTTCAGCCAGGTGGCCGTGGGCACCGGGGTGTGGCCGTACACGACGGCCGCGCGGCCCCGGTAGTCCTCCGCCCACGGGTAGCGCACCGGCAGCCCGAACTCGTCGGTCTCGCCGGTCGTGTCGCCGTACAGCGCGTGCGAGCGCACCCGGCCGGAGGTACGGCCGTGGTACTTCTCGGGCAGGCCCGCGTGGCAGACGACGAGCCGCCCGCCGTCGAGGACGTAGTGGCTGACCAGCCCGTCGAGGAACGCGCGTACGCCCACGACGAATTCGTCGCTCTCCCCCGCCAGCTGCTCGATGGTCTCGGCGAGCCCGTGGGTGTGCTGGACCTTGCGGCCCCTGAGGTGGCGGCCGAGCTTGTTCTCGTGGTTGCCGGGCACGCACAGGGCGTTGCCCGAGCCCACCATGGACATCACGCGGCGCAGCACGCCCGGGGTGTCGGGTCCCCGGTCGACGAGGTCGCCGACGAAGACGGCCGTGCGGCCCGCCGGGTGGACGCCGTCGACGTATCCCAGCTTGCCGAGCAGGCTCTCCAGTTCCGAGGCGCATCCGTGGATGTCGCCGATGATGTCGAAGGGGCCGGTGAGGTGGGTCAGGTCGTTGAACCGCTTCTCGGTGCGGACCTCGGCGCCCTCGGCCTCCTCCACGCCGCGCAGGACGTGGACCTTCCGGAAGCCCTCCCGCTCCAGGTGGCGCAGCGAGCGGCGGAGTTCGCGGATGTGGCGCTGGATGACGCGGCGCGGCATGTCGGCGCGGTCGGTGCGAGCCGCGTTGCGCGCGGCGCAGACGTCCTCGGGCACGTCGAGCACGATCGCGATGGGCAGCACGTCGTGCTTCCTGGCGAGCTCGACGAGCTGGCGGCGGCTCTCCTGCTGGACGCTGGTGGCGTCGACGACGGTCCGGCGGCCCGCCGCGAGGCGCTTGCCCGCGATGTAGTGCAGCACGTCGAAGGCGTCGCCGCTCGCGCTCTGGTCGTTCTCGTCGTCGGCGACGAGCCCGCGGCAGAAGTCGCTGGAGATGACCTCGGTGGGCTTGAAGTGCTTGCGGGCGAAGGTCGACTTGCCCGATCCCGAAGCGCCGATCAGCACGACGAGGGAGAGGTCGGTGACGGGCAGGACCCGCCCGGGGGTGGTGGTGTCGTCGTGCTTCATGCGGCCTTCTCCTCCTTCGGGGACGGGGTGGCTGTGGTCAGTTCGAAGACGGCCATCTGGGTCGGCGGCCCCACCTCGGGGTCCTCCGGTCCGACGGGGGTGAACTCCACGTCGTAGCCGTGCCGTTCGGCGACCGCGCGGGCCCAGGTGCGGAACTCCTCGCGCGTCCACTCGAAGCGGTGGTCGCCGTGCCGGGAGTGTCCGGCGGGGAGCGTCTCCCAGCGGACGTTGTACTCGACGTTCGGTGTCGTCACGAGGACGGTCCTCGGGCGCGCGGATCCGAACACCGCGTACTCCAGGGCGGGCAGCCGCGGCAGGTCGACGTGCTCGACGACCTCGCTGAGCACGGCTGCGTCGTACCCCTTGAGGCGGCGGTCGGTGTAGGCGAGCGAGCCCTGAAGGAGCTTGACGCGCGAGGACTGCCGCTCGCCCATGCGGTCCAGCTTGAGTCGCCGCGACGCGATGGTGAGGGCGCGCATCGACACGTCGACGCCGACGATCTCGGTGTACCGCACGTCCTTGAGCAGCGCCTGCACCAACTGTCCCTGCCCGCAGCCGAGGTCGAGGACCCGCGCGGCGCCGCCGGCGGCGAGGGCGGCGAGGATCGCGTCCCGTCGCTGCACGGCGAGAGGCACCGGCTTCTCCTCCGTGTCGCTCTCCTCGTCGACGGCGTTGTCGATCTCCGCGACGTCGGTGTCGTCGGCCTCGGCGAGGCGGACGAGTTCGAGACGCTCGTTGGCCTGCCGGGTCAGCGACCAGCGGCGCGAGAGGTAACGGCTGGTGATCAGCTTCTGCTCGGGGTGGTCGGGCAGCCAACCCTCGCCAGCCCGCAGGAGCTTGTCGACCTCGTCCGACGCCACCCAGTAGTGCTTCGCGTCGTCGAGCACGGGGAGCAGGACGTAGAGGTGGCGCAGAGCCTCTGCGAGCGTGAGGTCCGCCGCCGCCAGCACCAGGCGCACATAGCGCGAGTCGCCCCATTCGGGGAAGCGGTCGTCGAGTGCGACGGCTTCGGCCGTCACCGTCCATCCCAGCGGCTCGAAGAGCTTGCGTACGAGTTCGGCACCGCCGCGGGCGGGCAGCGCGGGCACCTCGATGCGCAGGGGCAGCGGTCGTGCGGGCAGCTCCGGCCTGGCGGCGCACTGGCCCTTCATCGCGCTGGAGAACACGCTGCTCAGTGCCACGGCGAGCAGGGAAGACGCAGCGTACGGACGGTCGTTGACGTACTGCGCGAGTGCGGCGTCGGGCGCGCCGCCGCGTCCCTTGCCCTTGCCCCGCCGGACCAGCGCCACCGCGTCGACCTCCAGCAGCAGCGCGGCGGTGCACTGCTCGCCGGACGCCTGTGGGTACAGGACGTGCGCTGTGCCGTAGGACGTCGAGAACGCCTGCGCCTTGTCGGGATGCTTGTGCAGCAGGAAGCCGAGGTCGGTGGCGGGACGTTCTGGGGTACCGGTGGTACTGATCGTCAGGAACACGGGGCTCTGCCTTAAAGCAGCTTCTGAGCTGCGGAAACGTGGTCGGATGCGACGCATTTCGGCGCGCCCTGACAACGTACAGTGAACATCCTGGGCAGACTCGGGATTTTCCCCGGACCCCTGCTTCCGCCCGCGCGCGGACTCCTTCACGACTGTGAACCAGGTGCCAGCGGTTCGCGGCGGGGCGGTTGTTGCGACCGGTGCATGATGGGTGTATGGATCTTCGAGTCTTCACAGAACCGCAGCAAGGCGCGACCTACGAGACGCTGCTCCGTGTCGCCAAGGCCGCCGAGGACCTGCGTTACGACGCTTTCTTCCGTTCCGATCACTATTTGCACATGGGTTCCGTCGACGGGCTTCCCGGCCCCACCGACGCCTGGATCACCCTGGCCGGTATCGCCCGTGAGACGAGCCGGATCCGGCTCGGCACGCTGATGACCGCGGGCACCTTCCGCCTCCCGGGCGTCCTGGCCATCCAGGTCGCCCAGGTCGACCAGATGTCGGGCGGGCGTGTGGAGCTCGGTCTCGGGGCCGGCTGGTACGAGGCCGAGCACGAGGCGTACGGCATTCCTTTCCCCAAGGAGAAGTTCGCCCGGCTGGAGGAGCAGCTCGCGATCGTCACCGGGCTGTGGACCACGCCCGTCGGTGAGCGTTTCTCCTTCGACGGCAGGTACTACCAGCTCAAGGACTCGCCCGCGCTGCCGAAGCCCGCGCAGTCGAAGGTGCCCGTCCTCGTCGGCGGTCACGGGGCGAGGCGCACTCCGGCCCTCGCGGCGCGCTACGCCGACGAGTTCAACATCCCCTTCGCTTCCGTCGCGGACACGGAGCAGCAGTTCGCCCGGGTGCGCACGGCGGCCGTGCGAGCCGGGCGCAAGGGCGACGATCTGGTGTATTCCAACGCGCTGGTGGCGTGTGTCGGGCGGACGGACGCGGAGGTGAAGCGCCGCGCGGACGCCATCGGCCGCGATGTCGACGAGTTGAAGGCGAACGGGCTCGCGGGCTCTCCCGCCGAGGTGGTCGAGAAGATCGCCCGGTACCAGGCCGTGGGTTCGCAGCGCATGTACCTCCAGATGCTGGATCTCGACGACCTGGACCACCTGGAGCTGATCGCCTCCGAGGTGATGCCCCGGCTGGTGTAGCCCGCGGCGCCGAGGGCCGTGGTCGACTCGGCTGCGCCGGCCGGTGTGGGCGGCTCCGGCCGTGCCGGCCGGGTGGGCATCCTCTGCGGGGGCGGGTGTCCGTCAACTCCGCGCGCGGTGGCGGATCGTGCCGGTGACCCAGGGGCGGCGGTGATCGTCGGCTCGGGCGGGGCCGGACCGCCGCCCCCCGCCTCCGGCCGCAGCCGGGGCGTCACGTTCGTCGCAGGCCCTCCCGCTCGGGGGCCGAGGAGGCCGCCGTG
This sequence comes from Streptomyces sp. 142MFCol3.1, assembly GCF_000424945.1. Lineage (NCBI taxonomy): Bacteria > Bacillati > Actinomycetota > Actinomycetes > Kitasatosporales > Streptomycetaceae > Streptomyces > Streptomyces sp. 142MFCol3.1. The sequence goes on from NZ_AUKV01000014.1 coordinate 95,544, forward strand.
TCCCAGCAAGCCGTGCCGCGGCAGGGCGCGCCCGCCCAGCCGAAGGGGGCTGCTCCATCAGTTGGAGAGCTGATGGCCGCGCTGAACGCGGACCTGTCCCGGCTGGGCGCGGACCTCTCGGGAGCGCAGCCCATGCCGGTGGGCGGGCCGGATCGCGCCTGACACCCCCGCGGGGGCGCCCGCCCGCCGCCGCACCGCGGGGGGCGTGAGCAGCCCCTACCCGGCGGCCCGGTCCCGCTCCACCACCGCCTTCTGGTCCCTGACCGCCAGCCGTCGCAGCATCTCCAGGACGCGGTCCCGCGACTCGTCGGCCGCGTCGATGGCCTCCATGCACTGCCAGTACGTACCCTCGTCGTCCGCCGCGCAGGCGACGGTGACGAGGGCGATGCCGACCTCGCCGAGGAGGGCCCCCAGGCACAGCAGCGACTCACGGGCGTCCCCCAGCTCGGAGAGCTGGGCGGCGCGCAGTGCCCCGAGGTCGAGGGCGGGCGCGCCGAGGACCCCGCAGCCCCGGCCCGCCAGTTCGGTCAACCCCAGGGCCTCGCCCCGTAGTTCCGGAGGCCCCGACACGGCGAAGCGGCTGCCTATCGCCTGAGCCAGGGCGTGTGCCTGCCACGCCTCCGTCATCACCTCCGGGGTGTCGCCGCTCTCCGCCAGGGCACGCCTGCTCGTCACGATGAGCCGCACCGCGTCCATGCGCTGCCCCCGTCTGTTCCGACGTGCTTTTCGCACGTCCGCCCGAACTCCGTTGTTCACTACCCAGAGTGAGGGTCTGTGGGACGAAAAGCCAGAGGAAGCCCGAAATCTGTGGACACGGAATTGATTGAAGCCGGCTCCATGACTTCATAGAGTGACGACGTCGCTTGTCGGCCGGTCCCCTCACCCGCTCCCCGGCGCCGGGAACCTCCGCTCGTTGCGGTCGATCTTGGCGTCGAGGGCGGCGAGCGGGTCGATGCCGAGGACCTCGCACAGCTGGAGCAGATACGCGAGGACGTCGGCGACCTCGTCGGTGACACGGTGCGCGCTGTCCGCGTCGTCCATCACCCGGGCCGACTCCTCCGGGGTCAGCCACTGGAAGATCTCGACCAGTTCGGAGGCCTCCACGCTCAGTGCGGCCACCAGGTTCTTGGGGGTGTGGTACGGCTGCCAGTTCCGGGCGGCCGCGAACTCGGCCAGTCTGCGCTGGAGCTTCGCCACGTTCAGGTCGTCCGTCACGGCCAGAGTTCCACCTTCGGTGCGTCCGTTCTCGTCACGACCGAAGGTCTACCACCGAGACGCCGGGCAGCCCGCGGGCCCAGGAGGCGTCACTCACGGCGCCCACCAGTCGGATGTGCCCGCGCTCGCACATCCGCACCGCCAGCCGCACCAGTTCCTGCGTCTGCCGGGCGTCCAGGCGGTCGTCGAAGCCGTCGGCCAGGACCGTCAGCGACTGGAGCGCCTGCGGGACCTCGCCCGACTGGTCGACCTCCAGCACGCCGGGCCCGGTGAGCAGAACCAAGGCGAGCGCGAGGTAGCGCAGTTCGCCGTCGCCGAGCAGCCCGAGCGGTGTGCGCACGCCGTCGCCGCGGTCGAGGAGCCCGCGGACGGTGCCGTCGCCGAGCGGTTCGGCCGACACGTCGGCGACCGGTCCCGCGCATCCGGCCCGTGCCGCCGCCACAAGGTGCGCGTAGCGGTGGGCGCACTCCGAACGCGTGCGCCACAGCACCTCGGCGAGGTTGTCGCAGCCTCCCAGGAGCCGTCCCGCGCCGACCGGTGCGGGCGCGCGCATGCGACGGGGGCTCGGGGCGCAGGCGTAGACGGACCGCAGGGCGAGCACCACCTGTTCGGCGGCGGCGAGGACTTGGCGTTCGCCGTCCGTGCGGCCCCCGACGCGCAACGGCAGCAGCGCGGTGCCGAGGCGGTCGTCCGGGAGCGGGCCCCTGGTCACCGCGGACGACCCTCCCGTGTGCCAGGCCGCCTGGACGGACCGGCGGCCGGGGTCGCGCAGGGCCGTCTCCAGCAGGATCCGCCCGCCCGCCGTCAACCGCTCACCCACGATGCGCAGTTCGGGCTCGGCCTGCACGGCGACGTCGAGCCGCACCGGGCCCTCGGGGCCGTCCACCGTGCAGCCGATACGGAAGCCGCGTCGCCGCTGGGCGTCCGGCCGGGCCGTCTCGGGCACGCAGTTGACCGGATCGGGGAACACCTCCGCCAGTCCGGCGCCGCCGCCGAGCCCCGCCAACGCCTCGTACGCCCGCAGGGCGACGGTCTTGCCGCTGCCGCTGGGACCGGTGACGAGGGTGAGCGGTCCCAGCGGGAACCGGACACCGCGGTGGGCGGCGAAGGCGGCGAGCCGCAGTTCGGTGATGCCCGGGCGGTCGGGGCGCGTGCACACCGTCACGACGGCCTCCGGGGATGACACGGTCATATCCGGACCGTAGGCCTCCGCCGGGCGGCGAACCGTTCCGGCCCGGAGACCTTCCCACGATCGGGGGAGCGCGTCGCAGCCTGGCGCGCGCACCGCGATCCGCGCCGGCCGGACCCCGGCCTCCGCGGGACGGGCTCGCTCACCACTCCCGCGGGACGGGCTCGCCCACCACTCGGCGGGCCTGCCCACCGCCCCCGCGGGACGGGCCGGTCCGGCACCCGCCCGGCCCGCGCGGCTTCCGGACCCGGTCCGGCCCGCGGCCGACGACTCCGGCACCGGGCCGACTTCAGGGCCCTGTCCGACCCCCGCTCAGCCCCGGTGTCACGGGGCCCGAATCGAACCCCGCGCACCCCCGGACTACGCACCGGAACCCGCGCACGCCGTGACCCCGTACCGGACCCGCTCGATTCCCCTTCAGGCGCCGGGAACCCCGGCCCCCTCCATCAGCCCGCGCACCTCGGTCCCCGGCGGTGTCAGCAGGAACACGTTCCGGTCGACCCGGTGCATGCTGCTCGCGAGCCCGAAGACCACACCGGTGCTGAAGTCCAGCACCCGCTTGGCGACATCGGTCTCCGCGCCGGTCAGGTCCAGGAGCACCGGAATGCCCGCCATCAGCGTCTCGGCGACCTCGCGGGCGTCCGCGAAGACATTGACCCGCAGCACCACGAAACGGCGCCGGGCCTCGGTCGGGGCGTCGGGGATCGACCGGTGGCCGACTGCCGACGGCCATGCGTCCCTGCCCCGCAGCGGAACGACCTGGGCGAGCCCCTCCCACTGTTCGTCGGTGACGTCGTGGCTGTTCACTCGTCCACCCCGTCCTGACTCGCACTCGGTATCTGCACCGGGCAATTCTTACGCATGGTCACCCGTTCGGCCCAACAGCGACACGGTCCGCGACGCGGTCGCACGCCCATCCGCTGCGGCAAACTGCACATAACCCAGCAAAACCTGCGTCCAGTAGAGCGATCGAGGCCTCCCCATGAGTCTGAGCATCCGCAACCAGCTGCCCGGCACCGTCGTCTCCGTCACCGCGGGTGAGGTGATGGCGACGGTGAAGGTCCGTCTCGACGGCGGCCAGGAGATCGTCGCGGCCGTCACCCTGGAAGCCGTCGAGGACCTGGGCCTGGCCGCCGGCTCCACGGTGCGCGCCCTCGTCAAGTCGACGGAGGTGTCCCTGGCGACCGGGCCGGTCGACGGGGTGAGCATCCGCAACCAGCTGCCCGGCACGATCACGGACGTCGCCACCGGCGGGGCCATGGCACGCGTCAAGGTCGACGTCGCGGGCGGCGAGCTGACCTCGGCCATCACCAGGGACGCGGTCACCGAACTCGGCCTGGTCTCCGGCGCCCGCGTCGTGGCGCTCATCAAGTCCACCGAGGTGTCGCTCTCCAACGCCTGACGCCCGGGCCGCCGTTGCGTCGGCGCAGGCCGGGCGGCCGGCGCGCTCGTCCGGGTCGCCAACGGGGGCGGCACGGCCCTGCGTCCCCACTTCACCCCGCCGGAGGGGCAGGGCATGAGCCGCTGCTGGGGCGCCGAGGCGGCTCCCGCCGCGCTGCGCCCATGACACGGCCCGCTACGAACTCCTGCCGCCCGAAGGGAGGTTCGTCCTGCCGCGCAAGGGTGTCCGGGTACGGGTGCGGGCGGTCTCCGCGGCGCCGATGACCCTGCCGAGCACCGACGCCCATGTGCCGGACCTCCGGCACCTTCGCCCCTGACACCCGCCGCATGTCCGATCACCGGAGTCGGACCCGCCGCGGCGCACGAAGGTGCATGCTGGAACTCCCGTTCGCCCGGGGGCCCTTGCATGCGCGCGGCACGCGGCCGCTGCCGGACGGGCTTGGTCGTGATGGTCGTCGCCGAGTGCGCGGAGGTCGTGGGGCGTGAGTGTGGAGGACTTCTCGGAGCGGCCGGGCGTCGCGTTCGTCGCGGGCGGTACGGGCGGCATCGGCGCGGCGGTCGTACGGACGCTGGCCGGGCGGGGCAGCGACGTGGCGTTCACGTACCGCGGCCGACGGACGGCGGCCGACGCGCTCGCCGAGGAGGTGGGCCGGCCGGGGCGCCGCGCGCTGGCACTGCGCGTCGACCTGAGCGACGAGGCGGCCACGGCGCAGGCCGTGGCGGAGGCCGCCGCCTCCGGGGGGCTGCACACCCTCGTGTACGCGGCGGGTCCGCACGTGCCCATGGTGCATCTGAGCAAGGTCACGCCCAGCCAGTACCGCGCCCAACTCGACGCGGACGCGGGGGCGTTCTTCAATCTCGTGCATCCCGCGCTGCCGCTGCTGCGGGAGAGCCGGGGCAGCATCGTCGCGGTCACCACCGTGGCCACCCGGCGGTTCCCCGTCCGCGACGGGTTGTCGTCCGGCACGAAGGGGGCGGTCGAGGCGGTGGCCCGGGCGCTGGCCGCCGAGGAGGGGCGGTACGGCGTCCGCGTGAACTGCGTCGGCCCCGGCATGCTGACCGACGGCAACGCGGCGCGGCTGATCGGCTCCGGCGAGCTCGACGAAGCCGCGCTGGAGATCACCCGGCGGAACATCCCGCTGCGCCGCTTCGGCGCCGCGACGGACATCGCCGAGGCGGTCGCGTTCCTCGCCTCCGACCGAGCGGGATTCATCACCGGACAGGCACTGGGAGTCGACGGCGGCTACAGCGTCTAGCGGTCGCCGCTCCCCCGCGGGCCAGGTGGCGCGTCGGGGAAACCACCACGGCGGCCCGCGACGGGGCAGCCCGCGCCGCCGGGCCACGGACGCGGTGACCTCGACCGCGGTGACCTCCGACGCGGTACCTCGACCGCGGCGCGGAGGAGCGCGCCACGCGCCGCCGTGACGAGGTTCCCCTCGCGCGCGGGACGCGGGACCGTGTCACAGCGGGATGCGGGACGCGGGACCGTGCGTCAGCGGGACACGACCCCGTCGCGACGGGCGCGGGACCGTGTCACGGCGGGACTCGACCATGGCACGGCGGGACGCGGGACCATGTCACGGCCCCCGCCGCCTGTCTGCCTGAACCGGCGAGCTCCAGACCCCCCGTCAGCCGCAACCGGCGAGCTCCAGACGCCCGGTCAGCCGGAACCGGCGAGCTCCAGGCCGCCCGACTCGGGCGGATCGTCGAGGAACTCGACCAGGGCCAGGGCCAGCAGGGCGCCGAGCGCGATCCAGAGCGTCACGGCGGCGGTGGGGTAGTTCCAGGCGAGCAGTGTGGCGGCCGCGACGGCGACCACGGTCCAGTTCAGCCAGCGCTTCGACCGGTGCACTCGGGTGCCGACGGATCCCGCCTCGAAGCCCGTGGCCTCGCGCACGGCACCGATGCCGGCGGTCCAGGCGGACCGCACCCGGGAGGCGGCCCGGCCGGTCCCGGTCAGCCAGGCCGCGAGCGCCACGACGACGCCGAGGGTGATCAGCATGCGGACCGTGGTCCGCAGGTAGCGGACCAGCGCGTCGTAGACCGCCCCCGCGGCGGGCTGCGAGACCTTCGCCGGCAGTTCGTCGAGATAGAGCGCGCGGCCGATCCAGAGGCCCACTCCGAGGACGGCGGCGCCGAGCGCGACGGCGATGGCGACCGCGACGAGGGCCCGGCGTCTGCGCACGGCGGTCAGCACGGCCGCCGCCGCGAGGACCAGCGTCAGCACCGGCAGCCAGAACCCGGCGAGTTGCAGCAGCCGGTAGCCCTTCTGGGCCTTGCCGACGGAGTCGGAGGTCAGGACCGTGAAATCGGTGTGCACCTCGGGGATCTTCGACGCCACCGTCAGGCCCTTGTCGACGAGCGCCTGTTTCACCTGGTCGATGACGGGCGCGAGGTCGATGACCACGGAGTCGTCGGTGAGTTTCACCGCGCCGCCGCCGCTGCCGGTCAGCGCCTTGTCGACGGCGGCGTGAGCCCTTCTGTTCAGGTCCGTCCACAAGGTGGCGAAGGCGTCGCTGTCGACGAACTTCTCGGCGGTGCTGTGCACGAAGCCGGTGAGCCCGGAGGTGAGCGGGCCGCTCAGTTTCTCCAGGGCGGCGCTCAGCCGCGGCCGGTCCTCGGGCGCGACGGATTCGAGGAGTGTCTGGAGGTCGATGTGCTGCATCACCGCTTCGGTCACCCGGTCGGCGACGGCGGCCTGGACGTCCGGGTCGGAGGCGAGGGGCTTCACGGTCGCCACGTACCGGTCGGTGTCGGCGACCTCGCTCCTGGCCCAGGCGGCCACCGCGCTGAGCGGCGTGAGCACGAAAGTGAGGAGGATCAGCAGACCGGCGACGAGCGAGCGCAGCCGGTGCCGGGAGGTGGTGGGGCCGCCCTTGCGCTCCAGCTCCGCGACCCTGGCCCGCAGGTCGGCGAGTTCCGAACCGCCGGCCGCGCCCGTCGTGCGTCCGGCCCCGCGGTCGTCGGGACTGGCCATGGATGCTCCTTGCGTGGGGTCGGGGGCCGGTGGGGCGAAGCCGTCCGTCCGGCCCGCCGCGGGCCGCCTGTCAGCCCGTCGTGGGGCCGCGCTTGTGGACGGCGAGGGCCCAGATCACGAAGCAGTCGATGGCGATCACGACGAGGGACCACAGCGGCGCGTACGGCAGGAACATGAACTGGAAGATGATGCTCAGCGAGGCCAGCAGGATGCCGGTGAGGCGTGCCCAGTCGGCGTCCTTGAGGATGCCCCAGCCGACGACGATCGCGATGGCGCCGAGGACCACCAGGATCCAGCCCCAGCCGGTGAGGTTGATCCGGTACACGTAACCGTTCACGCGCGTGTACACGGTGTCCTCGACGATGGCGGAGATGCCCTGGAGGACGTGGAGAACGCCGTTGACGAACAGGAGGACACCCGCGAAGACGGTGCCCCCGGCCGCCCAGGCGTTGCGGGTCCGGTGCGAGGCCCCCGTACCCCCCGCGCCCGGCGCCGGCTGTCCCTGGTCTCCCCAGAGGGGCGCTTCGCCGCCCCCGGCGGAACCGGTGGAGGGGGCTGCGGCGCCGGTGGCGTGCGACGTGTCCGACGGCTGCGAGGCGTCCTGGCTCATGTGCGACCCCTTGTGTGGTGTCGGCGTGCGGTGCCGGCCGGGCCCGCCCGTGCGGCGAGCACCGAGTCGAGTTCGAGCCTCGGTCCCGGCCCGTCGCTCCGCCACACGGGTTCGGCCGTTCGGGTGACGACCGCGCCGGCGTCGGTGGGGCCCGTGCGCGGCGGCGGGCCCGGCCCGCGCGGCGGACCGCGTCGCCTGGCCCGTACCGGAGCCGGTACGGGACTCCGGGGCGGGTGTTTCGTGCTAGATACGAAATATGGCGCACCCGTCTCTTCCTTTCCGCGGCAGCCGTGCGCCCCGTCGCCTCCGGGACACGCGGACCGGGCGCGCACACGCGGGCGCCGTGCCGCGGCGGTCACCCGGCCGACGACGCTCCGCCCCGGGGCCGACGCATCGCACGCCTCGCACGCCCAACCGCTCACGCCGGACCGGGCGGGCCCCGCGGCGGTGTGGTGCCCCATGAGCCGCGCCGCGCCCCGCCGGCCCGCCGGGCCCTCGCCCGAACGGTCGCTACTGGCATCGGCGCTCGGCGACCCGGGCCGGCTGCCGGAGATCCTGGCGGCCTTCGCGGTCGCGCGGCACGGGCACGCGGCCGCCGACTCCGTGGCCCGGCTGCGCCACGACCGCCCCGGGGCGAGCACCCCGGAACTGCGGGCCCAGGTGATCACCCGGGGCCATCGCGCGGTCGTCGCGGAGGGAGCGATGGTGGGCGGCCCGTTCCTCGTGCTGGTGCCCTTCGCGTTCTGCGCGGCGCTGCTGCGACAGGGGCGCACGGTTCTGGAGCTGGCCGCGCTCGACGGTCACGACCCCACGACGAGCGCCCGCGTGGCCGAACTCCTCGCCCTTCAGGGCGTGTACGAGGACGCCCCGCGGGCGCAGGAGGCACTCGCGGGGATCGCCCGCGCCGAACCCCTCCCCCACCTGAAGCGCTGGCCGGCCATGTGGCGGCTCACCGTACGGATGGCCTGTCTGCTGGGTCTGGTCACGACCGGCGACGACACCGCGGGCCGGCGGCGGGTGCGCAGGATCGCCGTCCGGACGGGCCGGTGGACGCTGGTCGTCGCGGTCTTCCTGGTGGGCCTGGTGGCGCCGCTCGTCTGGCTCCCCTACCTGGCGTACGTCTACCGGCGTTCCGACAACCGTCTGACGGAACGGGCCCTCGCCCAGTACGGCGCGGTCAGCACACCCGCCCCACGCCGCCGGATCGCCCGTATCGAGCCCGAGGTGCTGTCCGCGGGGCTGCGCGCGTGCGTCTCGCTGCTCGTGCCGCTCGCCCTGGTCGCCCTGGCCGTCGTGGCGGACCTGCGCATCGCCGGGAGCAGATGGCCGGTGCTGGCGATCGCCCTGGCGGTCGCGTCGCTCCTGGCCGGCGGTCTGTGGCTGTGGCTGCGCCACCGCAGGCGCAGCGAACGGGCGTGAGGGCGAGTTCGGCCTCCGCGCCGCCCGGCACCCCTGCGGCGCGGCTGTACGGCGACGGCGGGCGCCCGGACCGGCCGGCGTCCGGCGCCCGGGTCACACGGCCTCACGTACGGCGTCGAACGCCTCCCGCAGCAGGGTGCCGAAGTCGTCGACGGAACGCCGTTCGGGGCCCGCGGCGTCCTTCGACACGTGCGCGAGCAGGGCGCTGCGGATGACGGCGACCGACACGCGGGCCAGCACCGCGGCCCTTCGCGCGCGCCGGTCGTCCGGCTCGTCGGGGTGCTGCTCGGCCAGACGCGCGACGAGCGCGTCGGCGATGCCGTCCTCGAAGTCGGTGAGGACGTGGGTGCGCCGGGCGCCGGTGGGCAGCGCGCGCGGCGGTGTGCCGACGAACAGGATGGCCAGGCCCTCGTCGAGCGCGCCGGCTGCCTCGACGAGGCCGTTGAGGACGGCGGTGAGCGGGGGTTCGCCGGCCGGGCGCCGCGGGATCTCCCGTCGCAGCAGGGGTACGAGGTCGAGGACCTCGGCGAAGACCAGGTCCTCCTTGGAGGGGAAGTAGCGGAAGAAGGTGCGCTCAGTGACGCCGGCCGCCGCGGCGATGTCCTTGACGGTCGTCTCCTGGTAGCCGCGTTCGGCGAACATGCGCGCCGCGGTCTGGAGCAGGGTCCGCCGCGTCGCGGCCTTCTTCCGGTCCCGCAGCCCCGGTTCGCGCTCGCCCCAGTCGTTCACCTGGTCATCCTGTCACGCCACTGGTGCGACGACGGGCCCCCGTCCAGCAAAGTGTCAGCCCTGACACTTTGTGTATCGTGTCAGTCATGACACTTTTTGGTGGGCGGCTGCCCCTGCGCGCCCTGACACGCCGGACCCGGGGGCGTCGCGGCCCGGGACACCCCGCCACGGGACGCCCCGTCACGAGACGCCGCACCGTGGTCGCCGTGTTCACGGCCCTCGCGCTCGGCGGTGCCGCCGTGACGGCGGAGGCGGTGGTCCGGCACCGGGTCGGCGACCGTTTCGCGACGGCGGCGGCCGAGCGGCTGGGCACGGTCCCCGACGTGGGCATGGGCGGCACTCCCGTGCTGATGCAGCTGTCCCGGGGCGCGTTCCCGGACGTCGAGCTCACGGCCGACGGTGTGACCGCCCGGCGGATGACCGGACTCGGCGTCGACGTCCATCTGCGGGACGTACGGCGGGCCTCGGGGAGGGTCACCGTCGGGTCGAGCACCGCGGACGTCACCGTCGGCGCCGACCGGCTCGGCGGCGACGAGCTGAGACGGATGAACGGGGTGGTCGTCCCCGACCCGGGAACCGGACGGCTCCTCGTCCGTCTCGGCCGCACGGGCGCGCTCACCGTCCCCGTCACCCCGTCGCTGGACGGCACGACCGTCCGCGTCACGCCCGCCCGGCCGACGTTCGACGGCGCTCCCCTCCCCGACGCGCTGTCCGCGAAGATCACCGGCAAGGTGCGACGCACCGTCGAACTGACCGGTCTCCCCATGGACATGAAGCCGCGGAAGCTCGCCGTCACCGACGACGGGCTGCGTCTCAGCCTGCGCGGTGGCCGCGCCGCCCTCGCCCTCTGACCCCGCCGGCGCGGCACGGGACACACGGGACCGCACCACCGTCCCCCGCCGCATCCGTCCCGATCTGCGCCGGCCCGGGTGGCGCGGGACCGCGTCGGTCCCCACCTCCCCGATGTCCGCCGCCGGCACCGGCACCGGACGCGCGGGACCGCACCGGCCCCCGCCGCGTCCACCGCACCGGCCCCGGCCGACGCCCGAGAAACCCCTCCCCGACCGTGCCGCTCATCCCCGCAAGTCCCCCCTTAAAGGAGTGGTTCTCCCATGGCTTCCCTGCTTCACCGGCTCGGCCGCGCCGCCTTCCGGCATCGCCGTGCCGTGCTGGCCGGCTGGCTCGTCGTGCTCGCGGCGGCCGTCGCCTGCGTGGCCGGCTTCGGCGGTACCACGAACGACGACTTCACCATCCCGGGCTCCGAGTCGCAGACCGCGATGGACGCCCTGAGGACCGAACTGCCCTCGGCGGCCGGCACCAGCGCCCAGATCGTCTTCGTCGCCCCCGAGGGCCACGAGATCACCGAACCCTCGTACGCGCGAGCCGTCAGCGCGACCATGGCACAGGCCGGGAAGGCGCCCCAGGTCACCCACGTCAGCGACCCGATGACCGCGGGCCTCGTCTCCCGCGACCGCACGACCGCCCTCGGGCAGGTGCGCTACGACGTGACGAAGGCCCAACTGGCCGCGGACAGCCTCACCGTTCTGGAGAGGTCGACCCGACCGGCCGAGGACGCCGGACTCACCGTGGACGTCGGCGGGTCCGCGTACGGCAGCGACAAGAGCACCGGTCACTCCAAGGAGGCGATGGGGCTGCTGTTCGCGCTCGTCGTGCTGACGGTGACCTTCGGCTCGCTGTTCGCCGCCGGCATGCCGCTGCTGACCGCGGTGACCGGTGTCGCCGTCACCCTGCTCGGCCTCCAGGCGCTGACCGGCGTCCTGACCGTCTCCGGCACCGCGCCCTCGCTCGCGTCGATGCTCGGTCTCGCCGTCGGCATCGACTACGCGCTGTTCATCGTGTCCCGCCACCGCTCCCAACTGGCGTCCGGCATGGAAGCCGAGGAGTCCGCGGCCGCCGCGACCGCCACGGCGGGCGGCGCGGTCGTCTTCGCCGGGCTCACGGTGGTCATCGCGCTGTGCGGGCTGGCCGTGGTCCGCATCCCGTTCCTGACCGTGATGGGCCTGAGCGGTGCCGCGGCCGTGCTGATCGCGGTGGCCGTCGCGCTCACGCTGCTGCCCGCCCTGATGGGCTTCGCCGGTGACCGGTTGCGGCCCCGGCCCGGTTCGCGGACCGCCCGGCGTGAGCGCGCCGCCCACGACGACGGGCGGAGCCGACGGCCGAACCTCGGCGAACGGTGGGGCCGGCTGGCGATCCGCCGCCCGCTGCTCACCCTGAGCGCAGTACTCCTCGCACTGCTCGCCGTGGCCGTCCCGGCGCGGGATCTGCACCTCGCCCTGCTCGACAACGGATCGGCGCCGGCGGACAGCACCGAGCGCAGGACGTACGACATCGTCTCGAAGGAGTTCGGCCCCGGGTTCAACGGGCCGCTGCTGATCCTCGCCGACACCTCTCGCACCGCGGACCCCCGGCAGGCCACGGCCGCGCTCGCCGAGGACCTCGAGGCCATGGACGGCGTCGCCACCGTCGGCGCGCCCCAGCTCGTCGACCACGGCGACGCGGCGGTCGTCCAGGTGGTGCCGCGGACCGGGCCCGCCGACGAGCGGACCAGGGAACTCGTCGAGCACATCAGGGACCGGTCGGCCGACTGGCAGCGTGCGCCGGGCACCCGGGTGCGGGTGACCGGGAGCACCGCGGTCGGCATCGACGTCTCCGACCGGCTCGCCGACTCCCTGGTGCCCTTCGCCCTGGTCGTCGTGGGCCTCTCACTGCTGCTTTTGCTGCTGCTGTTCCGCTCCCTGGTCGTCCCGCTCAAGGCGGGTCTCGGCTTCCTGCTCTCCGTGGCCGCCACGTTCGGAGCGGTCGTCGCCGTCTTCCAACGGGGCCTTCTCGCCGACATGCTGGGCGTGGCGCGGACCGGGCCGGTGGTGAGCATCCTGCCGATCCTGGTGATGGCGGTGCTGTTCGGACTCGCCATGGACTACGAGGTGTTCATGGTCAGCCGGATGCGTGAGGCCTACGTGCACGGGGCCGGGCCCCGGGACGCGATCCTGGCCGGCTCGCGGCACGCCTCGCGGGTGGTCACCGGCGCCGCCCTGATCATGTTCGCGGTCTTCGCGAGCTTCGTGCCGGGGAGCAGCAGCATGCTGAAGCCCATCGCGTTCGCGCTGGCCTTCGGTGTCCTCGTCGACGCGTTCGTCGTCCGCATGACCCTCGTACCCGCCGTTCTCGCCCTCGTCGGCCGGGCCGCCTGGTGGCTGCCGACGTGGCTGGCGCGGCTGCTGCCGGAGGTGGACATCGAGGGCGAGCGCCTGCGCACGGCGGGCGCGGGGACTCCCGACGCCGGCACGGCCCGGGAGGAGGTCCCGGCCGGCGCCCCGGACGAACGCACCCTGCCGCCGGGTGTGCACGGCGGCTAGGGGCGTCAGCGGACGGGCTCCCGGCAGCGGCCCCTGGAGCCCGACGTCGCGGCTGCGGATGTCGTCCAGGGACTCGCGGCGTACGAGGAGTCGGGCATGGCCCGCGTGCACGGCGGCGACGAACGGACGGCCGACCATGTTGTACCCGGAGGCCATGGACAGGTGGTAGGCGCCCGCGACGGGGTCAGTTCGGCGCGCACCTGCCGCGTCGGCGCCGTGAGGTCGAGGGCCGGTTCGGAGCGGTGGGCGATGCCGTGCCCGCCGCCCAGGTCGAGTTCGGGCAGGACGAGTCCGTGCTGCCCGCGCAGCCGGGGCATCAGCTCCGCGCACTGCCCCGCGCGGGTCAGCCGGACTGGCGGGGCAGGCGCACCACCTGGACGAAGAAGTCGTCGATCTGGCGGACGGCGGCGATGAACTGGTCCAGGTCGACCGGCTTGGTGACGTAGGCGTTGGCGTGGAGCTTGTAGCTGCGCAGGATGTCCTCCTCGGCCGCGGAGGTGGTGAGCACCACGACCGGGATGTGCGACAGCGCCGGATCGGACTTGATCTTCTCCAGGACCTGCCGGCCGTCGTACTTGGGCAGGTTGAGGTCGAGCAGGATCAGATCGGGCTGCGGCACGTCGGCGTGCGCCCCACGCCGGTAGAGGAAGTCGAGCGCCTCCTCGCCGTCCCGCACCACGTGCAGGGTGTTGCCGATCTTGTTGTCCTCGAACGCCTCCCGGGTCATCAGTTCGTCGCCCGGGTCGTCCTCGACGAGCAGGACGTCGATGGGGGTGGCTGCGGGGGTGGTCATGTCAGGCTCTTCTCCTCGGTGCCGGCCGTGCCGTCGGTGTCGGTACGGTCGTCCGCGTCGGTGCGCGTGCCGTCCGTCGTCTCGGTGCGCGTGTCCTCGCCGCTGTCGGCGCTCGTGCCCTCGCCCGTGTCGATGCGCGTGGCGTCCGCCTCGCCGGTGCCGGCGCCCTCCGCCGCGTCGGCCCGGTCGCCCTCCGCGGTCTCGGCGACGGACGGGAAGGTGAAGCAGAGGCGGGCGCCCTCGGTGTACGCGGTGTCCAGCCAGATGCGGCCGCCGTGGTACTCGACGATCTTCTTGCAGAGCGCCAGGCCTATGCCCGTGCCCCCGTAGGCGTCACGGCCGTGCAGCCGCTGGAAGATGACGAAGACCTTCTCCGCGAACTCCTCGGGTATGCCGATGCCGTTGTCGCTCACGGACAGCCGCCAGGCGTCGGAGTCCTCCGGATCGCGCTCACAGGTGATGCGGATGTGCGGCGAGCGGTCGGGGTGACGGAACTTGACGGCGTTGCCGACGAGGTTCTGCCAGAGCATGGTCAGCAGCGTCGGATCCCCGATGATCCGGGGCAGTTCGTCCGGCCGGTCGACGACCGCGCCGGTGTCGGCGACGACGCTGTCCAGGTTGGTCAGTGCCTTGGAGAGCAGCTGGTCCAGATCGGCGGGCAGACGGGCGTCGTTGACACGGCCCACGCGGGAGAAGGTGAGCAGGTCGTTGATGAGGACCTGCATCCGCTTGGCGCCGTCGACCGCGAAGTCGATGTACTGCCGGGCGCGGTCGTCCAACTGGTCGCCGTACCGCTTCTCCAGCAGCTGGCAGAAGGAGGCCACCTTGCGCAGCGGCTCCTGGAGATCGTGCGAGGCCACGTAGGCGAACTGCTCCAGCTCGGCGTTGGAGCGGCGCAGCTCCACGGCCTGGGCGTCCAGGTCGGCGGCCTGCCGGGCCAGGGCGTCCTGCTGCTCGCGGGAGGCGTCGAGCGCGAAGACGATCCGCTGCCGCATGTCCTCCACGTCCCGCGCGACCGCGGTGACGTCCACCGGACCGCCGCCGGTGATGACATGCCCGAACTCGCCCCGCGCCACCCGGCGGGTGGCGGCGCGCAGGTCCTCCAGCGGACGCGCCACGAGCAGGCGTACGAGGACCGTCAGCGCCACGCCGGTCAGCAGGAACGCCACGACCATGCCGATCAGCACGGCGTCGCGCACCTTCCGGGCGTGATCCAGCCGGTGCTTGCCGTCCTGGACCGCCGTCTTGAGAGCGGTGTTCTGCGCGGCCAGCACCGAACGGATGCGGTCGAAGTCCTTCTTGCCGCGCTTCGCGGTCGCCCCGTCGATCGTGCGCGGTTCACCCTGCGTCACACCGGCCACCAGGGGGTCGGCGTAGGCGCGCCGCCAGTCCGCCGCCCGCCGCTCGACCGCCTCCAGGTTCGCGAGGAGGTCGGAACGGTCACCGATGAGCTCACGGATCCGGGCGGCCGCGCGCCGCTCGTCCTTCTGTCCCTGGGTGTACGGGGCCAGGAACTGCCGGTCGGCCGCGATGGCGTAACCGCGCACGCCCGTCTCCTGATTGAACAGGGCGGACTGGAGCCGGTACGCCTCCGTCTGGGCCGGCGCGACGTGCTGGAGCATCTCGTCGGTGACCGACGCCGTCCGCTGAAGCATCGCGGCGCCCACCGCCGTCCCCACGACCACGAGCAACGCCATCAGCGCCAGCACCAGCCGGAACCAGCCCTGCACGGTCAGCCGGCGTCCGGCCCACGGCTCGGCGGTCATCGTGTGTATCCCGTCCTCGGACTCGCTGTTCCCTCTCACGCTCGTCACCGGCCTCAGTCCCAGCGCAGCCAGAGCACGGCGACGTCGTCGTCCAGCCCGCCCTGCCCCTCGGCCAGGCCCTCGGCCCGTTCGATGAGCCCGTCGACGAACGCGGCCGGGGCCAGGGGGACCAGCTCGCGTGCGACGTCCAGCAGCCCCTCCTCCCCCAGCCGTTCCGTGCCCCGGCCGACGCGCCCCTCGAACAGCCCGTCGGTGAACAGCACGAGCGCGGCACCCTCGGGCACCGAGAGCTGCTCCACCCGCCAGCGCGCCCCGCCGGGCACGATGCCCAGCGCCGGCCCGCCCAGGACCTCCACCCACTCGACGGCGCCGCCCGCGCACAGCAGCGCACCCGGGTGTCCCGCCCGTACCATCCGGACCCGGCGCTCGCCGGGGGTGGCGGTGAGGATGACCAAGGTGGCGAAGACGCCCGCCTTGGCCCGCTCGGCCATCAGGATCTCCTCCAGCCGGGCCACCTGGTCGGCGCCGGTGACGCCGCTGAGCACCAGGGTGCGCCACGCGATGCGCAGGGCCACCCCCAGGGCCGCCTCGTCGGGGCCGTGGCCGGAGACGTCTCCGATCATCGCGTGCACGGTGCCGTCGGCGCCCTGCACGATGTCGTAGAAGTCGCCGCCGAGCAGCGCGTGCGCGCGGCCGGGGCGGTAGCGGGTGACGACTTCGACGCCGTCGCCGCGCAGCAGCGGCCGCGGCAGCAGTCCCCGCTCCAGCCGGGCGTTCTCCCGGGCCTGCATCTGGCTCGCCTGCAACGCCACCGCGTCCCGCTCGCCGTGCTTGCGCTGGATCGCGTAGCGGACGGCCCGCCCGAACAGCTCCGGCTCGACGCGGCCCTTGACCAGGTAGTCCTGGGCGCCCGCCGCCACCGCGGCAAGTCCGGTGCCCTCCTCGGCGAGGCCGGTCAGCACCACGACGGCGACCCGTTCCGCACGCTCGCGCACCCGGGACACCGCCTCCAGGCCCTGGGCGTCCGGGAGATGCAGGTCCAGCAGGACGCAGTCCGGCAGCTCGGTCGCGAGCACGTCGCATGCCTCGGCCATCGAACGCACCCACCGCAGACGCATCTTGAGCGCGCTGTCGGCCACGAGTTCCTCGACGAGCAGGGCGTCGCCGGGGTCGTCCTCGACCAACAGGACCGACGGCTCCTTGTCCCCCCATGCCGCGGCACGATCGAGCGCGGGCGAAACCACGCCGGCAGCCCCGGGCTGCGACATCTTCATGAAAGCCCCCCACCCGCCACCTTCCGCCCACGTTCGGACGGACAACTCCGCGAGCATACTCACGCGCGCGAGAGGGGCGCAGGGGGGCGGGCGGGGACGACGGCCCGGGTGTCCGGCTCCGCGTCACCCGGGACGAGCGCGCCCCACGACTCCGGAGGTCCGGGCCGACGCCCCGTCAGCCGCGGAATCACCCGGGAAGCCGCCCGTACCCGGTCGTGGACGGGCGCCGTGAGACCGCGCCGCGGCGCGGTCTCACGGGCGGGGTCGACGTCGATGAGACGGCCGGCCGGCCTCGCGGTGCGCAGGTGGCCGCCTGATGGCGCCGACGTCGTCGGTCAGGTGTAGGGGAGCAGAACGGTCGACAGGTCCCCGGTGCCCAGCGTGCTGGGGGCGTTGCCCAGGGCGTTCCAGACCTTGAGCTGTACGGTTCCGTTCTTCAGGTCGCAGGGGGTGCCGGTCGCGGAGGCCAGTCCGGCTCTGTCGGTGTAGTGCTCCCAGCCGGGGAGCGGATCGGTGGCGAAGTACCGGTAGTTCTCGACGCGGTTCCAGGTGCCGTCGCCGGTGCAGTCGTACGACAGCTGTGTCTGGACTCCGTTGCCGATGGCCTGCCCGGCGTCGACGGCCAGATCGAACTGGGTGGCCCCTGCGCCGTACTTCAGGTCGAGCCCGGAGACGGTGAACGTCAGCGGCTTGTACGGGCTGCCGTCGTGATTCGTGCCGTCGGCCGAAGGCACCGTCACATTCGCGGCAGCCCCGGCAGTGCCCGCCAGCGTCCCGTCACCACTCAGGAACAGCGTGGGCGACGAACCCGTGCCGCCGGGCGGCGTGGGTGTCGGGGTGGGGGTGGGGGTGGGTCCTGTGCCGCCGGGCGCGCTGCCGCCGCTCCAGGTGTGGGCGCCCGCGGTGACCGTCTTCCCGGCGGGCACCCGCACGGCGGTTCCGTCGGAGAAGTGCACGGTGGTGTCGGTGGCGGTGATGTCGGCCGCGACGTAGGTGCGTTCGCCGTTCTTGGTGAAGACCGCGGCCAGCGGGCTGTCGGCGGTGACGGTGGTGTCCACGGTGCCGAGGGCGGCGAGGTTGCGGATCCAGTGGAAGGTGTGGGCCTTGCTTTCGCCTTCCTCGGAGGTGAACGAGCTGTTGGCGCGGAAGGCGGTCAGGGCTGCTTCGCCGTCGCCGAGGGCCAGGTATTCGTACCAGATGTCGGGCCAGATGCCGGGCTGGGTCTTGCCGGCCTGGTCGAGCATCTCCTGGTAATTGGCCTTCACGTAGGCCGGGTTGTCACCGAGGTAGAGGTGTCCGCCGGTCACCGGCAGCAGGTTGATGCCCTGGATCTGTTCGGGGGCGCTGGAGAACCAGGTGGAATAGGCGCCTCCGTTGCTCCAGACCATGCCGACCTCCTTGTGCGCGAAGTCGTCCGGGTAGACCTGGTGATGGGTGTCGAACCAGTAGTCCTCGATGGCGGCGGCCTGAGTGGTGTACATGTAGATGCCCGCGTCCCGGACGGCCTTGTTCCCGGTGACGGTGCCCCACTGGATGAGCGCGTTGTCGAAGTTCATCCCCTCGGAGGACGATTCCTGGTTGTTGCCCGCGGCGAACGAGCCGTGGCCGGAGGCCCAGTCGTGGCCGGCGTAGATGTCGAAGTCCCGCAGGTAGGGGAAGCGCCTGTCGGTGCGGTCGTAGTTGTTGGCATCCCGGATGAGCAGGTCCACCATGCCGCCGTAATGGTCGGCGTCGGCCCAGGTGGGGTCGAACCTGGCGAGGGTCGCGGCCGCGGCGATGTAGTAGCCGTAGTGGAAGTGGTGGTCGTTCAACTCCTGGTCGGACCCGTAGGAGGCGGGATATCCGATCAGGGTGCCCCACTTGCCGTCGTAGTAGAACTGGTGGCCCGTCTTGCCCGGCGAGGCGGTGAACCAGTCCGTGAGCTTGGACTTGATCGCGGACAGCGCGGCGTCACGGACGGCGGTGTCACCGGTCTGGTCGGCGATCTCCGCCAGTCGTGCGGCGCGCCCCAGGCCCTTGCCGGTCCAGTACGTGTCGTCGCTCTGCTGGCGCGTCGGATCGGCCTTCTCGGCGTCGAGGTAGTTCTGCAGCGTCGCCGCGTCGGCGCCGGAACTGTCGGCGACCCCCGGTATCTCGGGCAGCACGCCGTGGAAGACCATCGACGTCGAGAAGGACGTGATACCGGTGAGCACCTTCAGCGGGCCACGGGAGGAGGTGTACGTCTGCGGCAGCGGGCTGCCGTCGGCCAGGTGGCGCCACTGGTGCGGCAGCAGGGCCGCGACCGTGCCGGTGGCCGACCCTTCCAGGGCGGTGGTGGTGAGGCGGTACGTGGTGGTGACGGTGCTGTCCGCCTCGTCGTACCGGTAGGACACGGCCGTACCGGTGACGTGGTCATAGGCGTACTTGGCGTACTCGGTCGCGAGCGTGGCCCGGTCGTCGGTCGAGGTGGACGGTGTGGTCGGCAGCACGGCGACCGAGAAGTAGTCCTTGCCCGCGAGCGAGGACGTGAGGGTGGACCCGCTGACCGACCAGGTGGCGCCGTCGGGGGCGAAGGCGACGTAGTCGTGGCCGTGGACCGTGTAGCCGATCACCGGGCCGGAGTGGGACCAGACGTCCACCGTCGCGTCGGGGGCGGCCTTGATGCGCGCGTCACCGCCCGTGGCACGGAAGTAGGCGAAGGGAAGGCCCGAGCCGATGGTCGCGCGCAGGGTGTGCGTGCCGTCGCTGAGGGAGGGGCTGACAGTCCAGTCGCTCCAGTCGTCGACCTTCACTTCGGGTGCAGCAAGGCCGGAGACACCGGCGATGAAGTCCTCCTGGTAGTCGAAGTGGTACTCGCCCACGCCCTTGCCGCTGCCCGAGATGGTCGGCTTCGTGCTGTAGGAGACACCCAGTCCGCCCGACTGGGCGCGGAATCCGAGGGGTTGCGCAAACAGCGGCTCGCCGAACGCGCAGTTGGTGCGCTTCCACAGGATCGACGACCACCAGTCGTTGGTGGGGACCGCGCCCGAGGGAGCGTCGGCCGTCACCCAGTGGCGCGGGTTGGTGGACAGGTCCGCGCATCCGGAGGGCAGCGGGCCGGGCGCCGTGGTGGTGTAACTGCCCGCACCCACGGTGTCGGCGCCGGCCGCGCCGGAGTTGAGCACGGTGAGGACCGCGCCGAGGAGGGCCGCGACGGCCACGAACACCGCCATCCGTCGCCAGGGCGCGCACCGCGGCGCCGCTGCTAACGGCTGAGCACTGTCTCTTGACATGGGGTCACCTTTCGGCGGGAGGAGAAGGCAGCGACCGACCGCACCGGCGGGTTCGGCGAATCGCGTGGGGGAATGTGCGGCTCGACTTTCACATCTCAGGTCACAGCGACCGGTAACCCGTGATTGTTGCGTCTTGAGAGCGCTCTCAAGCAAGGAAGGCTAGAACCACCCTACTGAGCCGTCAATACGTATTGCAGTGATCGTTCAACCGGCCGTCACCGAGCGATCGGCGGGTTTCGGCATGGAAGTCCCCCGGGGGGGGCGCCAGGCACGTAGCCGCGTTCCCGGTCCCCGCCGACTGCGGCGCGCGGGACCCTGCCGCCATGTCGACGCTGTTGGTCGATTCAGGCCCTTACGACGACGTCGGCCTTCAAGACCCGTTGTGGTCTTGAAGGCCGACGTCGTCGTAAGGGGCGGTTCAGGGCTCCGTCGTTTTCCACGTCGTGCGCTCACGAAAAGGTGTCGGCGCAACCCGGAAAAAGTCCCGTATTGGAAAAACCGGCAGGTCAGAGCCCCTTTGTAGCAGGCTCCAGAATCGCCACGCACTCCACGTGATGCGTCATCGGGAACAGATCGA
Organism: Streptomyces sp. 142MFCol3.1; assembly: GCF_000424945.1. NCBI lineage: Bacteria > Bacillati > Actinomycetota > Actinomycetes > Kitasatosporales > Streptomycetaceae > Streptomyces > Streptomyces sp. 142MFCol3.1. The sequence goes on from NZ_AUKV01000014.1 coordinate 116,122, forward strand.
ACGCCCGCAGCGTCCGCACCCGGTACCCCCCGTCGCGGAAGTACGCCAGGTCGCGGGCGAGGGCCGCCGGGTCGCAGGCGACGTAGGCGATGCGGCGGGCGCCGAGGGACGACAGGTGCTCGACCGTCTTCTTGCCGGCGCCGGCGCGGGGCGGATCGAGGACGATCAGGTCGACCTCGGTGATACCGGTGCGCGGGAGCACCGACTCGACCTTGCCCTGTTCGATGCGGACCCGGTCGAAGGCGGCGACGTTGTGCCGGGCGTCCTCGACCGCGCGCTTGCCCGACTCGATGCCGAGGACCGCGCCCGTGTCGCCGAGACGGTCCGCAAGGGCGCCCGCGAAGAGGCCGACGCCGCAGTACAGGTCGAGCGCCATCTCACCCTTGCGCGGCAGCAGGCCCTGCATGACGGCCTTGACCAGGGTGTCGGCCGCCATCGGGTGGACCTGCCAGAAGCCGCCGCTGCCGACACGGTAGGTACGGCCGTCGGCGCGCTCGCGCACGAACGCGCGGCCGTGGACACGGTGGATGCCGCCGTCCTTCTCCTCGACACGCATCACGGAGACGGGCTTGTCGAGTTCCACGAGGGGCAGGCGGGCGCCGGGCCGGGGCTCCAGGATCACCATGCGGTCCTGGGATCCGGTCGCGGCGATCACGTCGACCGAGGCCATGCCGGACCAGTCACGCTCCTCGATGCCGAGTTCGCTGACACCCGGCGCCGCGATCATGCAGTGCTCGATCGGCTCGACCTCGTGCGAGCGGTGGCGGCGCAGCCCGGCATTGCCGTCGGCGTCCACGGCGTACTGGACACGCGTACGCCAGGCCGGTACCTGGCCCGCGGGCAGCTTGTCGCCCTCGGCGGGCATCACCGTGCCGTCCCAGCCGGCCGCCTCGGGCGTGAGGCCCGCGAGACGCTGGAGCTGCTCGGCGATGACCTCGCCCTTGAGGCGGCGCTGGGCGCCCGGCTTGGCGTGCTGCCAGTCGCAGCCTCCGCAGCGGCCGGGACCCGCGTAGGGGCAGGGCGCCTCGACGCGGTCCTTCGACGCGTCCAGGACCTGTACGGCGTCGGCGCGCAGGAAGCGCGCGCCCTCCTCGCCCTCAGTGACCCGTGCGACGACCCGCTCGCCGGGCAGGGCGTGCCGGACGAAGAGGACCTGGCCCTCACTGGTGCGGGCGATGCAGTGCCCGCCGTGGGCGACCGGGCCGATCTCGACCTCGTACTCGGCCCCCACCAGCGACTTCTTCGGTTCTGCCTGCATGGCGGGGTGACTCCAGTTGAGAAAAGGGGGAACGGCCGGACAACAGCCCACCAGTCTACGTGGACGTCGTCCGGCCGTTCACCACGAGGCCGTCGGTGCCAGGCCTCAGCCCTTCGTCTGGGAGGACTCCTTGGTCCGCTCCTCGGCCGGACCGCGGCGCACCGCACCCGGAGCGTTCCAGTCCTGCCGCTTGCGGGCGCGCTGCTTGGCCGCCTCGGAGGACACCAGCTGGTAGGGCACCGAGGTCACCATGACGCCCGGGGTGAACAGCAGGCGGCCCTTGAGGCGCAGGGCGCTCTGGTTGTGCAGCAGGTGCTCGTACCAGTGGCCGACCACGTACTCGGGGATGATCACGGACACCGCGTCGCGCGGGGACTCCTTGCGCAGCCCCTTCACGTATTCGATGATCGGCCGCGTGATCTCGCGGTACGGCGAGTCGAGGACCTTCAGCGGTACGTCGATGCCGCGTCGCTCCCACTCCTCGCGCAGAGCCTTGGTCTCGGCCGGGTCGACGTTGACGCTCAGCGCTTCGAGAGTGTCGGAGCGCAGCAGCTTGGCATAGGCGAGGGCGCGCAGCGTCGGGCGGTGGATCTTGGAGATCAGGACGACGGAGTGGACGCGGGAGGGGCGGACACTGTCGTCGGAGGGGCCCTCGGGGGCGGCGATCTCCTCGGCGACCCGGTCGTAGTGCCGGCGGATCGCGCTCATCGTCGCGTAGAAGATCACCATGCCGAGCAGGGCGACCCAGGCGCCGTGCGTGAACTTGGTGACCAGGACGACGACCAGGACCAGGCCGGTGAAGAAGGCGCCGAAGGCGTTGATGGCCCGGGAGCGGACCATGTGACGCCGCTTGGCCTGGTCCTTCTCGGTGGCCAGGTGGCGGTTCCAGTGGCGGACCATGCCGGTCTGGCTGAGTGTGAACGAGACGAAGACGCCGACGATGTAGAGCTGGATGAGGCGGGTCGAGTCCGCCCCGTAGATGACGACCAGCAGGGTGGCGGCGCCCGCGAGGAGCACGATGCCGTTGGAGAACGCGAGACGGTCGCCGCGGGTGTGCAGCTGGCGCGGGAGGTAGCGGTCCTGGGCGAGGATCGAGCCGAGCAGCGGGAAGCCGTTGTAGGCGGTGTTGGCGGCGAGGAACAGCACCAGCGCGGTGGCGGCGGCCAGCACGATGAACAGGAAGCTGCCCTTGCCGAAGACGGCCTCGGCGACCTGGGAGATCACCGGGTTCTGGACGTAGCCGGAGCCGACCGGGGCGCCGTTGTGGATCAGGTCGTTGGCCGGGTTCTCGGCCATCCGGACCTTGGTCGACATGGCCAGCGCGATGATGCCGCAGAACATGGTGACGGCGAGCAGGCCCATCAGTGCGAGGGTGTTCGCGGCGTTCTTCGACTTGGGCTTGCGGAAGGCCGGGACGCCGTTGGAGATCGCCTCGACGCCGGTGAGCGCGGCACAGCCGGAGGAGAAGGCGCGCAGCAGCAGGAAGACGAGGGCGAAGCCCGCGAGCCCCTGGTGCTCGGCCTTGATGTGGTAGTCGGCGGTGGGCGCGCGCATGGTGTCGTCGAGGACGAGCCCGCGGAAGGCGCCCCACGCGATCATGATGAAGACGCCCGCCACGAAGACGTACGTCGGGATCGCGAAGAGCTTGCCGGACTCCTTGACGCCGCGCAGGTTCATCAGCGTGAGGAGCACGATGACGGCGACCGCGCAGGCCACCTTGTGCTCGACGACGAAGGGGATCGCGGAGCCGAGGTTCTCGATGCCGGAGGCGATGGAGACGGCGACGGTCAGGACGTAGTCGACGAGCAGGGCGCTGGCGACGGTCAGTCCCGCCTTGGGACCGAGGTTGGTGTTGGCGACCTCGTAGTCGCCGCCGCCGCTCGGGTAAGCGTGCACGTTCTGCCGGTAGGAGGCGACCACCGTGAACATCAGCACGACGACCGCGACGGCGATCCAGGGGCTGAAGTGGTAGGCCGACACACCCGCGATGGACAGGACCAGCAGCACTTCTCCGGGCGCGTACGCGACGGAGGAGAGCGGGTCGGAGGCGAACACGGGAAGGGCGATGCGCTTCGGCAGGAGCGTTTCTCCGAGCCGATCACTGCGCAGTGCGCGCCCGATCAGAATCCGTTTGGGCACGTCGGTCAGTTTGGACACAACAGAGAAGCGTAAGGGTTCGAACACGGGGCCGCCCACCCGCCGCCCCGCTTCGGCACACCATCTGCTCTCCGAGTGAAAACGGGGACCCGTCCGGCTGCGGATTCCGCGGCCGGACGGATCCCCGTGTCTATATGACAAAACCCCGCCCTTGCCCCTGCCGTGGAGGATCCATGCATGTGACCGCGGAGCTGATCGGAGCCGCCGCCGCCCTCGTCGGCCTCGGAATCCTGACCCTGGTGAGTGTCCGCAGCATCACACGCCGCTGATCCCCCTCTCCTCGGCCGCCGCCCGGAACCCGCAGGCGAACGTGCACAGGGGTGCCCCGGACGGACCGCGCGTGTGTAGCTTGGGCGGCGGTCTGAGACCCTGTTCACCCTGAGCCGTAACCATCAGATTCGGAAGGACGGTCGTGCACATCGTCATCATGGGCTGCGGAAGAGTGGGCTCCGCTCTAGCCCAGACCCTGGAGCAACAGGGGCACACGGTCGCGGTGATCGACCAGGACCCCACCGCCTTCCGACGACTGGGCTCCGGGTTCGGCGGCCGTCGTGTCACCGGAGTCGGCTTCGACCAGGACACCCTGCGCGAAGCGGGCATCGAGGAGGCCGGCGCGTTCGCCGCGGTCTCCAGCGGCGACAACTCGAACATCATCGCCGCCCGGGTGGCCCGCGAGATGTTCGGCATCGAGAACGTGGCCGCCCGCATCTACGACCCGCGCCGCGCCGAGGTCTACCAGCGCCTCGGCATCCCGACCGTCGCCACCGTCCGCTGGACGGCCGACCAGATGCTGCGCCGGCTGCTGCCCTCGGGTGCCGAGCCGCTGTGGCGCGACCCCACCGGCGGGGTGCAGCTCGCCGAGGTGCACACCTCCTCCGGCTGGGTCGGTCACAAGATCAGCCGACTCCAGGACGAGACGGGCGTGCGCGTGGCCTTCCTCACCCGGCTGGGCGAGGCGATCCTGCCCTCCTCGCAGACGGTGCTGCAGGAAGGCGACCTGGTGCACGTCATGATGCGCTCCGACGAGGTGGACAAGGTCGAGGCGGCGTTCGCCAAGGGTCCTGAAGAGGAGGCCGGTCACTGATGAGGGTCGCCATTGCCGGTGCCGGCGCCGTGGGCCGCTCGATCGCGGGTGAGCTCCTGGAGAACGGCCACGAGGTCCTGCTGATCGACAAGGCGCCGACGGCCATCTCGGTCGAGCGCGTACCGCAGGCGGAGTGGCTGCTCGCCGACGCCTGCGAGATCACCTCCCTGGACGAGGCCGCGCTCCAGCGCTGCAACGTGGTCATCGCGGCCACCGGTGACGACAAGGTCAACCTCGTCGTCTCCCTGCTCGCGAAGACCGAGTACGGGGTCCCGCGGGTCGTGGCCCGCGTGAACAACCCGAAGAACGAGTGGCTCTTCAACGAGTCCTGGGGCGTCGACGTCGCCGTCTCCACCCCGCGCCTGATGTCGGCCCTCGTGGAGGAGGCGGTCAGCGTCGGCGATCTGGTGCGCCTGCTGCGCTTCAGTCACGGCGACGCCAACCTCGTCGAGCTGACCCTGCCGCCGGAGTCCGCGCTCGCGGGCACCACGGTGGGCGACGTCGAGTGGCCGCAGGACACCTCGCTGGTGACCATCATCCGCGGCACCCGCGTGCTGACCCCCTCCCAGGAGGACTCCCTGGAGGCGGGCGACGAACTCCTCTTCGTGGCCGCCCAGGCCCGCGAGGAGCAGCTGGAGGACCTCCTGTCGGTGCGCCGCGAGGACGCGACCGAGTAGAGGGTGCGGAGCGTGTACGACGACGGGGCGCCCGGAGATCTTCCGGGCGCCCCGCCGTCGTGTGTGGACTGTCGTGATGGGGGCTGTCGCCTGCGGGCCGTCGCCTGCGTACCGTGGCGGGCCGTCACCTGCGGACCGTCACGGGCGGGACCATCGCGGACCGTCACCTGCGGACCGTCGCGGACCGCCGCCTGCGGACCGTCGCGGGCCGTCGTCCGCGCGCGGTCAGGTCGCCTGAGCTGCCGCCCGCGCCGTCCCGCGGACCGGGTGCCCAAGCCTCGGAGCCCCGTCGGCGCGACGAAGGGCCGACACTGCCACAGGGAGTGCCGTCTCGCGGCAGGGAATGCCGTCCGCGACGGGGCGGGTTACGCCCCCCGGCGGTGGCGCGCGGGTGCCGAGTCGTCGCGCTCCGCCGCGAGGGCGGCCTTGCGCTCCTTCTCGGCCTTCTCCTCCGCCTCCATCTCGGCGAAGACGTCGATCGGCGCGGGCGCCTTGGCGAGGAAGACCCAGGTGAGCCAGACGGCGAGGAGGAACGGCGGGATCTTCAGCGCGATGAGGACCCAGCCGAACTGGGTGGTGTCGGCCCACCAGTAGAGCGGGAAGAGCACCGCGCACTTGGCGAGGAGGATCAGGCCCCAGGCCCAACTGGCCTTGGAGTACGCCTTCTTGCGGCCGGGGTTGCGGGTGCGCCAGGAGAGGTTCTCCTTGAACACCGGTCCCAGGATCAGGCCGATCAGCGGGACGCCCGCGAGGGTCGTGACGATGTAGGCGATGGCCAGACCGAGCGTGTAGATCATGCCCGGCAGGTAGAAGTCCTTGGCATTGCCCGTCATCATCGCGAAGACCACGCCGAACGCGACGCCGAACACCCCGCTGAAGGCGTGCTTGACGGTGTCCCGCATGACGAGGCGGACCACCACGAGCAGCAGGGACACGCCGAGGGCGGCGATCGCCGACCAGTGCAGGTCCTTGTTGATCGTGAAGATGGTGACGAAGAGCAGGCCGGGCACGACCGTCTCGACCATGCCCCGCACGCCGCCGAACGCGTCGAAGAGCGCGGCCTCGGTCACGGCCCTGGAGTCCTGCTGGGCGTCTTCGGTCGGCTTGTCGAGCGACGTCACCGGCTACTCCCGTCCGAGCGGTCTGAGTTCGTACTTCGGGTTGAACAGCACCCTACGGCCCCGGCTCATCGAAATCCGGCCCGATGCGATCAACTTGCGTCCCGGCTCGATCCCGACGATGGAGCGCCGGCCGAGCCAGACCACGTCCAGGGCGGCCGATCCGTCGAACAGCTCGGCCTCCAGTGCCGGGACCCCGGCCCGCGGGCGCAGAGTGACCGTGCGCAACGTACCAGTAACCGTGACGATCTGGCGGTCGTGGCAGTCACCGATGCGAGTGCACCCGGTGGTCTCGGTGTCCTCCCGCAGCTCCTCGGACTCCAGGTCCTCCTGGGACGAGGAGAGCCGGTCTATCATCCGCCGGAACCGGCCCGCCGGCTTTTCGGAACGAGGAACAGCACTCATACCGAAAGCGTACCGGGGGCCGCCGACCCGTACGCACCCCCGACCCCACCGTGCGAACCCGCGTGCGACTCATCGCTCGAACCGGTACCCCATCCCCGGCTCCGTGATGAAGTGCCGCGGGTGCGAGGGATCCACCTCCAGCTTGCGGCGCAGCTGGGCCATGTAGACGCGGAGGTAGTTGGTCTCCGTGCCGTACGACGGCCCCCACACCTCCTGGAGCAGTTGCCTCTGCCCGACAAGGCGGCCGGTGTTGCGCACCAGGACCTCCAGGAGGTGCCACTCGGTGGGCGTCAGACGGACGTCGCGGCCGTCGCGGTTGACCTTCTTGGCGGCCAGGTCGACGGTGAAGTCGTCCGTCTCGACGATCACGTCGTCCTCGCCGCCCCCGGTGGGCTCCGCCCGGCGCACCGCGGCCCGCAGCCGCGCCAGCAGCTCGTCCATGCCGAAGGGCTTGGTGACGTAGTCGTCGGCGCCCGCGTCGAGCGCCTCGACCTTCTCGTCGGAGGAGTGCCGGGCCGAGAGCACCAGGATCGGCACCCGGGTCCAGCCGCGCAGCCCCCTGATCACCTCCACGCCGTCCATGTCGGGCAGTCCCAGGTCGAGCACGACGACGTCGGGGTGGCGGGCGGCGGCGAGCTGGAGCGCGGTCGCGCCGTCGGGCGCCGCGTCGACCTCGTACTTGCGTGCCCTGAGGTTGATCACCAGGGCCCGGGTGATCTGCGGCTCGTCGTCGACCACGAGGACCCTCGTGGGGGTCCGCGGGTCGCCCCCGGTCGAGCTCAGCATGGGACCTGCCTCTCTGCGCCTGATGGTGTGGTGGCCAGGTCGGGGCGGCGGTCCACCGCCCGCAGCGTGAGCACCATGGTGAGTCCGCCGCCGGGGGTGTCCTCGGCGTTCAGGGTGCCGGTCATCGCCTCGGCGAAGCCGCGGGCGACGGCGAGGCCGAGGCCCACGCCGGCGCCGCGCGGGGCGTCGCCGTAGCGCTGGAACGGCGCGAAGATGCGGTCCTTGGCCTCGTCGGGGACGCCCGGTCCGCGGTCGACGACCCGCACCTCGACCCGGTCGGCGATGGCGCTCGCGGACACCAGGACCCGTTCGTCGGCAGGGCTGTACTTGACGGCGTTCTCGACGAGGTTGGCGACGGCGCGCTCCAGCAGCCCGGCGTCGACGGCGACCATCGGCAGGCTCTCCGGGATCTCCAGCTCCACGCTGTCCTCGGGGACCCCGCCGAGGGCCATCGGCACCACCTCGTCGAGGTCGATCTCGCGGATCAGCGGAGTGACCGTGCCGGTCTGCAGGCGGGACATGTCCAGCAGATTGCCGACCAGGTGGTCGAGGCGGTCGGCGCCGTCCTCGATGCCTTCGAGGAGCTCCGCCCGGTCCTCCTGGGACCATTCGACGTCCTCGGAGCGCAGCGAGGAGACCGCGGCCTTGATCCCGGCCAGCGGGGTCCGCAGGTCGTGGCTGACGGCGGCCAGCAGCGCGGTGCGGATGCGGTTGCCCTCGGCCAGCTCCTTGGCGCGGGCCGCCTCGTGCTGGAGCCGCTGGCGGTCCAGGACCACCGCGGCCTGCGCGGCGAACGCGGCGAGCACCCGGCGGTCCGAGGCCGGCAGGACGCGTCCGGACAGGGCCAGCGCCATGTGGTCGCCGACCGGCATGTCCACGTCCGCGTCCTCGGGACGGGCGGAGGGCTCGGGTCCCACGCTGCCCGCGCAGGTCCACGGGTCGACGTCGCTCGCCCGCTCCAGCAGGGCGACCGACTCCATCGAGAAGGTCTCCCGGACCCGCTCAAGGAGGGCCTCCAGGCTCGTCTCGCCACGGAGCACACTGCCCGCGAGGAAGGACAGGATCTCCGACTCGGCCCGCAGCCGGGCCGCCTGGTGCGTGCGGCGGGCCGCCAGGTCCACGACCGACGCCACCGAGACGGCGACGCCGACGAAGATCGCGATGGCGACGATGTTCTTGGGGTCCGCGATGGTCAGCCGGTGCAGGGGTGGCGTGTAGAAGTAGTTCAGCAGGAGGGTGCCGAAGGCCGCGGAGGCCAGTGCCGGGTAGAGGCCGCCGAGGAGCGCCGCCGCGACGGTCACCGTCAGGAACAGCAGCATGTCGTTGGCGAGGCCGAGGTCGACGGTGTTCAGCAGCAGGGCGAGGACGACCGGTCCGAGCACGCCGACCAGCCAGCCCCAGATGATCCGGGAGCGGCCGAGCCGTGCCCCGCGCGCCACCGGCAGGCCGCGCCCCTTGGCGACCTCTTCGTGGGTGACGATGTGGACGTCCAGGTCGGGGCCGGACTCGCGGGCGACGGTGGCGCCGACCCCCGGCCCGAAGACGTACTGCCAGGTCTTGCGGCGGGAGGAGCCGAGCACGATCTGGGTGGCGTTGACGCCCCGCGCGAAGTCCAGGAGCGAGGCGGGGATGTCGTCGCCGACTACATGGTGGAAGGTGCCGCCGAGATCCTCGACGAGGGTGCGCTGGACGGCAAGTTCCTTGGGCGAGGCGGAGGTCAGTCCGTCGCTGCGCGCGATGTAGACGGCCATCACCGCACCGCCCGCGCCCTTCTCCGCGAGCCGGGCCGCGCGCCGGATCAGCGTGCGGCCCTCCGGTCCCCCGGTCAGGCCCACCACGATGCGTTCCCGCGATCCCCAGATCTTGGAGACCCGGTGCTCGCTGCGGTACTCGGTGAGGTACTCGTCGACCCGGTCGGCGACCCAGAGCAGGGCGAGCTCGCGCAGGGCGGTGAGGTTGCCGGGCCGGAAGTAGTTGGACAGGGCGGCGTCGACCTTGTCGGACGTGTAGATGTTGCCGTGCGCCATCCGCCGCCGCAGCGCCTGTGGCGACATGTCGACGAGCTCGATCTGGTCGGCCCTGCGCACCACCTCGTCCGGCACGGTCTCCCGCTGCCGTACGCCCGTTATGGACTCGACGACGTCGCCGAGTGACTCCAGGTGCTGGATGTTGACCGTCGAGACGACGTCGATGCCGGCCGCGAGGAGTTCCGCCACGTCCTGCCAGCGCTTGTCGTTGCGCGAGCCGGGCACATTGGTGTGGGCGAGTTCGTCCACCAGGGCGACGGCCGGGGCGCGCTCCAGCACGGCGTCCACGTCCATCTCGGTGAAGACGGAGCCGCGGTGCTCCAGTTCCCTGCGCGGCACTTGCTCCAGGCCGTGCAACATCACCTCGGTGCGCGGCCGGTCATGGTGCTCCACGAAGGCGACCACGCAGTCGGTACCGCGTTCGACGCGCCGGTGCGCCTCGGAGAGCATGGCGTATGTCTTGCCGACGCCCGGTGCCGCACCGAGGTAGATCCGAAGCTTGCCGCGTGCCATGAGCCCTATTGTCTTCCTGTCACTGCCGTGTACGCAGCGTCGACCTTACGGCCATGAATTCCGGCAAAGGGGGGCGTCGGGGCAGGCGGGCGACGTCTTTGACGCAACTCTGACGCGGCGGCGCAAGTACGGACACGGGTCACGCGTGCGGCACGCCCGGCCGGGCGGACGACCTCAGGTGGCACGGGCCGCCCCGGGCACGTTCGGGCGGAGGCCTCCCCGGGCTGCCGGGGCAGCGCGAAGCCGGTGCGCCGGGCTGCCTTGCGAGCCGGCAGCGGCCCAGCCTCGGCCGGCACGCGCTCCTGGAGCGCGGGGCCGGCCGTCACCAGCCACGCCGGCATCTGCCTCAGCCGCGGCCGCCGGGGCGCCGCCGTCGCCGGATCGGTGATCAGCTCGGCCGGCCAGGTCACCGCGATCTCGGTCCCGCCCGCGGCCTGGAGGTCCGGCAGCAGCTGGAGCTCACCGCTCTGCGGCGCGGAGGGGAAGCCCAGGACGTGCCGCCACCGCGTCAGCGCCGCGTCTCCCGAGGGCGGCCGGTTCCCGGGCGAGCGCCCTGCGCTGCCCCCGGTAGAGGCGGCGGTGCGTCAAGATCCGCGCCGGCGCGCGGAGGTGGTGCGGGCGTGTGCCGCCATCTCCCCGGTGCCGGAGCGGCCGCCACGTGCCGGCGGTGACCCGCCGTGGCGGACGTTGTGCGCCCGAAGCGGGACGCGTCGGCGCCGTCAGTGTTCGACGATCTCGCCGTCGCTCAGCTCCAGCACCCGGTCGGCGAGGTCGAGCAGCGCCGCGTCGTGCGTGGCGACGAGGGCGGTGACCTGCTCGCTGCGGACGACGGCGCGCAGCAGTTCCATCACGGCGATGCCCGTCTCCGCGTCGAGCTGCCCGGTGGGCTCGTCGGCGATCAGGAGGGCGGGGTTGTTGGCCAGGGCGCGGGCGATGGCCACGCGCTGCTGCTGGCCGCCGGACAGCTCACCGGGCCGCTGCGCCGCGTGGTCGGCGAGGCCGACGAGCGAGAGCAGCAGTTCCACGCGCTCCTCGCGCTCGCGCGGGTCGGCCCGGCGCAGCCGCAGCGGCACGCCGACGTTCTCGGCGGCGGTGAGGATGGGGATGAGCCCGAAGGACTGGAAGACGAAGCCGATGCGGTCGCGGCGCAGTCCCAGCAGGCCGTTCTCGTCGAGGCCCGACAGGTCGAGGCCGTCCACGGTGATACGGCCCTCGTCCGGCTCGTCGAGACCGCCCACGAGGTTGAGCAGGGTGGTCTTGCCGGATCCGGAGCGGCCCTTGAGGGCGACGAGCTCGCCGCGCGGCACGTCGAAGGAGACTCCGCGCAGTGCGTGCACGGCGGCGGCTCCTGTGCCGTAGGAACGATGGACGTTCTCGACCCGCAGCATGGTGTCGGTGGCGACCTGACTCATGTTCCTCCCCCGTCGGCCGGGCGCCAGTATGTCCAGCGGGCGCCCGGCCGGGCAATGGGTCAGCCGAGGTTGTCACCGTGGGTCAGCGTCTCCCAGGCCACGAACAGGTTGTTGCTGCCGGCCGGGCGGTTCTGCTCGGTCAGCCGCTGGGTGTTGGTCATCGCGATGCCCAGGCGGTTGTGCAGGGCGTTGTAGCCGACCTCGGTGACCGGTCCGAGCCCGAGGTTCAGGGACCCGCCGCACAGCCAGCTCGGTGCAGCCTCGCCCAGCTGGTACTTGGACTGGAAGCCGAGTGCCTGTCGCAGCCGCTCGCCTACATCGGTGCCGTACAGGTCCTGGCCCTGTATGCGGCTGGTCTCGGCGATGTGCGAGATGGCGGAGATGCCGTAGCCGGTGTGCGTGAAGTCGCGGCAGGTCTCCTGGGTGAGTCCGGTGACGAAGGTGGACTGCCCCTGCCAGTAGTTGACGATCTTCTCCTTGGTGTCGAGGTTCTGGCTCGGCACGGTCTTCGGCAGGTCGCCGTCCGAGGCGAGGTAGACGTAGGCGGCGGTACGCGTCCGGAACTTCGCCATGGCCTTGTCGTACGACGTCCTGTCCTCCAGGAAGACGGAGATGCCGACGGCGGCCTCCATCATCGACAGCTCCCAGTTCCCGTTGGAGTTCGAGCCGTTGATGATCTCGGGCAGGTAGACGTCGCGCAGCATGGTCGCGAAGCGGCCGGAGTTGGCCCACGTCCCGGTGTACGTGTACTTGATGATCTCGGCGGCCTTCGGCCAGGAGGAGCCGGCCCAGCCGGTCTGCAGGGGCGCGTTGCTGTTGGTGTGGTCCTTGATCACCGCCGACCAGGCGTCCATCAGCTCGATGGCCTTCCTGGCGTACCGGTCGTCGCGCGTGATGTACCAGGCGAGGGCGTCGGTGTACGCGGCGATCGCGTCCTCGCGCTCGTCGGTGCACCCGTAGTTGGGGTTGGAGTACGAGCCGCACTCGACGGTCGCGCGGGGTTTGGCGGTGCGGCTCAGTGAGGCGTACTTGCTCGCCATCATCTGGTCGAAGGCGCCCTTCCAGGGCTGGGCGCCCGCGTTGACCTTGGTGCGCGCGAAGTCCAGCTGGCTCTTGGAGACGGTGACTCCGGGGTGCGCGAAGACGGCGGGCGCGGCCTCGGCTCGATGGGCACCGGGCCAGGAGACCAGGGTGCCCGCGAGCGCCGCGGTCGCGGCGGCGACGGTGGCGAGGACGACGGGCCGCCGTCTGCGGTGGAGCCGTGTGGGGGTGTCGGGCATGTGGGGGCCATCCATTCTCGTATGTGAACGACACATGGAATGCTGAACACGCGCGTTGGCCGGTGACCATAGGTATGGACCAGGCTTCCGTCAAGGCCTCAAGAAAGACCCGCAGTTCAACTGCCGTTCATGGACGCGAACTTGGCCGGGCGCGGACACGCGAAAGGGCCGCACCCCCTAAGGGGGTGCGGCCCGAGCTCGTGTACGTCCCTCGGCCGGCGGTGGCCCGGTGGTCCCAGGTCCGTCGGTCTCGGAGAACCCCGGTCAGCGGACCTCGGTGATCTCCGGCCCGCGCTGGAGCTGTCCCATGCCGCCGGAGAAGCGGGAACCGCCCTGCTCCTCCTGCTGGACACCCTCGGGGACCATCTGCGCGTCGTTCGGCAGCTTCAGGACGATCGGGTCGCGGGGGGCCATCGGGCCCTCGCCGCGGACGACGACCGTGTCCCGGAAGATCTGCTCCAGCAGACCCGCGGCCTGCGGCTGCACCGCGCCCTGCCCGGAGATCACTCCGCGCAGGAACCAGCGGGGACCGTCCACGCCGACGAACCGCACGACCTGGAAACCGCCCGTGCCGTCCGGCAGCTGCACCGGGACCTGCGCACGCAGCTCCCAGCCCAGCGGACCCTCGACCTCGTCGATGACACCGCCCTGCTGGGTGATGCCGGAGGCGATCTCCTCGCGTACCTCGCCCCAGATGCCCTCGCGCTTGGGAGCGGCGAAGGCCTGCAACTGGACGGCACTGTCCTTGAGGACCACGGTCGCCGCGACGATCGCGTCGCCCGCGACCTCGACCCGCAGTTCCATGCCGTCGACCCCGGGCACGAAAAGACCGCCCAGGTCCACCCGGCCCTCGGCCGGCTCACGGACCTCGGAGCTGTCCCAGGGCCCGTCGGGGCGGGGCTCGGGCTCGAGCCTCACGCGCTCCCGCTCCTCCGCCTCGTCCGCCTCAGTGTCGACGCCGTCGACGACCTGCTCGGCCTCGCCCGCCGCGTCCTCGGCGGCACTGCCCTTCTTGCGACGTCCGAACACGTCACTGTCCTTCCCGGTCGGATACGACCGAAGCGTATCGATTCCCACCCGTTGTGCTGCCCACGGCGGCATGACCGCCGGTGGACCCGAAGCCCCCTGCGGCCCGCGCCGTGTCGGGAAGCTCCGCCACCTCCTCGAAGCGGACCCTCTCGACCTGCTGGACGACCAGTTGAGCAATCCGGTCGAAGCGCTCGAACCGCACGCACTCGCGCGGGTCGAGATTCACCACGATCACCTTGATCTCCCCACGGTACCCGGCATCCACCGTCCCCGGGGCATTCACGAGGGCGACACCGCAGCGGGCGGCGAGCCCGGAACGGGGGTGCACGAAGGCCGCGTACCCCTCGGGCAGCGCGATGGACACCCCGGTGGGGAGCACGGCCCGCTCACCGGGCGCCAGTTCGCAGCTCTCGGTGGTGCGCAGATCGGCTCCCGCGTCACCCGGGTGTGCGTACTCGGGGAGCGGTACGTCGGGGTCCACGCGCCTGATCAGCACGGGGAGTTGTCCGCCGAAGTCACGGGTCACGGGTTCACCTCGAAGGCACGGGCCCGCCGGATCTGGTCCGGGTCGTTCATGGCCGCGTGGATCTCCTCCGGGCGGCCGTTCTCGATGAAGTGGTCCACCTTCACCTCGACGAACAGGGCGTCCGCGCGGACGGCCACGGGGCCGTCGGGGCCGCCGATCCGCCCGGTGGCGGTGGAGTAGATCTTCCGGCCGGCCACCGCGGTCACCTCGGCCTCCAGGTGGAGCACGGTGCCGACGGGCACCGGGCGCCGGAAGTCGGTCTCCAGCCGCCCCGTCACGGCGATGGTGCGCAGCAGCCAGTTCAGCGATCCGAGCGTCTCGTCCAGCGCGGTGGCGAGGACGCCGCCGTGCGCGAGGCCCGGGGCGCCCTGATGGGCGGGCCGCACGGTGAACTCCGCGGTGATCCGGACACCTTCGCCGGCGCGGGCCTCCAGATGCAGCCCGTGCGACTGCTCACCGCCACAACCGAAACACTGTTCGTAGTGGGCGCCGAGGAGTTCCCCGGGGGCGGGCGCGTCGGGGTGCCGCACCGGCGCGACGGCGTCGGCGGGAGGCGTCAGAGCTGCGGAAGTACCACTCACAGGCGCAGACCTTACCCGCGAGTCGGCCCCCCGTACGCACCGTGTCAAGCTTGGCTTCATGCAGCTCTCCGCCTCGCCGTACGAAGAACGCCTCACCGCACCCCGCTCCTGGTGGCTGGTGTGCTTCATGGTCGGGGTCGCGATGGCCCTGATCCTGCTTCCGTTCGGCACGCTCCCGTTGCTGGGCGGCCTGGTCGGCGGAACCGCGGTCTCGGCGGTCGTGGCCAGTTCGTACGGCTCGATCCGCATCCGGGTCGTCGGTGACTCGCTGATCGCGGGTGAGGCGAAGATCCCTCTCGCGGCCCTCGGCGACGCCGAGATCATGGACCAGGAGGAGGCGCGCGCCTGGCGTACGTACAAGGCCGATCCCCGCGCCTTCATGCTCCTGCGCGCCTACATCCCCACGGGCCTGCGCGTCCAGGTCACGGACCCGGAGGACCCGACGCCGTACCTGTACCTGTCGACCCGGGAGCCGGAGCGCCTGGCGGCGGCCCTGAAGTCGTCCCGCACCGAGGCGTAGCCCGCGGCCGCACCGTCCGGCGGCGGCCACGTACGCGCCGCACGGCGGCCCGCTCCGTCGAGCCGGACCCCGGGGGCACGCGTGCGTGCCCCGAGGCGGCTCCTGGGGCCCGGGGACCGTGCGGTGCGTGGCTTGCGGCCCGATCGGCCGGGGTGCGCCGGGCGGAGGTCTCTCAGCGGCCCAGCTCTCTGGGGATCTCGCCGAGACGCAGGGGGTCCGCCGGCTTCTCCAGCGGCGGAAGGGCGGGCAGCGCGTCCCACGGCACCTGCATCTTCCGCAGGTCCTTGCGGATGCGGGACGCCAGGCGCCTGGTGTCGCGGCGGTTCATCAGCGCGCCGACCGCCGCTCCGACCATGAACGGCATCAGGTTGGGCAGGTCCCGCACCGTCCGCTTCATGATCTGCTGGCGCATCTCGCGCTTCATCTGGCCGCCCAGCGCGGCGTTGATCGTCGACGGCTTCGTCACGTCGATACCGCGCTCCCCCGACCAGGAGTTCAGGTACGCGGTGCTGCGCTCCTTGAGGTTGCCGGGCGGTCGCAGACCGTAGACCTCGTGGAGCTCGGCGATCATCTTGAGCTCGATCGCGGCCACGCCGGTGATCTCGGCGGCGAGCTCGGTGGGCATCGCCGGCGGCACCGGCAGCATGGCGGCGGCACCGATCCCGGCGCCGACCGTCGACGTCGCGGCGGCTGCGCCCGCGACGAGCTTGTCCGCGAGCTCCTCGGGTCCGAGGCCCGGGAATTGCCTGCGGAGGGTCGCGAGGTCCCGTACGGGCACCCGCGGGGCGTTGTCGATGATCCGGTCGGCGACATGGGCCAGCGCCGCCTTGGCGCGGCTGCTGCCCTTCTGGACGCCTTTCAGGACGCCGTCCCTGACAGCCGCCGCGCGGCGACCGGCCGTGCGCGCCGGAGGGTCCCGAGGGGCCTCCAGGGCGCCGCCTGAGGGCGGCTCGTCGAGCGAGGCTGATCCCGGTGCGGAAGAGCCTCGCTCGTCGTCACGTACGCCTTCAGAGCCGCCGTACGGCCCTTCGTCCGCTCCCCGCCGGGAGGAGCGGCGCTTCCAAGGAGGGGTCGAGCCAGTCACGGCCGACCCTGCCTCAGTCGCAGTCGCGGCAGATCGGCTGGCCGTTCTTCTCGCGGGCCAGCTGGCTGCGGTGGTGCACCAGGAAGCAGCTCATGCAGGTGAACTCGTCCTGCTGCTTGGGCAGGACCCGGACGGCGAGCTCCTCGTTCGAGAGGTCCGCACCGGGCAGTTCCAGGCCTTCGGCGGCCTCGAACTCATCTACGTCGACGGACGAGGTCGACTTGTCGTTCCGGCGTGCCTTGAGCTCTTCAAGGCTGTCCGAGTCGACGTCGTCGTCGGTCTTGCGTGGGGTGTCGTAATCCGTTGCCATGTCGCTCTCCCCCTCTGGGTGTCTGCGGTGTCTCCAGCGCACGTAACGCGTGAGAGGCCGGACTTGTGCCCGACCCGAGGCGGAGATTTTGCCTCACATCAAGGTCTGTTACTCAATCGACACCCAACCGGACTCCTCAAGAGTGATCGGCTTGGATGGCGATGCGGACCGTACACGGTCCTGATGGCGCACTTCAAAGGCGTCTCACCGTGTACTTCCCGTGATCAAGACCCCCGAAAACCCGGATTTTCCCGGCTTTCCGACAGCCTGCATGATCACGGAGAGTAGATGGCCAGAAAATCGCCCTTGTGATCGATCACACACGACTCTCCCGGACGGGTGGCCGGAAAATTCCGCGCAAAGCGAACATCGCCGCGTGTGCGGGACATGCTCTCAGATCGGAAGGGTGACGCGCATCACGAGCCCACCTCCGTCACGCGGCTCGGCGACGATGTGCCCGCCGTGCGCGCGGGCCACCGACCGGACGATCGACAGGCCGAGGCCCACGCCCTTGTCGCTGCCCGTGCGCTCCGTGCGCAGCCGCCGGAAGGGCTCGAAGATGTTGTCGATCTCGTACGCCGGCACCACTGGACCCGTGTTCGACACGACCAGGACCGCCTGTCCGTGCTCGGCCGCCGTGGTGACCTCGACCCAGCCGCCCTCCGGCACGTTGTACCGCACGGCGTTCTGCACGAGGTTCAGGGCGATCCGCTCCAGCAGGACGCCGTTGCCCTGGACGACGGCGGGCTTCCGCTCGCCCCGGATCTCCACGCCCTTGGCGTCCGCCTCGGCGTGCATCTGGTCGACGGCCTGCTCGGCGACCTCGGCGAGATCCACCGGCTTGCGCTCGACGATCTGGTTGTCACTGCGGGCGAGCAGCAGCAGGCCCTCGACTAGCTGTTCACTGCGCTCGTTGGTGGCGAGGAGCGTCTTGCCGAGCTGCTGGAGCTCGACCGGCGCCCCCGGGTCCGAGAGGTGCACCTCCAGGAGCGTGCGGTTGATCGCGAGCGGAGTGCGCAGCTCGTGCGAGGCGTTCCCGACGAACCGCTGCTGGGCGGTGAAGGCGCGCTGGAGCCGCTCCAGCATGTCGTCGAAGGTGTCCGCCAGCTCCTTCAGCTCGTCGTCCGGCCCGTCCAGTTCGATCCGCCGGGAGAGGTCCGAGCCGGCCACCGCGCGTGCGGTGCGGGTGATCCGGCCGAGCGGCGAGAGCACCCGGCCGGCCATCGCGTAGCCGAAGGCGAAGGCGATGATGGCGAGGCCGAGCAGGGCGAGCAGCGAGCGGCTGAGCAGGTTGTCCAGGGCTGCCTGGCGCTGCTGGTCGATGCAGTGGCTGATCGCGGCGTTGAAGGCATCGAGCGACAGACCCGAGTTCACCGCGGGGCAGTTGTCGCTGGTGACCTTGATGTCGGTGCCGCCGGCGATCCTGAACAGCGGCTCGTTGCCGGTGTTCAGCGCCTGCGCCGCGAGCAGATAGATGATCGACAGCAGCATGATGCCGGCGATCAGGAACATGCCACCGTAGAGCAGCGTGAGCCGTATGCGGATGGTCGGGCGCAGCCAGGGGAAGGGGGGTTCCGGCCTTCTGGGTTCCCAGGTGGGTTTGGGGGGCGCCGCGGGGGGCGCCGGGGTCGCGGCCACGGCGGATCAGATCCTGTAGCCGGAGCCGGGCACGGTGACGATGACCGGGGGCTCGCCGAGCTTGCGGCGCAGGGTCATCACGGTCACGCGTACGACGTTGGTGAAGGGGTCCGTGTTCTCGTCCCAGGCCTTCTCCAGCAGCTGCTCGGCGGAGACGACGGCGCCCTCGCTGCGCAGCAGCACCTCCAGGACGGCGAACTCCTTGGGCGCGAGCTGGACCTCCTTGCCGTCGCGGAAGACCTCCCGGCGGTTGGGGTCGAGCTTGATCCCGGCACGCTCCAGGACGGGCGGCAGCGGCACGCTCGTGCGCCGCCCGAGGGCACGCACGCGTGCCGTCAGCTCGCTGAACGCGAACGGCTTGGGCAGATAGTCGTCGGCGCCGATCTCCAGTCCCTCCACCCGGTCGCTGACGTCGCCGGACGCGGTGAGCATCAGCACGCGCGTGGGCATCCCGAGCTCGACGATCTTCCGGCAGACGTCGTCGCCGTGCACGAGCGGGAGGTCGCGGTCGAGGACGACCACGTCGTAGTCGTTGACGCCGATGCGCTCCAGGGCGGCCGCACCGTCGTACACGACGTCGACGGCCATGGCCTCCCGGCGCAGTCCGGTGGCCACCGCATCGGCGAGCAGTTGCTCGTCCTCGACGACGAGTACGCGCACGTCGCTAGTCCTTCCTCTGTCCACCCGCGCGACGGCACTTGGGCGCACGCGGGCAGGGCTTGTCACGGGTGAGGGCTCCATCCTGCCCTTTTCGGCCGTAAACCGGCTGTAAGACAGTGGGAGGGGGGACGGGGCTCCGGTCCCGGGGCCCGGGAATGCCAGATTTTCTCGTCGGGTTGAGGTTTCCACGGAAGGAAGCGGGGGGAGGACGGCTTTACACCCCGCGATCACGCTCTGCACAGGGCAAGCCACCTTGTGGTACGTCCAACCGCTTCCGCAGAGCGGGCGTGGATGTCCGGCACCGTCGCCGCCCGGCCTGGGCAGCGCTGGGCACCCATCTGGAGACGTGATCGCCCCTTCCGAACGGCACACCCCCGTGCCACCCGACCCACGACCCAGGACGAGGGGGCGCAGCATGGACGCATTCACCGCAGGACTTCTGCAGCGCATAAGGGCGACCGAGTCCGACCTGACGCGGGCTCGCGAAACAGGCGACGACTTCCTCGCGGAGGTCGAGCAGGGCGAACTCGACGACCTGCACCGCCTCGCCGCCGAGCACGGTGTGGAGGTCGGCGCGTCGCGCGTCTGATCGGTTCGTAGGAGAGCGGGGCCCCGGTATCGATCCAGTGCCGGGGCCCCGCTCCTTTGTGCTCCCGCGCGCTTGCGCCACCGGTCACGTGGTGCGGTGCGCGCGGCCGGGCTCAGTCGTGCCAGGCGCCGAAGCCCTCCAGGAGCCGCTGGAGAGGCTCGAAGACGCCGGGCGAGGCGGCGATCGCGAGATCGCGTGCGGGGCGCTCTCCGGGACGTCCTCCGGTCAGCGCTCCCGACTCCCTGGCGATCAGGTCGCCCGCGGCGAGGTCCCAGGGGTGCAGTCCGCGTTCGTAGTAGCCGTCGAGACGGCCCGCGGCCACGTCGCACAGGTCGACCGCCGCGGAGCCGGAGCGCCGGATGTCCCGCAGCAGCGGGATCAACCGCTGGGCGACGTCGGCCTGGTGGGCCCGGACCTCGGCCACGTAGTTGAAGCCGGTCGAGACCAGGGCCTGGTCGAGGGGCGGCGCGGGACGGCAGGCCAGCCTGCGCTGCCCGGCCCAGGCGCCGACGGCGTAGGCGCCCCGGCCGCGCACCGCGTGATACGTCTCACCGCGCATCGGCACCGCCACCACCCCGACGACGGTCTCCCCGTCCTGCTCGGCCGCGACGGACACGGCCCAGGTCGGCAGTCCGTACAGGTAGTTGACCGTGCCGTCGAGCGGGTCGACGACCCAGCGGATGCCGCTCGTGCCCTCGCTGGAGGCGCCCTCCTCGCCGAGGAGACCGTCGTCCGGGCGGTGTTCGGCGATGAGGTCCGTGATCAACTTCTCGGCGGCGATGTCCATCTCGGTGACGACGTCGATCGGGCTGGACTTGGTGGCCGCGACCGCGAGGTCCGCCGGACGGCCGTCCCTCAGCAGCTCGCCGGCGCGCCGCGCCGCTTCCTGGGCGAGCTGGAGCAGTTCGGTGTGCAGGGGCTCGGTCACGGGGCTCCTCACGCGTACGGGCTGTCGGCGCCCGCGGCGGCGGGCTTGGGGGTACGGGCCGGGCAGCAGCCCACCGGGCACACGTCGTGGCTCGCGCCCAGCGTGCCGAGCGCGCAAGGGGCGACGTGCCGGCCGTTCTCCGTCGCGGCGCGCTCCAGGACGAGGTCGCGGATCGCCGCCGCGAACCGCGGATCGGCGCCCACGGTGGCGGAGCGGCGCACCGGCAGTGCGAGTTCCGCCGCTTTCGCCTTCGCCTCCGTGTCCAGGTCGTACAGGACCTCCATGTGGTCCGAGACGAACCCGATGGGGGCCATCACGACGGCCGGGACGCCGGCGCCGTGCAGCTCCTCCAGGTGGTCGCAGATGTCCGGCTCCAGCCACGGGATGTGCGGGGCACCGGAGCGCGACTGGTAGACGAGCCGCCAGGGGTGCTCGATGCCGGTCTGCTCGCGCACCGCGTCGGCGATGAGCCGCGCGACGTCCAGGTGCTGCCGGACGTAGGCGCCTCCGTCGCCGTGACCCTCGGCGGGGCCGGAGGTGTCCGCCGCCGCGTCCGGGATGGAGTGCGTGGTGAAGGCGAGGTGGGCGCCGGCGCGCACGTCCTCGGGCAGGTCGGCGAGCGCCTTCAGGACGCCTTCGAGCATGGGCTCGACGAATCCGGGGTGGTTGAAGTAGTGCCGCAGCTTGTCGATCCTCGGCGGCTCCAGTCCCTCCGCCTCCAGGGTGGCCAGCGCCGCTGCGAGGTCCTCGCGGTACTGACGGCAGCCGGAGTAGGAGGCGTAGGCGCTGGTGGCAAGGACGAGGACGCGGCGACGGCCGTCGGCGATCATCTCGCGCAGGGTGTCGGTCACGTACGGCGCCCAGTTGCGGTTGCCCCAGTACACCGGCAGGTCGAGGCCGTGGTCGGCGAAGTCCTTGCGCAGGGCATCCAGCAGGGCGCGGTTCTGGTCGTTGATGGGGCTGATCCCGTCGAACAGGAAGTAGTGCTGCCCCACCTCCTTGAGCCGTTCCTTGGGGATGCCTCGCCCTCGCGTCACGTTCTCCAGGAACGGAACCACATCGTCCGGGCCTTCCGGGCCGCCGAACGAGAGCAGGAGCAGGGCGTCGTAAGGGGTGGCATCGAGCGCAGATGGCATGCGTCCGATCCTGCCACCCGTCACTGACGGGCGGGAAACGGCGGGGCGGCGGAAAGGCAGGTGGCGGGCATGAAGAGGGCCCGGACGGGCGTCCGGAGGGGGACGCGGCGGAGTCGCGGACGGCGTCGCGGGCGGGCCGCACGAGGCTTCGGAGGGCCTGCGGAAGCGGGCCGCGAGCGGGGGCGCGCCGTGCTACGGGCACGTGCGGAGCCGGGCGTGAGAAGCCTGCGGAGCCGGTCGGCCGGGCGGGTTCGGAGGCGGGCGGCGAGCCGGGCACGAGGAGCCTGAGGGGCCGGGCGGCAAGGCCTGTGCGGAAGTCGGCGGCCAGCCGGCGCGAGGAGCCTGCTGGAGCCGGGGCCACGTCGGGCGCGGCGCCGGGCGCGAGGAGCGTGCAGGGGGCGTGCGTCCGGGTGACCTCGCCCGTAAGCTGTATCGGCCACCTTCACGCCTTACAGAGTTCGCGTCGCCCGGGATGACCGGGCGGCCGAGCCGAGCCGACCGGAGACCCCCGTGCCCAGCCCGTACCGTGCCCTGTTCGCCGCCCCCGGCTCCAAGGGCTTCTCCGCCGCGGGCTTCCTCGGCCGGATGCCGCTGTCGATGATGGGCATCGGCGTCGTCACGATGATCTCCCAGCTGACCGGGCGGTACGGGCTCGCCGGTGCGCTGACGGCGACCATGGCGCTGGCCGCGGCCGTCCTCGGTCCCCAGGTGTCGCGCCTCGTGGACCGGCACGGACAGCGGCGGGTGCTGCGGCCCGTGACGCTGTTCGCCCTCGCGGCGGCCGCCGGGCTGCTGTGCGCCGCCCGTTTCGAGTGGCCGGACCAAATACTGTTCGTGTGCGCGGCGGGCATCGGCTGCGTCCCGAGCGTCGGTGCGATGGTCCGGGCCCGCTGGGCCGCCCTGTACGGGGGCACCCCGCAGCTGCACACCGCGTACTCCTTCGAGTCCGTGGTGGACGAGGTCTGCTTCATCTTCGGGCCGATCATCTCCATCGGCCTGTCCACGGTGTGGTTCCCGGAGGCGGGGCCGCTGCTCGCCGCCTGCTTCCTCGCGGCCGGCGTCTTCTGGCTGACCTCCCAGCGCGCGACCGAGCCCGTGCCGCACCCGCGCGAGCACCACGCCGGCGGCTCGGCACTGCGCTCGGCCGGGCTCCAGGTGCTGGTGGCCACCTTCGTGGCGACCGGCGCGATCTTCGGGGCCGTCGACGTGGTCACCGTGGCCTTCGCCGAGGAGCAGGGGCACAAGGGGGCGGCCAGCGTCGTACTCGCGCTGTACGCGGCGGGTTCGTGCGTCGCCGGCGCCGTGTTCGGGCTGCTGCACTTCAGGGGGGCGCCCGAACGCCGGTGGCTGCTGGGCATATGCGCGATGGCCGTGAGTATGATCCCCCTCCTACTGGTCGGAAACTTGCCGTTCCTGGCCGTGGCGCTGTTCGTTGCGGGCCTGTCCATCGCTCCCACGATGATCACGACGATGTCCCTCATCGAGCAGCACGTACCACGCGCGAAACTGACCGAGGGCATGACCTGGGTGAGCACCGGACTCGCGGTCGGGGTCGCGCTGGGCTCCTCCGTGTCCGGCTGGGTGATCGACGCCGCCGGCGCGGAGGCCGGGTACGGGGTTCCGGCGGTGTCCGGGGCCGTCGCGGTCGCGGTCGGTTTCCTCGGGTATCGCCGGCTGAACAGGCCGGTTCCGCGGCGGGGAGGGTCCCATGAGCACCACAGTGAGCGGGAAGAGCGGCACGTGGCGTAACTGGGCGGGGAACGTCACCGCCCGTCCCGTACGGGAGGTCACCCCCGCCTCGGTGGACGAACTCTCCGCCGCTGTGCGGAAGGCGGCCGACGACGGTCTGCGGGTGAAGGCCGTCGGCACCGGGCACTCCTTCACGGCCGCCGCCGCGACCGACGGTGTGTTGATCCGCCCTCAACTGCTGACCGGCATCCGCGGGATCGACCGCGAGGCGGGCACCGTCACCGTCGAGGCCGGCACTCCGCTCAAGCGGCTCAACACGGCTCTCGCACGTGAGGGACTGTCGCTCACGAACATGGGCGACATCATGGAGCAGACCGTCTCGGGGGCGACCAGCACCGGCACGCACGGCACGGGCCGTGACTCGGCCTCGATCGCCGCACAGATCAAGGGCCTTGAACTGGTCACGGCGGACGGCTCGGTCCTCACCTGCTCCGAGAAGGAGAACCCCGAGGTCTTCGCGGCGGCCCGGATCGGCATCGGCGCGCTGGGCGTCGTCACCGCGATCACCTTCGCCGTGGAGCCCATGTTCCTGCTCACGGCCCGCGAGGAGCCGATGACCTTCGACCGGGTCACCACCGACTTCGACGAACTGTTCACCGAGAACGAGCACTTCGAGTTCTACTGGTTCCCGCACACCGGCAACTGCAACACCAAGCGCAACAACCGCAGCGCGGGTCCGGAGAAGCCGGTGGGGCAGATCGGCGGCTGGATCGAGGACGAGTTGCTCTCCAACGGCGTCTTCCAGGTGGCCAATCTGCTGGGCCGCGCCGTACCCGCCACGATCCCGGCGATCGCGAAGATCTCCAGCCGTGCGCTGTCCGCGCGGACCTACACCGACATTCCCTACAAGGTCTTCACTTCTCCGCGCCGGGTGCGCTTCGTGGAGATGGAGTACGCCGTCCCGCGCGAGGCCCTGGTGGAGACGCTGCGCGAGCTGAGGACGATGGTCGAGCGCTCGTCCCTGCGGGTCAGTTTCCCGGTCGAGGTGCGTACGGCTCCGGCCGACGACATCGCGCTGTCGACGGCGTCCGGGCGGGACAGCGCGTACATCGCCGTCCACATGTTCAGGGGAACCCCCTATCAGGCGTACTTCACCGCCGCCGAGCGCATCTTCACCGCCCACGAGGGGCGCCCGCACTGGGGCAAGGTGCACACGCGCGACGCCGCGTACTTCTCCGAGGTCTACCCGCGCTTCGGCGAGTTCACGGCGCTGAGGGACCGGCTGGACCCGGACCGGCGCTTCGCGAACGACTACTTGCGTCGGGTGCTGGGCTCGTAGGCGCGCTCGGGGTGGAGGTCGGGCCGTCGCTCCCGGCCTCCGCGTCCGAGGGTGCCTGCGCAGGTCGCGATCACGCCGACCAGGCCGGCGCCCAGGATCGTCCCGTAGACGCCGAAGCGGGAGGCGAGCTTCGCGGCCACCGCCGCCGCCACCGCGCTTCCCGCGACTTGAGGCAGGCTCAGGTCGACCCGTTTCCTTGTCGGCCCCTCATCGGCACCCGGCTCATGGACACCCGGCTTCTCGCCGACTTGGGACTTCTTACGCATCCCCGGACCTTGCCCGCCTTCCCGGACTTGGTCGACCGATCGCACGAGAAGGGGACGTACGGGCGAAACGATTGGTTCCGTTTCCGACGATCGGGTGAAGTGCGCCACGTTCCATGGTCACGAATGCGGCGCTTCGGGCGGCCAACTACCGCCCCTTGCCCGAAGTTGGGCGGCGCGCCGATCCACGTAGGTGGCCCGAATGGAGTACTGTTGCGAGCCCTGGGTCCGGACTCCCGCCAGGGTGTCCGGGGCCTTGCAGGATCGCCGGGAGGGGGCTCGTTGCACAGGGTGATGAGGTTCGTCACTTAGCGTTGCGAAAAGGTAACCGTGCCATAACGGCGCTCCCGGGCCCATGCCCGACACGCCGGGCAACTCGGCAAGGTTGTGGCAGGCTGCACCCGGGCAGGCCACACTCGACTAGCGGAAGCAGCGACGCACGTGACGTCGGCAGGCACCACCCGGGAGGTCCCCATGCCCGAACTGCGTGTCGTGGCCGTCTCTAACGACGGCACACGGCTGGTGCTGAAGGCTGCGGACAGCACGGAGTACACGCTTCCGATTGACGAGCGTCTGCGCGCCGCCGTACGCGGTGACCGTCCCCGCCTCGGCCAGATCGAGATCGAGGTGGAGAGCCATCTCCGCCCCCGTGACATCCAGGCGCGTATACGTGCCGGCGCCTCCGCGGAGGAGGTCGCCCAGCTCGCCGGTATCCCCGTCGACCGCGTGCGCCGCTTCGAGGGGCCCGTACTCGCCGAGCGCGCCTTCATGGCCGAGCGCGCGAGGAAGACCCCGGTCCGCCGCCCCGGCGAGAACGCCGGACCCCAGCTCGGCGAGGCAGTCCAGGAGCGACTGCTGCTGCGCGGCGCCGAGAAGGACACGGTGCAGTGGGACTCGTGGCGCCGCGACGACGGCACCTGGGAGGTCCTGCTGGTCTACCGGGTCGCGGGCGAACCGCACTCGGCGAGCTGGACGTACGACCCGCCGCGGCGTCTGGTCCAGGCCGTCGACGACGAGGCGCGCTCACTGATCGGCGAGTCCGACGACCTCGCCGCGCCCGAGCCGAGCTTCCCGTTCGTCCCGCGGATCGCACGGCTGCCCCGGGACCGTCCGCTGGACCGCGCCCTGGACCGGCAGATGGAGCGGCCGAGCCTGCCCGCCCCGCCCCCGGAGCCCGTCGAGGAGTCCGGCGACCGGGATTCGCTGACCAGCCTCCTGGAGGCGGTGCCCAGCTTCCGGGGCGACATGGTGGTGCCCGAGCGGCCCTCGACCACGGAGCGGCCCGCCGCGGAGGAGCCCGACCCCGAGCCCGAGGCGGAGGAGCCCCCGGCTCCCGCGGCGTCGGCCGGTGCCGGTTCGGCGTACGCGGACGTCCTGATGCCGCGTTCGGTGGGCAGCCACCGCGACCGTCTGGTCGGCGCGACCGACCGGCAGGCCGAGGCCGACGGCGTCCGGCCGGGCCGCCGAGCGGCGGTACCGAGCTGGGACGAGATCGTCTTCGGTACGCGACGGAAGAAGCAGGACTAGTCAGTTGTCCGACGAAGGGGCCCGCACCGGTTCGGCGCGGGCCCCTTCGCTGTCACTGGGGGTCGGGTCCCACCGCGACCGGACGGCTCCCGTCCCGGGACCACTCGGACCAGGAACCCACGTACAGGGCCGCGGGGATGCCAGCCACGGCGAGGGCCAGGACCTCGTGCGCGCCGGAGACACCGGAGCCGCAGTAGACGCCCACCTCGGAAGTGGCGTCGGCGCCCAGCGACTTGAAGCGGTCGGCGAGTTCGGCGGCGGGCAGGAACCGTCCGTCGGCCCCGACGTTCTCCGTGGTCGGCGCGGACACGGCGCCGGGGATGTGCCCGCCGACCGGGTCGATCGGCTCGACCTCGCCGCGGTAGCGCTCACCCGCGCGGGCGTCGAGCAGGACACCGGTGCGGGCGAGCGCCGCCGCGCCGTCCGCGTCGAGCAGAGGGCGCGCACCCGGTGCCGGTACGAAGCTTCCGGGCTCCGGAGCCGGCCGCTCCGAGGACACCGGCCCGTTCCAGGCGGCGAACCCTCCGTCGAGGACGCGTACCGAGGAATGACCCGAATAGCCCAGCAGCCACCAGGCGCGCGCGGCGGCCCAGCCCTGGCCGCCGTCGTACACGACGACATCGCGGTCCGCGGACACGCCGGCGGCTCGCATCGCGGAGCCGAAGACCTCGAGATCGGGCAGGGGATGCCGCCCGGCCGCCCCGGCCGGACCGGCGAGTTCGGAATCCAGATCGACGAAGACGGCTCCCGGGATGTGCGCCTTCTCGTACTCGTCGCGCAGGTTCGGGCCGCCCAACTGCCAGCGGACGTCGAGGAGGACCGGCGGGTTCGGTCCTGCCAGATCGCTCGCGAGTTCAGGTGCGGTGATGATGGCGTTCATGGCCACCATCCTTGCGCACGGGGTGGCCGCGTCGTCCAGCTCCGGCTACTCTGCTCGGCCGGACAGGTCCGATCACGAGGCGTACAGGATCGGGCACATGCTGTACAGCTGATGGACACCACCCGGCAATCACGCCGAAACGGATGAGAAACGACACTCCGGGCATCCTCCGGCCGGGGACCGCTGAGCGGCGGTGCGACCGGAACGCGCGGCAGGACCGGTGGTGCGAACATCGGCACGGGGCTTGCACGGGTGCCGCTGCGGTACCCGTGTTCGTAGGCGGAAGGTGACCGGCCACCGCGAGGGGCCGAGAAGAGAGTGACGATGACCGAGGCACGGGGGTCGACCGGCCTGAACGGCACCACGCACGCTCGGCGCACACCCGGCACACCCTGCTGGGTGAGCCTGATGGTGCACGGGATGGCCGCGACCCAGGAGTTCTACGGACAGCTGTTCGGCTGGGAGTTCCGGCCGGGACCGCAGCAGCTCGGCCCGTACGCGCGGGCTCTGCTGGACGGTCACGAGGTGGCGGGCATCGGCCAGCTGCCACCCGACCGGCATCTGCCCATCGCCTGGACGCCCTACCTCGCCTCGGACGACGTGGACGTGACCGCGGAGACGGTCCGCCACAGCGGCGGCACGGTGGGCGTGGGTCCCCTCGACGCCGGGGATGCCGGGCGCATGGCGATCGCCTCGGACCCGACCGGTGCCGTCTTCGGCATCTGGCAGGCTGCCGAGCACCTGGGCACGGGGATCACCGGGCTGCCCGGCACGCCCGCGTGGAACGAGCTCGTGACCCGCGACACCGACAGCGTGGTCAAGTTCTACCAAGGGGTGTTCGGATACCGGCTCGAGCCGACCGTCTCGGCCGACTTCGACTATGTGACCCTGCACATCGAGGGCCACCCGGTCGCCGGCGTCCACGGCGTCGGGAACGCGCTGCCGCGCGACCGCGGACCGCACTGGCTGACGTACTTCGAGGTCGCGGACGTGGACGACGCCGCCCAGCATGTCGTCGAGCTCGGCGGGCATCTCCTCAAGTCCGCCCACGACTCGCCGTACGGGCGGGTGGCGACGGTGGCGGACCCCGAGGGTGCGATGTTCTCACTCATCCACGCCGACCGCCGGGATTCCTGAGGGGCCCGGGGCCGGCCGGCCCCTGTGACGTCCCGGGACTCACATCCCGCGCGATCAGGCCGAGGCGACCGGCAGCACGTCCGGTGACAGGGCGCCCGCCCGGGCCGTCGCGGCCGTCATCCGACGGCGATGGTGCCGGCGGCACAGCACCTCGTACCCGATGTCCTCGGACTGGTTGACGTCGCCGACGACGACCTGTGCGCCCTCGACGACCATCTCGCCACCTATGGTGCGGGCGTTGTGGGTCGCGCGGGCGCCGCACCAGCACAGTGCCTCGACCTGGAGGACCTCGACCCGGTCGGCCAGCTCCACGAGCCGCTGGGAGCCGGGGAAGAGCTTGGACCGGAAGTCGGTGGTGATCCCGAAGGCGTAGACGTCGAGGCCCAGGTCGTCCACCACGCGGGCGAGCTGGTCTATCTGCGCGGGGGCGAGGAACTGCGCCTCGTCCGCGATCACATAGTCCGCCCGGCCGCCCTGGGAGAGATGGTCGACCAGGTATCCGTACAGGTCCTGGTCGTCCGCCACCTCGACGGCGTCCGTGACCAGGCCCAGGCGGGAGGAGAGCTTGCCCTCGCCCGCCCGGTCGTCACGCGTGAAGATCATGCCCTGCAGACCCCGCGCCGAGCGGTTGTGCTCGATCTGGAGAGCCAGCGTCGACTTCCCGCAGTCCATGGTTCCGGAGAAGAACACCAGCTCGGGCATGGGGAGTTGAGCACCTTTCGGCAACGGGAGTACGGGGCGGGGGTACGTGATCAGCGTACGGGAACAGCCTAGGAGCGTACGTGCAGGAGGGGCACGAGCTGTTCGGCGGGGGTCATGGAGCCGTGGTTGCCGACCATCGCGGACTCCTTCGGCTCCCGCTCGGACGCGATGATCAGCACGTCGTCGCGGGCCGCCGCGACGACGTCGCCGATCCGGGCGTACACCCGCTCGTCGACCTGCGGACCGAACCAGCCCGCGGCGATCGCCTCGTCCCGCGAGGCCACCCAGAACTGCTCGCCGAGCACCTCGCGCCAGCAGGTCAGGACGTCCGCCGCGGCGCCCGGCACCGCGTAGACATGGCGGGCGCGGCCCTCCCCGCCCAGCAGGGCGACCCCGGCGCGCAGCTCCCAGTCCTCGTCGAAGTCGATGCGGTGCTGCTCGTCGAACGGGATGTCGACCATGCCGTGGTCGGCGGTCACGTACAGCGCCGTGCGGGGCGGCAACTGCTCCGCGAGGCGCTGGACCAGCCGGTCGACGTACATGAGCTGGCCGCGCCAGGGGTCCGAGTCGACGCCGAAGCGATGGCCCTTGCCGTCCACCTCGGCGTAGTACGTGTAGACCAGCGAACGGTCCCCGGCGGCCAGTTGTTCGGCCGCGAGGTCCATGCGCTCCTCGCCGGACAGCCGTCCGTGGAACGTGCCGCCGGACAGCGCGATCTTCGTCAGGGGCGTGTTCTGGAAGGTGGGCGACGAGACCTGCGCGGTGTGCACGCCCGCCGCGTCCGCCAGCTGGAAGACCGTCGGATAGGGCTGCCAGGCGGTCGGCTCCGTCCACGGGTTCCAACGGAGCTGGTTCATCAGCTCGCCGGTCGCCGGATTGCGGGCGGTGTAGCCGGGCAGGCCGTGCGCGCCGGGCGGCAGGCCGGTGCCCACGGAGGCGAGCGAGGTCGCTGTGGTCGCGGGGTAACCCGCGGTGATGGGGCGGCCCGTGCCCCCTCGGGACGACGCCAGGAGCGACGCCATGAAGGGGGCCTCTTCGGGGTGGGCCTTGAGCTGCTCCCAGCCGAGACCGTCGATCAGGAAGACGCAGTTCCGGTCGGCCGCGTCCAGCTCCGGTATGGCGGCGGTCAGGCCGGGCACCCCCATGCCCGCTGCGAGCGTGGGCAGCAGGTCCGCCAGGGAACCGGCGCCGTACTCGGGGACGGGCGCGGTGTCCACGGCGAGCGGCTCCGGCTGGTCCCAGGCGGACGGGGGCGGGGCGGGCGCGAAACGCCCGCCCTCGTGGGCTGCGGAGGGGAACGGGTGCGACATCAGCGGGTGATGTCCGCGGTCGCCTCGGAGAGCGACTGCGCGAAGGCCAGGGCCTGGCGCACCGTCTCCGGGCCGTCCCCGGCCTCGCTGACCCGCAGGCTCAGGTCGTCGGCCGTCGAATTGCCCGTGTAGCCGTGGTCCGCTTCACAGTTGGGGTCGCCGCAGGCGGCGGGCTCCAGGTCGATGCGGGAGACCGCACCCCAGCCGATGGTCAGGACGACCTCGCGGGGCAGGGTGCCCGGTGTGTACGACTCCGGGTTGGAGACGACGCGGCTGAGGACGACCGACGAGATCCGGCCGAGTTTCACCGACTCCGTCGATGTCGTGGCGTACGGCGTCGGGGAGGTGCTGTCCGCGGCCTGCTCGTCGGTGTGGCTCACGATGAAGCGGTTTCCGGTGAGGACGAGGACCGTGACGTGCCGGCGCACCTCATTGGCGTCGAACGTCGTCTCCTGGTGGACCAGGTACGACCGGATGGTCTCGCCGCCGATCGCGGCCTCCACCGCCTCGGCCACGAGGGCCGGGTAGTAGCCGCTGCGCTCGATCGCCGCTCGCAGCCCCTGGGTCGTCGTACTGGTCTTGGCCATGACGTCCATCCTACGGTGGCCCACTGACTGCGAGGCACCGCTCGCGGGTGTCCGTCGCGCACGGACCGGGCACCGGGCGGGCGCGGCACGGATCACCCGCCGCGGGCCCGGACGGCGGCCGGGGCTCAGACCACGGGGAGCGTGCGAGGACCGAGATCGTCGCGCACGGGTGCCCGGGCCAGCCGCACGGTGGCGCCGAGCACACTGAGGCCGTGCGGGGCGACCACCACGGGCTCCAGCGACACGGCGACGACCTCGGGATGGTCGTCGACCAACCGCGACACCCGCAGCAGCAGCTCTTCGAGGGCAGCCGTGTCGACCGGCGCGGAGCCCCGCCAGCCGAACAGCAACGGCGCCGTCCTGATCGATCTGACCAGGGAGGCCGCCTCCCGGTCGGTGACCGGGACCAGCCGGTGCGCGGTGTCGCCGAGCAGCTCGGAGGCGGCTCCGGCGAGCCCGAAGGACAGGACCGCCCCGGCCGCCGGGTCGATGACGGCGCGTACGACGGTGTCCACTCCGCGCGGCGCCATCGCCTGCACGACGGGGCGCAGCTCCTGGGGCGTCCCGAACAGGTCGGTCAACTCCGTGTACGCCCGTCGCAATTGCTCCTCGTCCGCCAGGTCGAGCCGGACTCCTCCCAGGTCGGCGCGGTGCCGCAGATGCGGGGCGGTCGTCTTGAGGGCCACGGGATAGCCGAGGGTGCGCGCGGCCTCCACGGCGTCGCCGGGTGTGGGCGCGGGCAGGGCCCGGCGCACGTCGATGCCGTAGCGCCCGAGCAGGACGCAGGCCTCCTCCGTGCCGAGCGTCAGCCCCTCGCCTCGTGCGAGGAGGGCGTCGATCTGCGCGGCCGCCCCCTTCTCGTCGATGTCCTCGTACTCGGGCACCTTGCCGGGCTGGGCGGCGTCGCGTCGCCACTGGGCGTACCTGACGGCTTCTGCGAGGGCGCGGACGGCACGCTCGGCCGCGGGGTAGGCCGGGATGAGGCGGCGGTCCGGCGCCGGCGCGGATCCCGCCGGCGTCGGCTGACCCTCGCCGGGCGGACCGGGGGTCCGCGATGCGGGCGGGGCCGGGGCGGCGGGGGTGCGGGTTCCGTCCGCGGCTCCGGGAGCCGGAGCCGCGGCCTGGGGCGCGGTGCTCGCCGCCGCGGACAGCGCTTCGGCGAGTCCGCCGAGCTCGACGTGCACGACCAGCACCGGCTTCGTGGGGGCCTCGGCGGAGGCCGAGCGCAGGGCCTCGGCGAGGGCCGCGTCCCGGGCGGACGTCTCCCCCACCGCCGGGATCGCCGTCACCACGACGGCGTCGCAGCCGCCCTCGGACAGGGCGTGGGCCAGCGCGCGCCGGAAGTCCTCCGCCGACGCCGCCGTGGTCAGGTCCAGCGGGGGCAGTGGACGCAGCCCCTGGGCGAGGCAGGCGTCGTAGGTGAGGAGTCCCAGCGACTCCGAATTGCCGAGGATGGCCACCCGGGGACCCTGGGGCAGCGGCTGACGGGCCAGGAGCAGCCCGGCGTCGACCAGTTCGGTGATGGTGTCCACGCGGATCACCCCGGCCTGCCGCAGCAGGGCGGACACGGTGGCGTACGGCAGGCGGGTGGGCCGCACGGTGTGGCCGAGGGGCGCGACTCCGCCGTGCCGCGCGCCCTGCACCACGACCAGCGGCTTGGCCGCCGCCGTCCGGCGGGCCAGGCGCGTGAACTTGCGCGGGTTGCCGATGGATTCAAGGTACATGAGGACGACGTCGGTGTCCGGGTCGTCGTACCAGTACTGGAGGACGTCGTTGCCCGAGACGTCCGCGCGGTTGCCCGAGGAGACGAAGGTGGACACGCCGGTCACACCGGTGACACCGCCGCCGCGCCGGTGCAGCCGGGACAGCAGGGCGATGCCGATGGCCCCGGACTGGGCGAACAGCCCTATCCGCCCGGGTCGCGGCATCTCCGGGGCGAGCGAGGCGTTGAGGCGCACCTGCGGGGACGTGTTGATGACGCCGAAGGCATTGGGGCCGATGATCCGCATGCCGTACGAGCGTGCCTGGCGCACCAGTTCGCGCTGGAGTCGGCGTCCTTCGGGACCGCTGTCCGCGTATCCGGCGGAGACCACCACGAGTCCCTGCACTCCGTGCACCCCGCACTCCGCGACGACCTCGGGGACACGCGGCGCGGGCACGGCGACGACCGCGAGGTCGACGGGCTCGGTGATGTCGCGCACGGAGCGGTAGGCGGGGACTCCGTCGAGTTCCTTCTCCTGGAGCGCCTTGTTGACCGCGAAGAGGCGGCCCGTGAAACCGGCGTCGCGCAGGTTGGCGAGGACGCTGCGACCGACGCCGCCGGGGGTGCGGCCCGCGCCGATGACGGCGACCGAGCCGGGGGCGAGCAGCCGCTGCACGGACCTGGCCTCGGCGCGCTGCTCCCGCGCCCACTGGACGGCACGCGAGCGGTCGGTGGGTTCGAGGTCGAACTCCAGGCGTACGACGCCGTCCTCGAAGCTGCGCTTCTGGGTGTACCCGGCGTCCGTGAACACCTTGATCATCTTGTTGTTGGCGGGCAGCACCTCGGCGGCGAAGCGGCGGATGCCTCGCTCACGGGCCACGGCCGCGATGTGTTCGAGGAGGGCCGAGGCGACACCACGGCCCTGGTGGGCGTCCTGGACGAGGAAGGCGACCTCGGCCTCGTCGGCGGGGGCGGACGCGGGCAGGCCGTCGGGATTGATGCGGTCGTAGCGTACGGTGGCGATGAACTCGCCGCCCACTGTGGCCGCGAGACCCACCCTGTCCACAAAGTCGTGGTGCGTGAAGCGGTGGACGTCCTTCGCGGACAGGCGCGGATACGGCGCGAAGAAGCGGTAGTACTTCGACTCGTCGGACACCTGCTCGTAGAAGCTGACCAGGCGCTCGGCGTCATCGACGGTGATGGGCCTGATGCGTGCGGTGCCGCCGTCGCGCAGCACCACGTCGGCTTCCCAGTGAGCGGGGTACGCGTGCCCGTCCGGCGAGGTCTGCATGGGCCCCAGAGTACGGCTCGCGTCCGACAACGGCGCGAGGCAGTCTGTGGGGGACGGAAGCCGGATCGAGGCCGCGATCCGGCGACACTCGGGACGGGGCACCGGCCCGCTCCGGGCAGTCTTCACGTTGTGGGACACTGGTCTAGACAACCCTGAACACCTGAAGGGCAGCATCACATGGCTGAGCGCCGCGTCAACGTCGGCTGGGCTGAGGGCCTCCACGCCCGCCCCGCCTCCATCTTCGTCCGGGCCGCCACGGCCTCCGGCATCCCCGTGACGATCGCCAAGGCCGACGGCAACCCCGTCAACGCGGCCTCCATGCTCGCGGTCCTCGGCCTGGGCGCCCAGGGCGGCGAGGAGATCGTCCTCGCCTCCGACGCCGAGGGTGCGGACGCCGCCCTCGACCGCCTGGCCAAGCTCGTCGCCGAGGGGCTCGAGGAGCTCCCGGAGACCGTCTGAGCGCATTGCCGGCGACGGCGGCCTTCGCCCCGAAAGGCGAGAGAACGCCGGCCCGCACATCGACCGAAGGGCTCGTCCGAGAATCTCGGACGAGCCCTTTTCTTTTCCCGTTTCCGGGCAGCAGAAATAATCCCCCGCGAATTACCCTTCTTTGTATACGGCGCCCGTGTTAATGCCGCACGCCCGTCATGTTTACGGGATGTTGCGAAGTCCTCACACGTTCCGTCCGGTCCCCGCCGCCGGGAAAGCGGAGCCGGTGCGCGGCCGTCGCGCGCTCCGCGTGCAGAGCCGTGATCGACCGCGCCCGCTCGCTGTCACCCCGCGCGACGGCGTCCACGATCCCGCCGTGCTCCGCCCAGGACTCCGCCGGGCCGGCCGGCACCTCCACGGTGTACATCCAGGCGATCTTGTGCCGCAGCTGGGCGAGCGTGGAGGTCAGCGCCGGGCTGCCGGAGGCCTGCGCGAGGGTCTCGTGGAACCAGCCGCCCAAGGAGCGCAGATCCTCGCTGTGCCCCCTCCTGGCGCGCTCCTGGCCGAGCCTGACCAGGCCTCGGAGCACCTTCAGGTGGGCCTCGGTGCGGCGCTGCGCGGCCCGCGCCGCACCCAGCGGCTCCAGCAGCATCCGCATCTCCAGCAGGTCCGACGCCTCCTGTTCGGTCGGCTCGGCGACACACGCGCCCGCGTGCCGCCGGGTGACGACGAAGCCCTCGGCCTCCAGGGTGCGCAGCGCTTCGCGCACCGGGACGCGCGAGACGCCGTAGCGGCGGGCGAGCAGTTCCTCGGTGAGCCGGCTGCCGCGCTCGTAGACGCCCGCGACGATGTCGTCACGGATCGCCGTGCATACCGAGTGCGCCGGAATACGCATGACCGGACCTCCGCTTTAATGCCCGCGAAACGCCATCGATTGACGCCTGTTCAGTGACTCTATTGCAGGCTGCCGGAATTTCCGACGGGAGGCCGGAATCCATGGATATTTTTTGGACAGGTGCCCGGCCGAAACGACGATGCCCCGGCTCGGTGAGCCGGGGCATCCGAAGTCGTGAAGAAGCCGCGGAGCGGACGTCGAGGTACACACCGCGCGAGCGGCGGCGCGTGGGACGTCAGTGCCCTGCGTGCGCAGGTGCGTCAGACGCTCACACCGCGCGCGCGGAGGTAGCCGACGGGGTCCATGTCCGAGCCGTACTCCGCGGTCGTACGGGCCTCGAAGTGGAGGTGCGGTCCGGTGGTGTTCCCGGTGGACCCGGAGAGGGCTATCCGCTGCCCCGGAGTGACCGCCTGGCCGACGGAGACGCCGATGGACGACAGGTGGCCGTACATGGTGTACGTGCCGTCGTGCATCTTGATCACGACCTGGTTGCCGTAGGCGCCGCCCCAGCCGGCCGTGACGACCGTGCCCGAGCCGACGGCGTGGACCGGGGTGCCGGACGCCGCGTGGAAGTCGACGCCGGTGTGGCTGCCGGAGGACCAGAGGCTGCCACCGGTCTTGTAGCCCGTGGAGACGTACGAGCCGGTGATCGGCAGGACGAAGGAGTTGAGGCGCTTGCGCTCGGCCTCGCGGGCGGCGCGCTCCTTGGCCTCACGCTCCTTCCGGGCCTCCTCGGCGGCCCGCTTGCGGGCGGCCTCCTCGGCCTTCTTCAGCGCCGCGGCCTCGTCGGCGGCGCGCTGCTGCGCCGCGGCCTGCTCGTCGATCTGCTCGGCGACCGAGTCGCCGAGGGTGACGACCGGGGTCAGTCCGGTCTGCTCGACGGACGATTCCGCGGCGAGCGCGGGTGCGGCCAGCGCCCCGACGACGCCGGTGGTGGTGAGCGCCGCGACGCCGACGGCGTTCGTGGTGGTGCGCTTCACGCGGCTCGGACGACGATGCTTCCCGGTGCCACAGGTGAACGCCATGTAGGGGCTGGTCCTTTCCTTCCCTCTCGCCTACCGGGTTAGCTGACGGGTTCGGAGCAGGAAGGTCTCCTACGGACCCCCTCCGGGAGGGCGTCCGATTCACCCCAGGGACTGCGAATGGGTCCCCGGCTCCCCTGGCTCGCGCCGTACGGGGACTCGGCGATGACTGTCCGGTGCCGCGGGCGCGGCGCACTGCCTGGCGAACAGCCGGATCGACGCTAGACGGGGCGTCTTCCAAACAACAAACGGATCACGGTTTTTGTAGTGCATGCCACAGGGCAGACGACAACCTCTCTACCAATAAGGACAAATCGAGGAGGAAGTCCGGACAAAGCGAGGCCCAGGTGACGCAAGCGTCACCTGGGCCTCCGAGACGTCGCGCCGCCCTACTCGGCAGTCACGACGGTCACTTCACCGATTCCGAGGGCCTCGACGGGCTCCTTGATCTGCTCGGCGTCGCCCACCAGGACCGTCACCAGCCGGTCCACCGGGAAGGCGTTCACGACGGCCGCCGTGGCCTCCACGGTGCCCGTCGCGGCCAGCTGCTGATACAGCGTCGCCTGGTAGTCGTCGGGCAGGAACTGCTCGACCTGGTCCGCGAGTGTGCTCGCCACGGCCGCCGCGGTCTCGAACTTGAGGGGCGCCACACCGACCAGGTTCTGCACGGCGACGTCCCGCTCCGCGTCGGTCAGACCCTCCGCGGCGAGGGTGCGCAGCACCTTCCACAGGTCGTCGAGCGCCGGACCCGTGTTCGGGGTGTCCACGGAGCCGCTGATGGCGAGCATCGCCACGCCCGTGGTGCCCGCGGCGGACGACGGCGCGGCCCGCAGGACCTGGCCGAACGCCCGCACACCGTAGGTGTATCCCTTCTCCTCGCGCAGGACCCGGTCCAGACGTGAGGTGAGGGTGCCGCCGAGGCAGTAGGTGCCGAGCACCTGGGCGGGCCACACACGGTCGTGCCGGTCGGCCCCCACACGGCCGATGAGCAGCTGCGTCTGGACGGCGCCTGGCCGGTCGACGATGACCACACGGCCCGTGTCGTCGGCGCTCACCGGCGGCACCGGGCGCGGCTCGGCAAACGAGCCGGTCCAGGAGCCGAGCGTGTCGCCGAGCAGTTCGTCGACGTCGACGCCGGTGAGGTCACCGACGATGACCGCGGTCCCGGTCGCGGGACGCACGTGCTTCTCGTAGAAGGCGCGCACGGCCGCCGAGTCGATGCTCTCGACGGTCTCCTCGGTGCCCTGCCGCGGGCGCGACATGCGCGAGGTCGACGGAAACAGCTCCTTGGAGAGCTCCTTGGCTGCGCGGCGGGCCGGGTTGGCCGACTCGTGCGGGATCTCGTCCAGCCGGTTGCGCACCAGCCGCTCGACCTCGCTGTCCTCGAACGCCGGTGCCCGCAGGGCGTCGGCCAGCAGACCGAGCGCCTTGGGCAGGCGGGAGACGGGGACTTCGAGCGACAGACGCACGCCGGGGTGGTCCGCGTGCGCGTCCAGCGTGGCGCCGCAGCGCTCCAGCTCCGCGGCGAACTCCTCGGCGGAGTGCTTGTCCGTGCCCTCCGAGAAGGCCCGCGCCATGATGGTGGCGACGCCGTCCAGACCGGCCGGCTCGGCCTCCAGGGGCGCCGCGAGCAGCACCTCGACGGCGACGACCTGCTGGCCGGGGCGGTGGCAGCGCAGCACCGTCAGGCCGTTGTCCAGCGTGCCCCGCTCGGGGGCCGGGAACGCCCAGGGCTTGGCCTCGCCCGCCTGGGGCTGCGGGTGGAAATCCATGCTCGCGAGCTCGGTCACTTCGCCGACTCCTCGTCCTCGTCGGTGGTTTCGGCGGTCTGGGGGGCCTCGGCGACCGGCTCGTAGACGAGCACCGCGCGGTTGTCGGGGCGCAGCCGGGCCTTGGCGATCTCCTGGACCTCCTCCGCGGTGACGGCGAGGACGCGCTGCACGGCGGTCAGGGCGAGCTGCGGGTCGCCGAACAGGACGGCGAACCGGCACAGTTCGTCGGCGCGGCCCGCGACCGTGCCCAGCCGGTCCAGCCACTCGCGCTCGAGCTGGGCCTGCGCCCGCTCCATCTCCTCGGCGGTGGGACCCTCCTCGGCGAACCGGGCGAGCTCCGCGTCGACGGCGGCCTCGATGACCGGGACCTCGACGTCGCCGGACGTCTTCACGTCGAGCCACCCCAAGGAGGGCGCGCCGGCGAGCCTGAGCAGGCCGAACCCGGCCGCGACGGCGGTACGGTCGCGGCGGACCAGCCGGTTGTAGAGCCGGGACGACTCGCCGCCGCCGAGGATGGTGAGGGCCAGGTCTGCCGCGTCGCACGCACGCGTGCCGTCCTCCGGGAGCCGGTAGGCGGCCATCAGGGCGCGCGCCGGGACCTCTTCCTCGACGACCTCGCGCAGCTGCTCGCCGATGACGTCGGGCAGCGAGCCGTCGCGCGGTGCGGGCTTGCCGTCGTGTCCGGGGATCGAACCGAAGTACTTCTCGATCCAGGCGAGCGTCTGCTGCGGATCGATGTCACCGACGACCGACAGGACCGCGTTGTTGGGCGCGTAGTAGGTGCGGAAGAACGCGCGCGCGTCCTCCAGGGTGGCGGCGTCCAGGTCCGCCATCGACCCGATGGGGGTGTGGTGGTAAGGGTGGCCCTCGGGGTACGCCAGCGCGGTCAGCCTCTCGAACGCGGTGCCGTACGGGACGTTGTCGTAGCGCTGACGACGCTCGTTCTTCACGACGTCCCGCTGGTTCTCCATCGACTCGTCGTCGAGCGCGGCGAGCAGCGAGCCCATGCGGTCGGCCTCCAGCCAGAGCGCGAGCTCCAGCTGGTGGGCGGGCATGGTCTCGAAGTAGTTGGTGCGCTCGAAGCTCGTCGTGCCGTTGAGCGAACCGCCGGCGCCCTGGACGAGCTCGAAGTGGCCGTTGCCGTGGACCTGCTTGGAGCCCTGGAACATCAGGTGCTCGAAGAGGTGAGCAAGTCCGGTACGGCCGTTGACCTCGTGACGCGAGCCGACGTCGTACCAGAGGCACACCGCCGCGACCGGGGTCAGGTGGTCCTCGGAGAGCACCACGCGCAGGCCGTTGGTCAGGCGGTGCTCGGTCGCTGTCAGGCCGCCGGAGCCTGCCTCGGCTGTGGCCGTGTGACCCATGGGCATGTACGTCCCTTCGATCGCGGAAAACTGCCTTTTCCTGTCGGTCCTGCCACTGTATGCAAGCGCGCGGAAAGCTGGCGAAGTTCCCGCACCCCGTACGCCGAGAGCGAGACTCACGTGTACTACGGTCCCTGCCGGGCGAGTCGGCGGGACACGCCGCGGACGCAAACCCCGGTGTGCCGTGGGCAGGTCTCCCGGCGTGCCGCCGCGGACGCGGCCCGGAACTCGGCGAGGGCGGGTCCGGGAACCGGTCGTGGACAGGTCCGGGACCGTCGTGGACAGCTCCGGTGACCGGTCGTGGACAGGTCCGGTGATTGTCTTCGCGAGGGCCGGGGACTCGTCACCGACCGGGTCCGGGGCCTGGCGCGGAACGCGGCCGGGACCCTCCGCGGACCGGGTCCGGGACCTGTCACCGAAGGGTCGCGAGACCCGCTACGGACGGGTCGCGGTCCACGTTGTCAGTGGGGCGGTCCACAATGGTCCGCGTCAGAACCCGTTCATGCCCCGGCAGAGACTGTGAAGGAGCCGCAGCAGCGATGGCCCGCCGCAGCACGAAGACCCCGCCGCCCGACGACTCGTACGAGGAGAAGATCCTCGACATCGACGTCGTGGACGAGATGCAGGGCTCCTTCCTTGAGTACGCGTACTCGGTCATCTACTCGCGAGCCCTGCCGGACGCCCGGGACGGGCTCAAGCCCGTGCACCGCCGCATCGTCTACCAGATGAACGAGATGGGCCTGCGCCCCGACCGCGGCTACGTGAAGTGCGCCCGCGTCGTCGGCGAGGTGATGGGTAAGCTCCACCCGCACGGCGACGCGTCGATCTACGACGCGCTGGTGCGTCTGGCCCAGCCCTTCTCGATGCGTCTGCCCCTGGTCGACGGCCACGGCAACTTCGGCTCGCTGGGCAATGACGACCCGCCGGCCGCGATGCGTTACACCGAGTGCCGGATGGCCGACGCCACGTCACTGATGACCGAGTCCATCGACGAGGACACGGTCGATTTCACGCCGAACTACGACGGCCAGGAGCGGGAGCCCGGGGTCCTCCCCGCCGCGTATCCGAACCTCCTGGTCAACGGCTCTCAGGGCATCGCCGTCGGCATGGCCACCAACATGCCGCCGCACAACCTCGGAGAGGTGATCGCCGCCGCCCGGCACCTGATCCGCCACCCCGGCGCCGACCTCGACACGCTGATGAAGTACGTTCCGGGCCCCGACCTGCCCACGGGCGGCCGGATCGTCGGCCTCTCCGGCATCAGGGACGCGTACGAGAACGGCCGGGGCACCTTCAAGATCCGCGCCACGGTCTCCGTGGAGAACGTGACCGCGCGCCGCAAGGGCCTCGTCGTCACCGAACTGCCCTTCACCGTCGGCCCGGAGAAGGTGATCTCGAAGATCAAGGACCTGGTCGGTTCCAAGAAGCTCCAGGGCATCGCGGACGTCAAGGACCTCACCGACCGTGCGCACGGACTGCGTCTGGTCATCGAGGTCAAGAACGGCTTCGTGCCGGAGGCCGTCCTCGAACAGCTCTACAAGCTGACGCCGATGGAGGAGTCCTTCGGCATCAACAACGTGGCGCTGGTGGACGGTCAGCCGCTCACCCTGGGCCTCAAGGAGCTCCTGGAGGTCTACCTCGACCACCGCTTCGAGGTCGTCCGCCGTCGCAGCGAGTTCCGTCGCGGCAAGAAGCGCGACCGGCTGCACCTGGTCGAGGGCCTCCTCGTCGCCCTGCTGGACATCGACGAGGTCATCCGCCTCATCCGCTCCAGTGAGAACTCCGCGCAGGCCAAGGAGCGCCTGATCGAGCGGTTCTCGCTCTCCGAGGTGCAGACGCAGTACATCCTCGACACGCCGCTGCGCCGGCTCACCAAGTTCGACCGCATCGAGCTGGAGTCGGAGCGCGACCGGCTGAACGGCGAGATCGACGAGCTGACCGGGATCCTGGAGTCGGACACGGAGCTGCGCAAGCTCGTCTCCACCGAACTGGCCGCGGTCGCCAAGAAGTTCGGTACCGACCGGCGCACCGTGCTCCTGGAGTCCGCGGGCGCGCCCGCGACGGCGGTCCCGCTCCAGGTGGCGGACGACCCGTGCCGGGTGCTGCTGTCCTCCACGGGCCTGCTGGCGCGCACGGCGAACGGCGAGGCGTTCGCGGACGCCGCGGAGGCCCGGCGCA
The DNA here is from genome assembly GCF_000424945.1 of Streptomyces sp. 142MFCol3.1. Lineage (NCBI taxonomy): Bacteria > Bacillati > Actinomycetota > Actinomycetes > Kitasatosporales > Streptomycetaceae > Streptomyces > Streptomyces sp. 142MFCol3.1. Next base: position 157,927 of record NZ_AUKV01000014.1, read on the forward strand.
CCAAGCACGACGTGATCGTCTCCGCGGTGCCCGCGACGGCGCTCGGCGAGGTGGGTGTGGTCACGTCCTCCGGCCGCCTGCTGCGGCTGAACGTGATCGACCTCCCGCAGCTGCCGGAGACGGTCACGGCGCCCAATCTCTCCGGCGGCGCGCCCATCTCGGAGTTCCTGTCCTCCCTGGAGGCGGACGAGACGGTGGTGTGTCTGACGACGCTCGACGAGTCGTCGCCTGGACTGGCCATCGGCACGGAGCAGGGTGTCGTCAAGCGCGTGGTCCCCGACTACCCCTCGAACAAGGAGGAGTTGGAGGTCATCGCGCTCAAGGACGGCGACCGCATCGTCGGCGCCGCGGAGCTGCGCACCGGTGAGGAGGACCTCGTCTTCATCACGGACGACGCCCAACTGCTGCGCTACCAGGCCTCTCAGGTCCGCCCGCAGGGCCGGGCCGCGGGCGGCATGGCGGGCATCAAGCTCACCGACGGCGCCAAGGTGATCTCCTTCACCGCGGTCGACCCCGCGGTCGACGCGGTGGTGTTCACGGTCGCGGGCTCCCGCGGCACTCTGGACGACTCCGTCCAGACCACGGCCAAGCTCACCCCGTTCGACCAGTACCCACGCAAGGGCCGCGCCACGGGTGGTGTGCGCTGCCAGCGGTTCCTGAAGGGCGAGGACTGCCTGTCGCTGGCCTGGGCCGGCGCGACGCCCGCTCGGGCCGCGCAGAAGAACGGCACACCGGTCGAGCTGCCGGACGTCGACCCGCGCCGCGACGGCTCGGGCGTGTCCCTCGCGAAGACGGTGGCCGTGGTGGCGGGCCCGGTGTAGTCCGCCGGCCCTCTCCACTCAGAGGCCAGGGGCCCTGGCCCCACTCAGAGACCAGGGGCCCTGGCCGCCGCGTCTCAGCGGTCGGGGTCCGTGTCGTCGAGGTCCTGTACGTAGCGGAGGACGCCCCACATGCTGTGCTCGTCGGCGTGTGGGGCGTCCTCCTGGCACGCCTCCAGCTCCTTGGCCAGAGCCGTCCCGTCGATGCCGGAGCCGATCAGGACAAGCTGGGTGAGGCGCTCCTCGGCGCGGCCCCAGGCTTCCGGGTAGAAGCGCAGGAACCTTCCGACGGCGTGGACGGCGTAACGGTTGGCGCTGTCCTGCACGCCGAAGTCGACGGATCCCTTGATGCGGTAGAGGCCCTCCGGCCGGCTGTCGAGGAAGGCCATCAGCCTCCGCGGGTCGAGCGGCACCACGGAGCTGAAGGAGACGGACTCGTAGGCGGAGTGCAGATGACCGGTGTGACCGGTCGCCGCGTGCCCGTGGCCGTCCAGCCCCTCCTCGCGCTCCTGCCCGTGCTCGCCCTGGTCGTGCAGATCGTCGAAGGACAGCTGTCCGACGCGTTCCTCGCTCGGCCGGCAGTCGAAGAGGAACTCCGGATCGATACGACCGTACGAGGCGGGGACGACGGCGGCGCGGCCGGCGAGTTCCCGGACGGTGCGGAGCACTCGTTCCCCGTCGACGGCGCGGTCGATCTTGTTGACGACGACGAGGTCGGCGATGCCGAGGTGCCTGTCGATCTCGGGATGCCGTTCCCGGGTGGAGTCGAACTCGGCGGCGTCGACGACCTCGACGAGCCCTCCGTACACGATCCCCGGGTGCTCGCTGGCGAGCACCATCCGCACGAGCTCCTGGGGCTCGGCCAGGCCGCTCGCCTCGATGACGATGACGTCGACGCGCGCCGAGGGCTGGGCGAGCCGGGTCAGGTACTGGTCGAGCTCGCCGGCGTCGACGGCGCAGCAGAGGCACCCGTTGCCCAGTGAGACGGTCGAGTCGCCCAGCGCTCCGGCCACCGCCATGGCGTCGATCTCGATCGCCCCGAAGTCGTTGACGACGGCCGCGATACGGCTGCCGCCGCTGTGGTGCAGGAGGTGGTTGAGCAGTGTGGTCTTGCCTGAGCCGAGGAACCCGGCGAGCACGACGACGGGAATCTGCCCGGGCACACCCTGCGCGTTCGGGGGACGCTCGGGACTGGACGGCTGGCTCAACGGGCGACCTCTTTCATACCGGCACGTGCACCGGCTCGCGGACCGGCTCCCGTACGAGCACGGCTCACACACCGGCGCTCGCAGGGACAATCAATGCCGACCCAGCATACGAGTGGGGGGAAACGCCCCGAAGTGAACGATTGTTAGCGGCGCTCGCGGGGCACACGTTGGACATGGCGCCGGGATACACGACCCGCACTTCCCTCCGTGCGCCTCCTCTCCGCCTCCCTGCCGATCAGAGCCGCTCGGCAACACTGGGAGACGGCAAGCGCGCCGCCCACCGCTCGCCGGTCCGCTCCCTGTCGCCCCACCACCGACGACCGGCGCAAGGTCGCCTGATTCGGGGGTTGACATGACCACACAGAACTTTGGGGCGCGGAGCTCGGGCTCTGCCGTGACGGCAGGGCTCGCCTTCGCGGCCGGGGCCCTCGTGGTCCTGGCCGTCCAGCAACGGCGCCTGGAAGCCCTCCGTCTACGGGTCGCTCAGGTGGAACGGATCGACGGAAGGAACGCGAGGCTCGCGGAGCAGCAGCGCTTCCAGACGTATCTGCTCGACAAGGCTCTCGGAGATCCGGACCTCGCCGAGGTGCTGAGCACCATCGACGAACTGGACCCGGTCCGACGGCGTCAGTACCTCTTCGCCAACGCGCTGTACACGAACGCCCTGCGTGCGCACCGGGCCGGAGACGTCGACTGGGACGAGTTGCACGGCCATCTCAGGGTGATCTGCCAGAGCGCGATCTTTCGCGACTACTGGGACGCCACGCGCCACCATCGCGCAAGCCTCAAGAAGTCCTCACAGGAGGCGCGCGTGGGCCGAATGACGGACGCCCTCATACGCGATCTGGACCAATCGGACACGGAGGAGTGGTGGGTGGTGGGTGAGCCACCGAGGGAACGGGACTGATGTTTGGGGCGCGAACAAGCAGTCGTCGTAGGCCAGTTGGCCTAGGGGGCCGAAGGTTTAAGCCGTTAAACTCTCGGCTACTGTGTCCCCGTTTTCACTGTCTAAACTTGAGGACCGGGATCACCTTGAAAATCCTGCGCCGCATCGGCGCGTCTCCACGCGAGCGAGGCAGCCTGTCGGGCGAGACGTGCCCCGACATCTTCGAGCTCAGCGACGGGAACTTCGCCGTCATCGGCACCGAGGCGACAGCGACGCTCGACACCGAACTCCCCCATGACGCCGCTCGCGCGGACTACGAGCGCATCGTCGTCGTCAGCCGGGAAACGCTCATCCGCGCGAAGGCGGACATCCCCGACAGTTGAACTGGGCCCATGGCCATCGCAGGACCCGCCCGTGGTCCGTCGAGATCCATCGGTCACCCCGACCCTTCTCCGGACCGCGGCCACGACACCGGGCCCATACCCCCTCATCCACGAGCCCCGCGGACATCCCCACCGCCGGTGGCCCGAGCTGCGCCGACGCTCACCGCGCACCGTGCCGCTCGACACGAACTTCCCGAGGTCCAGCACCGACCGGTGCTGGACCTCTCGCGTGCCAGGACGTGCCGCTTCTCGCGCCGCCACGGAGCGGCGCAGCCACGATCCCGGGCACCATCGGACGGGCGTCTACACGGCCCTCGGCACGGCCGCCGGCGCCCCCGGACCCACATACCGTGCCGCCGGGCGGATGATCTTCGAGTCCTCCGACTGTTCCAGGATGTTGGCGCTCCAGCCGACGACGCGGGCGGCGGCGAAGGTCGGGGTGAACATCTCCCGGGGCAGTCCGCAGAGTTCCATGACCACGCCCGCGTAGAACTCCACGTTCGTGTGCAGTTCCCGGCCCGGCTTGAGCTCGGCGAGGATCGCTTCCACCTGGCGTTCGACCTCGACGGCGAAGTCGACCAGCGGGCCGCCGAAGGACTGCGCGATGCCCCGGAGCATGCGCGAGCGGGGATCCTCCGTGCGGTAGACCGGGTGCCCGAATCCCATGATGCGATCGCCGGCCAGGACGCGTTCACGAATCCACGGGTCGATGCGCTCGGGGGTGCCGATCGCGTCGAGGGTGTCCAGGGCCCTGCTGGGAGCACCGCCGTGGAGGGGTCCGGACAGGGCGCCGACCGCTCCCACGAGGCACGCCGCCACGTCCGCTCCCGTGGACGCGATCACGCGTGCCGTGAAGGTTGATGCATTGAAACCGTGGTCAATGGTCGAGATGAGATATTGCTCGACCGCACGGGCCCGGTCGGCATCGGGCTCGGAGCCGGTCAACATGTACAGATAGTTGGCGGCGTACCCGAGGTCCTCGCGCGGGCCCACCGGATCCAGGCCCTGGCCGAGGCGGTACAGCGCGGTGAGAAGTGTCGGGACGGCCGCGGTGATCGCGAGCGTGTCCGCGAGGCGCCGCTCGGCGTCGATGTCGTACACAGGCCGGAATCCGGCTGCGCCGCCGAGGAGCGACAGTGCCGTACGCAGCCCGGCGAGCGGCCCCGAGAGGCGCGTCGCCGCGGCGATCGCGGGCAGCGCGGTGCGGACCTCGTCCGGCAGCCGGCGCAGCCGCACCGTCCGCGCGGTGAACGCCGCGCGCTGTGCCGCGTCGGGCAGTTCGCCGTGGACGAGCAGATGCCAGACGTCCTCGAAGCCGCGGGTTTGCGCGAGTTCGACGGCCGAGTACTGGCGGTAGTGGTAGAAGCCCTCCAGCCCCCTGACGTCACCCAGTCGGGTGTCGGTGACGACGACGCCCGCGAGTCCTCGCGGCACGTCGGCGGAGGTGGTGGACGCGGCCCGGTTGATCGGCATGTTTCCTCCCTGGACTTGACTAGACTGTCCATGCTTGACTCAATCACTGTCAATATTGATTAAATCAATGCATCGATCCATGGATACGGTGGCGCCATGAGGGATCAAGAAGCGGCAGCGTCCGGGCACGAGGGCCGACGGCTCAGCACCAAGGAGACCGCCGAGCTGCTCGGCGTGAAACCCGAGACCGTGTACGCCTACGTGAGCCGCGGCCAGCTGAGCAGCCGGCGCGAACCGACCGGCCGCGGCAGCACCTTCGACGCCAAGGAGGTGGAGGCGCTCGCGCGCCGCAACAGGCGTGAGACCGGGTCGAGTTCGAGCACGAGCGACGAGTTGTCCGTGCGCACCCGCATCACCCTCATCGACAAGGACCGGTACTACTTCCGCGGGGTCGACGCGACGGAGTTGGCCGCGGCGTACTCCTACGAGGAGATCGCCGAGTGGCTCTGGACGGGACACATGCGCCCTGGCGTCACGTTCACCGCCCCTGAAGCGTCCGTCGCCGTCGCGCGCCGCGCCGTGGACGCGCTGCCCGAGCACAGCGGCCCGACCGACCGGCTGCGCGTGGCGGCGATCGCCGCGGCGGCCGCCGATCCACTGCGCTTCGACCTCACCGAGAACGCCGTCCTGGGCACCGGACGGACCCTGATCCCCACGCTCGTGGCGGCCCTTCCGCCCCTGCGTCACGACCGCCGCGACGAGGGCCCGCTCGCCCACCGCCTGTGGAATCGGCTCACCGGACGTACACCGGACGACGCGTCACTGCGTGTGCTGGACACGGCACTTGGCCTCCTCGTGGACCACGACCTCGCCGCCTCGACACTGGCGGTCCGGGTCGCGGCGTCGGCCCGCGCCCACGCGTACGCCGCGGTGTCGGCGGGCCTCGGCGCACTCGAAGGCCCCCTTCACGGCGCGGCCAGCAGACTCGCCCACCGAATGCTCCTCGACGTCCTGGACCGGGGCACGGCCGCCCCCGTCGTCGCCGACGAACTGCGCGCCGGGCGCCGTGTCCCCGGGCTCGGTCACCGGCTCTACCCCGGCGAGGACCCCCGCGCGCGTGCTCTGTTCGCCCTGCTGGAGGACGTCCCCGCCGCCGGACCCGCGCTGGCGGCGGCCCAGGACGTCGTGACGACCACCGCCCGTCACGCGCCCCTGCACGCCAATGTCGACCTGGCGCTGGCCGTCCTCACCGTCTCGTCCGGGATGTCGGCCTCCGCAGGGGAGACGGTCTTCGCCGTCGCCCGTACGGCGGGCTGGATCGCCCACACCCTGGAGGAGTACGCGGAGCGCCCCCTGCGCATGCGCCCGAGCGGCCGGTACGTGGGGGAACGCCCTCCGCAGCCGCTCCCTCGCTAGGAGATGCGCTCCCCTCCCGAGCTGCGCACGCCCCCCAGTGCGCCTGAACCACCCCAAGCGCGCCCCCATCGGCGGGGCCGGAAGTCACCCCGACTCAAGTCAGGTTAGGCTCACCTCTGTGAGTATGTGCACGACCGCGTCGCGGCACCTCGACGAGCCCCTGGCGGGAACTGCGGCCACCGCGAGGACATGGCTGCTGATCGAGCAGCCCGGCCCCTGGGGTGCGAAGGCGCTCACTTCGAGCCACCTGGACCCCACGATCGGGCGTGCCCTCGAAGCGGCGGCGAAAGGCACGGACGTGCGGATCGCGCTGATCCGCCGCCCCGGACGGCACGCCGACTGCGGGACGCTCGCGGAGCGCCATGTGTACGCGGCGCACATCACTCCCGGAAACGTGTGGCTGCACAGCGCCATGACGACCGATCCCGAGCACCTGCTCGACCTCGACTTCGCCGCTCTCGGCATGGGCGACCGCCACACCTTCGACAGGGTTCTCCAGGGCGGGCCGCACACGGGCGACCCGCTCGCGCTCGTCTGCACCAACGGCAAGCGCGACCGCTGCTGCGCTCTGCTGGGACGCCCCCTCGCCGCCGAACTCGCCATGTCCGGCGCGGCAGGCGTCTGGGAGGTCACCCATCTGGGCGGACACCGCTTCTCGCCGACCGTGCTCGTCCTGCCGTACGGATACGCGTACGGCCGCGCCGAGGCACACGCCGTCAAGGAGATCGTCCAAGGCGCCCGGCACGGCCGGGTCGTCACCGAGGGCTGCCGCGGGAACTCCGCGTGGGAGCGGCCGGGCCAGGCGGCCGAACTGGCCGTGCGCACGGCCCTGGGAGAGCACGCGGCCGAGGTCCTGACCGTGGTCCGCACGGAAGGCACCGCTCCCCGCTGGGCGGTCACCGTGGCGCACACGGACGGCCGTCTGTGGCGTGTGATCGTCGCCCAGGGGGCCGCGCTGCCGCCGCGCCCGGAGAGCTGCGGTTCGGTGCTGGGCTCGCCCGCCCGGATGGACGTCGTGGCGGTACGGGCGATGGGGCCGGCGACTGCCGCGGTAGCCTGCTGACCCCTGGCCCGGGCGGTCGCAGGCGCTCGCCGGCCTCGTACCGGGGCATCGCGCCCCCGTCCCCACGACTCCCCCACCGGACGATCAAGAGATCCGTGCCACACTCCCTTCGGCCGGGTGCGCCCGCCCCCGTACCGTCATAGCCATGAGCCCCACTCCCCCCGCACGACGACTGCGCCTCGGTCTGCCGCGGCGGGTGTTCTCGCAGGTGCTGCTGATGCAGGTGGCGATCGCCGCGGGAGTCGCCGTCCTCGCCACCGGGCTGTTCCTCGCACCGCTCAGCGCGCAGCTCGACGACCAGGCGATGCGCCGCGCGCTGGCGATCGCGCAGACCACGGCGGCACAGCCGCAGATCGCCGACGATCTGCGCACGACACGGCCCTCCGCGGCCGGCCCGGTGCAGGCCGAGGCGGAGCGGATCCGGACGGCCAGCGGGGCCGAGTACATCGTGGTGATGGACATGCAGGGCATCCGGTGGTCGCACACCGATCCCTCGGAGATCGGCCGGGAGGTCTCCACGGACCCCCGTCAGGCGCTGCGCGGCAAGGACGTCATGGAGATCGACACCGGCACCCTTGGCCGCTCCGCGCGGGGCAAGGTCCCGCTGCGCGACGCCGACGGGAAGATCATCGGTGCGGTCTCGGTCGGCATCAAGTACGACAGTGTGCGGGCACGGCTGATCGACGCGATCCCGGGTCTGTTCGCGTACGCGGGCGGGGCGATGGCCGTAGGCGCGCTGGCCGCCTATCTGATCTCCCGGAGAGTGCAGCGGCAGACCCGTGATCTGGCCTTCTCCGACATCTCGGCACTGCTCGCGGAGCGCGAGGCGATGCTGCACGGCATCAGGGAGGGCGTGGTCGCGCTCGACGGCGCCGGCCGCGTACGTCTCCTCAACGACGAGGCGCAGCGCCTGCTGGGCCTCGGCTCGGAGGCCATCGGGCAGTCCCTGGACGACGCGCTCGGTCCGGGACGTACGACCGACGTGCTCGCCGGACGCGTGACCGGGACCGATCTGCTGACCGTCCGCGGCCAGCGCGTCCTGATCGCCAACCGGATGCCCACCGACGACGGGGGCGCCGTCGCCACGCTGCGCGACCGTACGGAGCTGGAGCAGCTCGGCCGGGAACTCGACTCCACACGCGGTCTGATCGACGCCCTGCGCGCCCAGGACCACGAGCACGCCAACCGCATGCACACGCTCCTCGGACTGCTCGAACTGGAGATGTACGACGACGCCGTCGACTTCGTCGGAGAGGTCGTCTGTGACCACAAGGTGACCGCGGAACAGGTCACCGAGAAGGTCCACGACCCGCTGCTCGCTGCCCTGCTGGTCGGCAAGGCGACCGTGGCCGCCGAGCGGGGCGTGGCCCTGTGGATCTCGGACAGGACACTGCTGCCGGACCGCCTCGTCGACCCCAGAGGACTGGTCACCGTCGTCGGTAACCTCGTCGACAACGCGCTCGACGCCGTCGCGGGCAAGCCTCACGCGCGCGTGGAGGTGGAACTGCGTACCGAAGGCCGCACCGCCGTGCTCCGCGTGCTGGACACCGGACCCGGGATCCCGCAGGAACAGCGGGAACTGGTCTTCACGGACGGATGGACCACCAAGAAGCCCCCGGCGCACGGGAAGCGCGGCATCGGGCTCCCCCTGGTGCGCCGGCTGGCCGAGCGGCAGGGCGGCAGCGCACGGGTCACCGAGGCGGACGGCGGGGGTGCGGAGTTCACGGTGGTGTTGCCGGAGGCGCTGACCGAACCTCTGCCGGAGGCGCTGGCCGAACCCCTGCCCGACGAAACGGCCGGAGGGGAGGACAGTCCCGTCCCCGCACCGGGACCACGTCTCGTACGGCAGTCCCCGTCCCCCGAGGCCGCGGGGCCGGGAGCCACCGACACCCCGGACGCCGGGGAGGAGTCGCGATGATCGAGGTACTGGTCGTGGACGACGACACCCGGGTCGCTCGGGTCAACGCCGCCTACGTCGGGAAGGTGCGCGGCTTCCACGTCGCGGGCGAGGCGCACAGCGCGGCGCAGGCCCTGAGCCGGATGGAGGCGCTGCCCCGGGTCGATCTGGTCCTCATGGACCACTACCTGCCGGACGACACGGGTCTCGCCGTGGTCCAGGAGATGCGCCGCCGCGGCCACCAGACCGACGTGATCATGGTGACCGCGGCCCGGGACATCTCGACCGTGCAGGCCGCGATGCGGCAGGGCGCGCTCCAGTACCTGGTCAAGCCGTTCGCCTTCGCGGGGCTGCGCGCCAAACTGGAGGCCTACGCGGCTCTGCGGCGCACCCTGGACGGCGGCGGTGAGGCCGAGCAGCCCGAGGTGGACCGGATCTTCGGCGCGCTGTCCGCGCGCGCGGAGCCGGACCTGCCCAAGGGGCACTCCCCCTCGACCGCGGAGCTGGTGCGCCGCGCGCTGGTGAACGCGGAGGGGCCCCTGTCGGCCCAGGAGGTCGGCGACGAGACCGGACTGAGCCGCCAGACCGCGCAGCGCTATCTGAAGCTCCTGGAGCGCACTGGGCGGGCCAGGCTGACCCTCAAGTACGGCGACGCGGGCCGCCCGGAGCATCGCTACGTCTGGGCGACCCGCGTCTGAGCTGCGTGCGCCGGCGGCTCAGCCCGCGGCCTTCTTCACGAACTCGGTGGTGTACGTCTTGCTCAGGTCCACATCGGCGTTCTTGATGTTGGGGTTGAACGCCTTGAGGACCTTCTCGACGGTCTCGGGACCGTTCTCGGGCATCACACCGTCCTTGGTGAACATCGGCAGCGTGCTCTGGATCGCGCCCGCGTACAGCGTCTTGTTGCCCTGCGAGTAGTCGGCGGGCATCTTGTCGGCGATGTCGGCGGCGCTGTGCGTGGACATCCACTTGAGGGTCTTGACGAAGGCGTTGGCCAGCTTCTGGACCGTGTCCTTGTGGCTGTTCACCCAGTCCGTCTGCATGTACAGACTGGACGAGGGGTACGGTCCGCCGAGCGCCTCCTGGGACCCCTTCGGCGTCCGCATGTCGACGAGCACCTTGCCGAGGTTCTTCTCCATGACCGTGGCGACGGTGGGGTCGGTCGTCATGCCGCCGTCGATGGCCCCCTTCTGGAGGGCGGAGATGAACGTGGGGCCGGCGCCGACGGCGACGGGCGTGAACTCGCTGACCTGCACACCGTTCTTGACCGCGAGGTACTTGGTGAGGAAGTCCGTCGAGGAGCCCAGACCGGTGATGCCGAGCTTCTTGCCCTTGAAGTCCTTGGGCGAAGTGATGTCGTCCTGGCGCTTGTTGGAGACGATCTCCACCTCGCCGGGCGCGTGCGAGAACTGCACGACGGACTCCACGGACTTGCCCTTGGTCTGCAGGTCGAGGGTGTGGTCGTAGAAGCCGACGGCTCCCTGCACCTGGCCGGAGACGAGGGCGGTCTCGGCCTGAACACCGGCGGGCTCGCTCAGGAGTTGGACATCCAAACCCTCCTCCTTGAAGTAGCCGAGCCGCTGCGTGAGCATCGCCGGCAGGTAGATGACCTTGTCCAGTCCACCGACCATGATCTTGACGTGCTCACCGCCGCCACCTCCGTTGTCGCCGGAATCGGCCGTCGTGCTTGCCGCGTCGTTGGCGCAGGCGGTGAGCGAGGTGAGAGCGAGCAGACCGGCGGCTGCCAGGGCGGAGTATCTGGCGGTCTTGCGCATGGTGGTTCACGTCCTTGTGAGAGAAGAGCGGGTGCGGTACGCGGGTGCGACGGGTTCAGCGGTCGGAGTCCGACGGCTTCCACCGGAAGATGCGGCGCTCGGCGAAGGTGAGCAGTCCCTCGGCCAGCAGGGCGACGACGGCCAGGATGACCATCGCGGCATAGACACCGGCCGCGTTGAAGGTGCCCTGCGACTGCGCGACGAGCAGGCCGATGCCCTTGGTCGCGCCGATGTACTCGCCGACGATCGCGCCGATGAGCGCGAAACCGAAACTGACGTGCAGGCTGGTGAAGATCCACGATGTGGCGGACGGGATGACGACCTGGAGCGTCACCCTGCGGTCGCTGGCCCCGAGAATGCGGGCGTTGGCCACCAGATTGCGGTCGACCTCCCGCGCGCCCTGGAAGGCGTTGAAGAAGACCGGGAAGAAGACGAGGACCACGGCCGACGCCACCTTGGAGGCCGGCCCGAGTCCGAACCAGATCACGAAGATGGGTGCGAGGACGATCCTGGGGATGGAGTTGAGCACCTTGATGTAGGGCCCCAGGACGTCGGCGAGGAACGTGATCCGGCCCAGCGCGATACCGAAGACCACACCGGCGACCACACCGATGATCCAGCCGAGCAACGCCTCGTGGAGCGTGAACCAGATCTGTTCGCCGAGCGAGCCGAGCGCCGTGCCATGGGTCGTCCACGTGTAGATCTGGTCCCAGATCTTCGACGGCATCGAGAAGTTGAACGGATCGATGACCTCGGCCCGGGAGAGCCCCTCCCACAGGCCGAGCACGGCGACCAGGAGCAGCGCGCGGGCGGCGGCCACGACGATCTTGCGGCGGCGAGCGGCCCGCGCGCGGGAATGCGTGCGGTCCTGCTTGGCGGGCTCGGCGTCCTTCAGGGCGACGACCGTCTCGGGCAGGGTGTCAGGCGACATGGGCCGCGCCCCTCTCCCGGGTGATGCGAACCTCTTCGCCCAGCGACTCCCAGATCTCGCGGTAGATTTCGATGAACCGCGGCTCCAGGCGCACCGACTCGACCTTGCGCGGGCGCGGCAGGTCGATGTCGAAGACGTGCTTCACGGTCGCGGGGCCCGCGGTCATGACGACGACCTTGTCCGCGAGCGCGATGGACTCCTCCAGATCGTGGGTGACGAAGACGACCGAGGCGCCGGTACCCTCCCAGAGTTCCAGCAGCTCGTCCGACATGAGCGCCCTGGTCTGTACGTCGAGCGCCGAGAAGGGCTCGTCCATCAGCAGGATCTCGGGGTCGTTGACGAAGGTGGCGGCGAGGGCGACGCGCTTGCGCTGACCTCCGGAGAGCTGGTGGGGATAGCGGTCCTCGAAGGCCGCGAGCCCGACTCGGGCCAGCCATTCGCGGGCCCGCTGCTTCGCCTCGGACTTGGGCACGCCACGGAAGCGGGGGCCGGCCATCACGTTCGACAGCACTGTGCGCCAGGGGAAGGTGGCGTCCTGCTGGAAGACGAAACCGACCTTGTCGCCGACGCCCGCGACGGGCTCCCCGGCGACAAGGACTTCGCCCTCGGTGGGCTCTTCGAGTCCGCTGACCAGGGTCAGCGTGGTGGACTTCCCGCAGCCGGTGGGACCGACGACGGCGACGAACTCGCCCCGGCCGATCGTGAGGTCCAGCTCCCTGACCGCCGTGTGCAAACCCCCCGACGGCGTCTTGAAGATCTTGCTCGCGCCCCGCAGCTCGATGGCGGGGCTGATGTCTGTGCTCATGGCCCGGGACCGTAGGTGTGGCGGGGGCCACAGCATCAGTCTTCTGAGCGCAAGGCCTTCTTCTGCTTGCAAGAGTCTGTTGTGCTCATTTTGCTCGCGCTACAACAGCGGAGCCGAAACACGGGCTTAACGCCCGCCAGGCCTTGAGGGAAAGAGGCCCGATGATTGACGTCCTGGTCGTGGACGACGACTTCCGCGTCGCCGAGATCAACGCGAAGTACGTGGGGAAGGTTCCCGGATTCCGGGTGACCGCCCGCGCGCACAGTGCTGCCCAGGCGCTGGCCGCGGTCGAACGCGCGCCCGTGGACCTGGTGCTGCTGGACCACTACCTGCCCGACCAGACGGGCCTGGAACTGGTCCACCGGATGCGCGAACGCGGCCATGGCACCGACGTCATCATGATCACCGCGGCCAGCGACGTGGTGACCGTGCAGGCCGCGATGCGTCTCGGCGCCCTGCACTATCTCGTCAAGCCGTTCACGTTCGCCGCGCTGCGCGCCCGCCTCGACTCGTACGCCGCCCTGCTCCGCACCGTGGACCGGGTGGGCGGCCACGGTGTGGCGGGCCAGGAACAGGTCGACCGGATCTTCGGCGCTCTGCGCACCACACCCGTGCCGTCGTCACCGGGGCTGCCCAGCGGTCACTCCGAGCCGACCACCGACCTCATCTGCGACGTGCTGCACCGTGCGGACCACCCTCTGTCGGCTCACGAGGTGGCCGCAGAGACCGGCCTCAGCCGCTCCACGGCGCAGCGCTATCTGCGCCACCTCGAACAGGCCGGCCGCCTGAGCCTGTCGCTCAAGTACGGCGACACGGGCAGGCCGGAGCACCGGTACGCGTGGGTGGCGCCTTAGACCCCACAGGTACGGGCCGGACACGCCCGGCGGAAGGGACTGCCGGACACGCCCGGCCGGCCGACGGGACGGGCGAACGCGTCGGCCGGAGCGTCGCACGGACGCACCGGCCGCCCCCGGCAGCAACCGCTCTGGCTCCGAGGAGTCTGCGGGTCCCGTCCCTGTTCGATGAGCGGCGGATACGCCCCCGCCGACGCCCTCAGACGGCCCCGGCGCCGGTGAGTGCCCGCACCTCGGTCTCCGCGTACTTGGCCTCGTCCGGTTCCTCCGCCGATGTGACCGTCCCGAGCCAGCCCGCGAGGAAGCCCAAGGGGATCGACACGAGGCCCGGGTTCTGCAGCGGGAAGTACTGGAAGTCCACGTCCGGGAAGAGCGATTCGGGACTCCCCGAGACCACGGGCGAGAGCACCACGAGCACCAGCGCGGGCACCAGGCCGCCGTATACGGCCCAGACCGCGCCCCGCGTGGTGAACGACCGCCAGAACAGCGAGTACAGCAGCACCGGCAGGTTCGCGGACGCCGCGACCGCGAAGGCGAGGCCCACCAGGAAGGCCACATTGAGGTCACGGGCGAGCAGCCCCAGCGCGATCGCCACCACGCCGACTCCGACGGCAGCCGCCCGCGCCACGGCCACCTCGCTGCGCGGCTTCGCGTGCCGACGCCGCAAGGACGTGTACAGGTCGTGGGCCACGGACGCCGAGGAGGCGAGGGTGATGCCGGCGACGACCGCCAGGATGGTCGCGAAGGCGATGGCGGCGACCACCGCGAAAAGAACCGTTCCACCCGTCGAGTTGGCGCCGCCACCCAGGTCGAGCGCCAGGAGCGGGACCGCTGTGTTGCCGGCCGCGTTGGACGCGCGCACCGTCTCCGGACCCACGATCGCCGCGGCCCCGAAGCCCAGGACGATCGTCATCAGGTAGAAGCCACCGATGAGCCCGATCGACCAGACCACCGAACGCCGCGCCGCCCGGGCCGTCGGCACGGTGTAGAACCGGGCCAGGATGTGCGGCAGCCCGGCCGTGCCGAGGACCAGCGCAAGCCCCAGGCTGATGAAGTCGAAGCGCGCGGTCCAGTCGCCGCCGTACTTCAGTCCGGGTGCGAGGAACGCCATGCCGTGCCCGCTGCGATCCGCCGCCGAACGCAGCAGCTCATTGACATTCCCGTGGAACCGCACCAGGACGAGCACCGTCAGCGCGACGGCTCCCCCGAGCAACAGCACGGCCTTGACGATCTGGATCCATGTGGTGGCCCGCATGCCGCCCAGCGACACATAGATCACCATGAGCGCGCCGACGCCGATCACCGTCCAGTTCCGCGCGGCGTCGCTCGTGCCTCCCAGCAGCAGTGCGACCAGGCTGCCGGCTCCGACCATCTGCGCCACGAGGTAGAGCACGGACACCGTCACCGAGGACGTTCCCGCCGCAATCCGCACCGGCCGCTCGCTCATCCGGGCCGCGACGACGTCGGCGAGCGTGAAACGCCCGCAGTTGCGCACCAGTTCGGCGACCAGGAACAGCACGACGAGCCAGGCGACGAAGAACCCCACGACGTACAGCAGGCCGTCATAGCCGTAGAGCGAGATCAGCCCCGTGACGCCCAGGAAGGAGGCCGCCGACATGTAATCACCTGAAATGGCAAAACCATTCTCCATCGGCGAGAACAACCGCCCGCCGGCGTAGAACTCCTCCTCCGAACCGTGCCGGTTGCGGCTCACCCACGTCGTGATCGCCAGCGTCACCGCCACGAACGCGCTGAACAGCAGGAGCGCCAGCGTCTGATGGTTGCCTGTCACCGCTCACCGCCTCTGACGTGCCGTGTCAGCTCCTGTGTGTCCCAGCGGAGATCAAGCGCTGCCCGGTCCCGGCGCAGCCGCGCGTGGCGCGCGTACGCCCACGCGAACAGGAACGTCGTGAGGAACTGTCCGAGTCCCGCGAGCAACGCCACGTTCACCGCGCCGGCAACGGGCTGCGCCATGAGCCCCGGCGCTGTCGTCGCCGTCACCACATAGCCCACGTACCAGGCGAAGAAGACGGCGACGGCCGGGATCACGAACCTCCGGTACCGGCCGCGCACTTCCTGGAACGCCGCGCTGCGCTGCACCTCCAGATAGACGTCGGCCGCTCCGCCCGCCCGCGGTTCGTACTGCGCGCGCGCCGCCGGCACCGCGGGTGCGGGCGCTCCCGTGCCGTCCAACTCACCCCAGCCGGAGGCGAGCGCGTCGTACCAGGGGTCGTCGAACCGGACCTCTCCGGTATCGCCGCCGTCGTGCTTCTCCACCGATCTCTCCTTGTCCGCGGGCTGATGTCGCCGCGTGCTCAAGGATGGGCAGATCGGGAAGATCCCGGACTCTTCTCTCCGTGCTCTTCACCCCATCAGGTGACTCAGTCCACCGGTGGCCGGACGAGTCCCTTCCCGAAGGCGTAACGCACCGCCTGAGCACGGTCCTTCAGCCCCGTCTTCGCGAACAGGTTGTTGATGTGGGTCTTCACGGTGGCCGTGGAGACATGCAGCTTGCGGGCGATCTCCTGGTTGGTGAGCCCCTCGGCGATCAGCAGCAGCACCTCGGTCTCGCGCGCGGTCAGCCCGTCCGGCCCCTCCGCCGGCGGCAACGGCTCCGCTGCCGGCTCCGACAGCCGCTCCAGGAGCCGCCGTTGAATGCTCGGCGAGAGCCCCGCGTCCCCCGACAGCACGCTCTCCACCGCCCGTACGATCTCGTCCCCGCCCGCGTCCTTGGTGAGATAACCGCGCGCTCCCGCTCTCAACGCGGGAAACAGCGACTCGTCGTCCGCGTACGTCGTGAGGATGACCACCTGTGTGCCCGGGTGCTCGGCCCGGATGCGACGGGTGGCCTCCACACCGTCGCAGCGAGGCATGCGCAGGTCCATCAGCACGACGTCCGGGGCCAGTTCGGCGACCAGTGCCACGGCTTCGTCCCCGTCGCCCGCCGCTCCGACGACCTCGACCCCGGGCAACAGGCCCAGCAGCATCACAATGCCCTCGCGCACGACCGTCTGGTCGTCCGCCACCACGACCCGCGCCGGCTTCCTGCCCGTCTCCTCCGTCTCCGTCATACGGGCACCCTCAGCGTCACCACGAATCCCTCCTCCTCCGGCCCGGCCTCCAGCGAGCCGCCCAACAACTCGGCACGCTCCCGCATGCCCAGCAGACCGTACCCGGCTCCCGAGCCGCTGAGATCGCCCGGCGGGCCTCCCGAATCCCGTACGTCCAGCGTCACTTCGCTCTCGCCGTAGTCGAGATGCATGTGGACCTTTGCGCCCCGGGCGTGCTTACGCACGTTCGTCAGGGCCTCCTGCGCGACTCTGCGCACAGCCTGCGAGGCCTCAGCGGACAACGGATGCCGTTCGCCCGTCACGGTGACGTCCGCTCCGTCCGCCGTGGCGACGAGTTCACTCAGGAAGTCCTCCAGTGGGGACATCTCGCCTCGCAGAGCGGAGAGGGCCTGCCTGGTCTCCGCGAGCCCCTCCCGGGCCATCCCCCGCGCCGCCACGACCCGTTCGAGGATCGCATCCCGGTCGGCCCCCCGCTCGATCAGCAGACGGGCCGCCTCCAGATGCACGAGTTGCGCCGACAGACTGTGGGCCAGCACGTCGTGGATCTCCCGCGCGATCCTCGACCGCTCGGCCAGTGCCGCCGACTCCGCCTCGGCCGCACGCGCGGCGCGCTCCTGCGCCAGCAGTCGCTGTGCGCTCCCTCGTGCCTCCGCGTCCAGGCGCAGCACATACCCGGCGAGGGCGAGTCCCGCCGTGGTGGCCGCGGTGGTCAGCCACACGTCGTCGTTGGCCGCCGCGTACGCGCTCAGCGCCACGGAGGTGACGGGCAGTGCCGCCGCGAGGGGCAGCCGCTCGATGGCGCTGACGGCGCACCCGCACCACAGCACGAGGGCCGGCACTCGGAAGCCCACGCCATGCCCCACCGTCGCGATCGCCAGCAGCAGGGTCAGCAGCCCCAGGGAGGGCAACAGGCGGTGTTCGAGCGTGGTCCGCCAGAACGCCCACAGCAGGAACACGCACACCATGATCCCTGCGATGCCCGCAGCGATCTCCCACCCGCTCAGGCCCGCTTTCGTGAAGGTCGTCGCGATGAGGACACCCAGGGCGACGATCCTCGAGACCCATCCGAGCACGCGCCTCGGCCTGGACACCCCGACCCGCAGGAGCGCCTCGCGGGACGGCCACCGAGTCCAAGCGTTCTCGCTCACACGCGCTCCTTCCACGAGGCGGGCACGCCGTCACCGTACGCCGGGGTCTGCGCCCGCGTCGGGTGCGGGAGCTGGGTCCGCCAGGCCAGGAACCCGGCGCGGACCAGCAGAGTGGTGGCGAGACCCAGCAGCAGCGCCGAGGACTCCTGATGCACGCCGAACAGCACGCCTGTCCCGAAGAGGCCGGCACGCAAAGCGATGCCCCCGATCCAGACGGCCACGCTGGCCTTGGTGCTCCGGCTCCACACCGAGCCGTCCGGCTCCGTCCATATGCGCGTCGTCCACGCCCAGCCGGCACCGGTCGCCAGAGCCACCAGCAGTTCCGCGCCCAGCAGCACGATCGCCCCCGCTCGATGGTGCGGGTCGATCAGCCCGGGATCGCGCAGCGCCATGACCCCGAGGACGACGGGCACGATCCACCAGCGCTTGCCGTCGCTGATCCTGCGGGTGCGGAACTGGCGTTCGATCACCAGTGCGGCAACGGCGCAGATCAACAGAGCATCGACGAGCCCGGACATCGCGGCCTCCGTGGGCGAGGGGGAGCGACAGCGGGTGCTGTCGACGCCTTCGACGCTACGGAAATCCGCAGGTCAGCAGATCGGAGCCGGGGTGGATCCCGGGTGGATCTCCCACCACCCCCAACCTCCACCCACGGGTGGAGCCCCGGTCACGGCGCGGCCCCGCGGCAAACGCCCCTCGCCCCCTCCGCCCCTACCCGGCCCATGCCCCTGGAGGCTCCGCCCCCAGACCCGCCGTTCGGCTTGAAACGGCCCCGTCCTCAATCGCCGGACAGACTGAAGGGTGCGGGCCAGGCTGAAATCCCTGAGCCCTCGACTCTCGGCCCTGGGCTTTGGGCCTTGGGCCTTGGGCGCGCGGGGCGCGACCCTGAGCCCGCGGGCCCCAGCCCACGCACGGAAGGGGCCGTGCCGGTGAATCAAATGCCCGTTGCGGACGGCAACACGCACCCATCGAGGTCCTGCAGGCACAGGCCCGCACGACGGCTGCACGGGCGGATCACCGGCACGGCCCCGACCCACCCGCCGGACAGACGGCGAGACGGCCCGGCAGACGGCCCCGCCCCGCCCCACTACGCGTCGATCCGCGACCGGTCCAACGTCGCCGCCGAACTCGCGATGAACTCCTTGCGCGGCGCCACATCGTTCCCCATCAACAGGTCAAACACCTGCTCGGACGCTTCGAGGTCGGAGATGTTGATGCGGCGCAGGGTCCGGTGGCGCGGATCCATCGTCGTCTCGGCCAGCTGGTCGGCGTCCATCTCGCCGAGACCCTTGTAGCGCTGGATCGAGTCCTTGTACCGCACGTTCTTGCGCTGGAGCTCCAGCAGCGTCTCGCGCAGCTCCCGGTCCGAGTACGTGTACAGGTACTTGTCCTGGCCCTTCTTGGGCTGGCTGAGCTCGATCCGGTGCAACGGCGGCACCGCCGCGAAGACCCGCCCCGCCTCGACCATGGGCCTCATGTACCGCTGGAAAAGCGTCAGCAGCAGAATCCGGATGTGCGCCCCGTCGACATCGGCGTCGACGAGCAGAATGATCTTCCCGTACCGCGCCGCGTCGATGTCGAAGGTCCGGCCCGACCCCGCCCCTATGACCTGGATGATCGCGCCGCACTCGGCGTTCTTCAGCATGTCCGTCACGGACGCCTTCTGAACGTTGAGGATCTTGCCGCGAATCGGCAGCAGCGCCTGGAACTCGGAGTTCCGCGCGAGCTTGGCGGTGCCGAGCGCGGAGTCGCCCTCGACGATGAACAGCTCACTGCGGTCCACGTCGTCGCTGCGGCAGTCGGCGAGCTTGGCGGGCAGCGACGATGACTCCAGAGCCGTCTTGCGGCGCTGCGCGTCCTTGTGCTGACGGGCGGCGATCCGCGTGCGGGCGGCCGCGACGGCCTTCTCGAGGACGACCCGGGCCTGCGCGGCGGCGTCCCGCTTCGTGGAGGTCAGGAACGCCTTGAGCTCCTTGCTGACGACGTTCGTCACGATCCGGCGGGCCGCGGAGGTGCCGAGGACCTCCTTGGTCTGCCCTTCGAACTGCGGCTCGGCGAGACGCACGGTGACGACGGCGGTGAGCCCCTCCAGGGCGTCGTCCTTGACGATGTCGTCCTCGGCGACGCGCAGCAGTTTCTTGGCGCGCAGCACCTCGTTGACGGTCTTCATGACGGCCTGCTCGAAGCCGGCCACGTGCGTGCCGCCCTTGGGGGTGGCGATGATGTTCACGAACGACTTCAGAGTCGTGTCGTACCCCGTGCCCCAGCGCAGCGCGACGTCGACGCCGAGCTCGCGCGTGACCTCGGTGGGCGTCATCTGGCCGTGCTCGTCGAGGACCGGGACGGTCTCCTTGAACGTGCCCTGGCCCGAGAAGCGGAGGATGTCGCAGACCGGCTTGTCGGTGGCGAGGTACTCGCAGAATTCGCTGATGCCGCCGTCGAAGCGGAACGACTCCTCGCCCTTGCTGCCCCCCTCGCCGAGTCCGTACTCGTCACGCACGACGATGGTGAGGCCGGGGACGAGGAAGGCGGTCTGACGGGCGCGCTGGTGCAGGTTCTCGAGGGAGAGCTTGGCGTCCTTCAGGAAGATCTGCCGGTCGGCCCAGTAGCGCACGCGCGTGCCGGTGCGGGTCTTGGGGATGCGCTTGAGCTTGCGCAACCCGCCCGTCGCGTCGAAGGCGGCTTCGGGCCCGTCCGCCTTGAACGTCCCGGGGGTGCCCCGCCGGAAGCTCACCGCGTGGGTGTTGCCGCCACGGTCGACCTCCACGTCGAGGCGGGCGGAGAGCGCGTTCACCACGGAGGCGCCCACGCCATGGAGGCCGCCGGAGGCCGCGTAGGAGCCGCCGCCGAACTTGCCGCCGGCGTGCAGCTTGGTCATGACGACCTCGACACCGGAGAGGCCGGTCTTGGGCTCCACGTCGACCGGGATGCCGCGGCCGTTGTCCCGCACCTCGACGGAGCCGTCGTCGTGCAGGACGACGTCGATGTGGTCGCAGTAACCCCCGAGGGCTTCGTCGACGGAGTTGTCGATGATCTCCCAGAGGCAGTGCATCAGACCGCGGCTGTCCGTCGATCCGATGTACATGCCCGGACGCTTGCGTACCGCTTCGAGCCCCTCCAGGACGAGCAGGTGCCGCGCGGTGTAGTTGGAACCGTCCCGATCTGCTCCGGTCAGCAGGGCTGTGGACGGCACGGACGTTTCGGCGGTCACGCGGTTCGCTCCTCGCTGAATTTCAGATGGGACCCAATTGGGTGAGGCCCCGGCTTCGGTCGCCGCTCAGAGGGTACCGAGGCCTGGTAGAGCCGATGTAACGCCACCCTCGCATGAACTCAGACTAGTCCAGAGTCGCATGCGTGTTCGATCCCTCGATTGAGTGAAGTACATATCACGTTCCCTTCCAGGCATGAACCATTTAGGCTCCGGGCACGTCCTCATGAACAACCGGCAACCCAGCCGGGAGGGCAGACCACCTGACAAACAGCGCGAACCCGTACGACACGAAGACTTGCGATACGGCTCATTCGCCGCCACCCGGCAGCAGACAGCCGCCCCGGAGAGAAATTTTCGAGGAAAAGCCACGAGCGGGAACGTTTTCGGCCTGGTTGGATGTTGACCCTGGTACGACAGCTCGTCGAGCTAGAGAAGAGGCGACGTGACTACTGTTCTGACCCCCGCGAGCCCACTGACGGCCGCTGACCGCTGCGACCGTTGCGGCGCCCAGGCATATCTGCGCGTCGTCCTCCTGAGCGGCGGAGAACTGCTCTTCTGCGCCCACCACGGTCGCAAGTTCGAGCCGGAACTCAAGAAGATCGCCGCCGAGATACACGACGAGACGGAGCGGCTCACGACCGCGAGCGCCAATGAAGAAGAGCGCTGACACCTCGCGTCGACGACGAGTGAGTGCCGGCACAGGCCGGACGCCGGGCGGCCACCCCCTGGACACAGGGAGTGGCCGCCCGCACTCATAGCGCGCCGTCTGCGGCGCTCAGCGTCTCTTTGCGAGCACCCGGTCGATGTCCGCGACCCGCGTGTAGACGCCGGGGCTGCCAGGCCGCCCGCAGCCGCTCCCCCAGGACACCAGGCCGATCAGCTTCCCCTGGGCGACCAGCGGCCCTCCGCTGTCCCCCTGGCAGGCGTCGTGGCCGCCTGCGGCCTCTCCGGCGCACAGCATCGACGCCGACCGGTACGTGCCTTCCTCACCGCCGGGGTAGGCCGCCTCACAGGCGCTGTCGGGGAGCACCTGCACCCCGGCGGCCCTCAGGCTGTGCGGATAGGTCCCGAAGCCCGTCGTGTCCCCCCAGCCGTAGACCTCCGCCTCCGTACCCGGCTGGTAGGCGGGGTCCCCGGACGGAGCCATGCGGATGACCGAGTTCTCGGGAAGCGGTGACGCCAGCGTCACCACGCCGTAGTCCCCCGCATTCGTGTAGCTGTCGTAGTCGGGATTGACCCAGACGTCACGCACAGCGATCTCCTTGCCGCTGTCCGACAGCAGGTCACCGCGGCCCGCGATGACCTTCAGATCGGCCACCTGCCGCGGCGGGGTCCCCAACACGTCCGCACCCAGGCAATGCGCCGCGGTCAGGACCTTGGACGGACTGATCACCACTCCCCCGCAGAACTGCCCCGACCGCATACCCCCGAACCGGTCACGGCTGGCCAGCGCCACCGTCCACGGACTCTTCGAGATCTCGACGGGATATCCACCTATGACGACGCTGTCGGCAGCGGCCGGCACGGGGGAAGCCAGCGGTATCACGGCCGTGGCGGCCACAAGGGCCAGCGCTGAGACAAAAGGACGGCACATGCGCGCTCCTCACTCTGGGATGTTCATGGGAAACCCAGAGTGATCCAGCAGGCGGAAGCACGCATTCCGCACAGACGCCGAGGGCCCGGCTCCCCCACGGGAGCCGGGCCCTCTATATGACGTGGCGCCGAGGCCTAGTCGAGGTAGTCGCGCAGCACCTGGGAGCGCGACGGGTGACGCAGCTTCGACATCGTCTTGGACTCGATCTGGCGGATGCGCTCACGCGTGACGCCGTACACCTTGCCGATCTCGTCGAGGGTCTTCGGCTGACCGTCGGTGAGACCGAATCGCATGGAGACGACGCCGGCCTCGCGCTCGGACAGGGTGTCCAGCACGGAGTGCAGCTGCTCCTGCAGAAGCGTGAAGCTGACCGCGTCGGCCGGGACGACAGCCTCGGAGTCCTCGATGAGGTCACCGAACTCGCTGTCACCGTCCTCGCCCAGCGGGGTGTGCAGGGAGATGGGCTCGCGGCCGTACTTCTGGACCTCGATGACCTTCTCAGGGGTCATGTCGAGCTCCTTGGCCAGCTCCTCCGGGGTGGGCTCGCGGCCCAGGTCCTGGAGCATCTGGCGCTGCACGCGCGCGAGCTTGTTGATGACCTCGACCATGTGCACCGGGATACGGATGGTGCGGGCCTGGTCGGCCATGGCGCGGGTGATCGCCTGACGGATCCACCAGGTGGCGTACGTGGAGAACTTGTAGCCCTTGGTGTAGTCGAACTTCTCGACCGCGCGGATCAGACCGAGGTTGCCCTCCTGGATGAGGTCCAGGAAGAGCATGCCGCGGCCGGTGTAACGCTTGGCCAGGGAGACCACCAGACGGAGGTTGGCCTCCAGGAGGTGGTTCTTGGCGCGGCGGCCGTCCTCGGCGATGATCTCCAGCTCGCGCTTGAGCTTCGGGGCGAGCTTGTCCGCGTTGGCCAGCTTGTCCTCGGCGAACAGACCGGCCTCGATGCGCTTGGCGAGCTCGACCTCCTGCTCGGCGTTGAGCAGCGGGACCTTACCGATCTGCTTGAGGTAGTCCTTGACCGGGTCGGCGGTGGCACCGGCAGCGGCGACCTGCTGCGCGGGCGCGTCGTCCTCGTCCTCGTCGGACAGGACGAAGCCCTGGGCACCGTCCTCGGTGGGCTCCTCGGCTCCGGGCTTGCCCGGGGTCTCCTCGACCGCCTCGTCGTCGATCAGCTCGACGTCGTCCTTCTTGGCGGTGGTCTTCTTGGCCGCCGTCTTCTTGGCGACCGTCTTCTTCGCGACCGCCTTCTTGGCGGTCGTCTTCTTGGCAGCGACCTTCTTGGCGGACGCGTCCTCAGCCGGATCGTCGGCGGCAGGCACGGCCGGGGCGGCGGGGGCGGCGGCCTTCTTGGCGGTCACCGTCTTCGCGGCCACCGTCTTGGTGGCGGTGCGCTTGGCCGGACTCTTCGCTGCGACGCTCTTTCGGGTGCGCTTGGGCTCCGCGGCACTGACCATCAGCGTCACACCCTCTTCCTCGAGGATCTGGTTGAGGCTGCGCAGTACGTTCTTCCACTGAGTGGCCGGAATCTGGTCAGCTTCGAAGGCCCGACGCACGTCATCGCCGGCGATCTGCCCCTCAGCCTTTCCCCGCTCAATGAGCGCCATGACAGAGACGGACTCGGCGATCTCCGGCGGGAGCGTACGGGATGTGCTGGCCGACACGAACAACCTCTCGGAACGTTGGAAAACGGCTTCCGGCCCCGTCCACTGCGGACAGGAGCCGACGACCGCCGACTGGGGATGGGCCGACGGCGCGGGCGGAGGCCGGGAAGAGGCACAGCGCCGCAAGCGGCCTCTGTATTCCCTACTCGGCTGTCACCTCTTAGGTCATCGCGCTGTCCCGAGGAGCGTTACGCCCAATCTGCGTGGCCCGAGTCACACCCCGTAAGCGGTCAAAAGCTGCCAGATACGGTCAGACGAGGTCAGCCGATGGTCGGCGGACCACCTCGCACCGCCGGACCTCGCCGGATCGGGAGAGATCCGGCGAGGTCCCGACGGGCGAGGGGGTCCGCCGACCGGGCGATGCCGCTCGAGGGCGCACGACGCATATCGCCGGCCGCGCCGCCCCCGGTACGCGATCAGTGTTCGCGCGGCGCGGGCACCACACGCTCCACCTCGGGGTGGACGGTGAGCAGTTGGCGCATGGCCGTCTCGGCCGCCGCGCCGTCGCCCGAGGCGAGGGCGTCGGCGATGCGGGCGTGGTGCCCCAGGGTGGAGTCGTTCGGCCGGTCACAGCCGGTGACGGGTCCGCCGGAGACCTGGAGCGCGGCCGACACGATCCCGGAAAGGTGCTCCAGCATCCGGTTGCCCGCGAGCTGAATGAGCAGCGAGTGGAACTCGGCGTCGGCCCGGGAGAAGGTGAGCGAGTCACCCTGCCCCATGGCGTGACCCATGATCTCGACCATGTCGCTGAGCCGCTGCTGCACCTCCTCACGTCCGTGCCCGGCGGCGAGGCGGGCGGCGAGCGGCTCGATCGTCCAGCGCAGCTCGCTCAGCTCGCGCCGCTGGTCGTCGCGCTGCGGCCCGAAGGCGCGCCATTCGATGATGTCCGGGTCGAGGAGGTTCCAGTCGCTGACGGGGCGCACCCGCGTACCGACGTTCGGGCGGGCGCTGACCAGCCCCTTCGCCTCCAGGACGCGGAGCGACTCGCGGACGACGGTGCGGGAGACCTCGAACCGCTGGCCGATCTCCTCGGGGACGAGCGGCCGGTCCGCACCCAGGTCACCGGAGACGATCATCTGCCCCAGTTGCTGTACGAGTTGGCCGTGCAGCCCGCGTCCGCGGCTTCCGGCGGCGCGCCGGCCCACGCGGCCGAGCTCGGGCTCCGCACTCTCCCACGCGGGCACACCCACCCGGTCGACACCGGGGGTCTCGGCGTAGGGGTAGCGGTCGATTTCGCCCGGTCCGGCGAGGCCGGAGTCGGCGGAGCGGGCGGCGGTCATCATGGTCTGCGCAAGGGTACTCACGTGACCTTTGTCGGCGTCGTCGCCAACTCCCTTGAGGTCTTTGGTGAAAAGCACACGAAAGGGTGATCGCTCACCCCGTCGCAATTGACGCCTTATCGGAAAGAAATGGGCGTTCTTCGGGGAGTTGCGCACACACCGGGAACGGAAGGGTGCGGACGGTCGTCATCGGACCTTGCTTCGCAGCGTGGTGAGCAGATATGCGCAGAGCAGGGCGGTGAGCGACAACATCAGGGCACCGCCCACGGGTTGGGCGACCATCCGCACCCCGGCCGTCAGGAAACGCTCCCCCCCGAACGGCCACTGCATCATCACCAGCTCGCGCAGCCTCAAGGGGAATCCGGCGGCGGTCCGCACGGACGGCCCCTCCCAGACCTTCTGTACGAGCGGTACGACGAGGACCGGTACGGCGAGCACCGCGGCGAGCCCGGCGGTCGTGGACCGGAAGAGACCCGCGGCCAGCACCCCCGCCCAGGCGCAGCCCACCACCAGCCCGGTCCAACTCACTGTCAGGGACAGCCAGTCCGTGGGGATCGCGGTGAGCTCCCGTCCGTAGACGAGGTAGAGCATCTCGAGGTCGCACCCGACGGTGAGGAAGGCCAGGGCCAGTGCGGTGACCGAGGCGAGCAGGAGTTTGGCCGCGAGCAGCCCCAGACGGCGCGGGACGGTGCCGCGGTCCGTGGCCAGCGCGGGGTGACGGAACTCCTCGCCGAAGGCCACCGCGCCCAGCAGTCCGGCGCCGAGCGCGGCGGGCGGCAGGGGAAATTCCCGCGGCCACGCGGCCAGCAGGCGCGGCTGGGGCGTGTGGCCGATCCTGGCCAGGATGACGGACAGGAGGGCGGAGGCGACGAGAACGGCTGCCGCGGTGACATAGCCGGTGCCCACCCCCGCGGCGCGCCGCAGTTCGTAGCGCAGCGGACGCAGCGGGCTCGGGGCCTGGCGTACCGCGATGGGAGGCGGCAGGGGGGAGACGGCCTTCGAGGGCGGCGTCCCGGCCGGTCCCGACGTACCGCCGTCACCCTGGACCCCTCCCGCGTCGCCGGGGCCACCGCTGCCACCCTCCTCCGTCTGCGCGCGGGCCGGCTTCATGTCGCCGATCTCGTCGGCGAGTTGATGTACGAGGATGCCGTGCCGGAAGGCCGTCTCCCCGACCTCGGCGCATGTGCTGCCGTACACGGAGAGCCGGTTGCCGTCCTCCCGCACGACCTCCACGGAACGCTTGGCGGAGCGGGCCTCTTTGGTCAGCAGCGCGCCGAGCCGGGCGGCGTGCGGGCTGCGGACGGCGACCCTGGGGCGGAGCCGGGTGCGGGCGAAGTCGGCGGCCTCCTGGTCGGCGACGACCCGGCCCTGCTCCAGCGTGACGATCCGGTCGGCCGTGCGTGCGGCCTCCTTGGAGTCGTTCGTGGTGAACAGCACCGTGCCGCCCTGGGCGGCGTGGGCGCGCAGAATCCCGTGCAGCCAACGGGCTTCACGGGCGGAGAGTCCGTCGGAGGGTTCGTCGAGGACGAGCGTGTGCGGATCCGGCAGGAGCGCGCACGCAAGCCCGAGGCGGCGGTCCATGCCGCGCGACAGGGTGCCCAGGCGCTCGTCACGGAGGCCGGCGAGCCCGACGACTTCGAGCACTTCGTCCGCGCGGCGCACGGGCACCCCGGCAGCCGCGCACAGCATGCGAAGTTGGCCGCTCACCGTGCGCGCGGGGTGGCCGGGCACCTCCCCCATGACGACGCCGACCTCTTGTGAGGGGTGCGCGATGCGATGCAGCGGCCGACCCCTGAAGCAGGTGACGCCGCGGCCCTGTTGAAGTTCGAGCATGAGCTTCAGCACCGTCGTCTTGCCCGCACCGGGGGCCCCGAGGACCGCTGTGACACGGCCCGCGAGCGCCTCGAAGGACACGTCGTCGACGGCGGCCCGAAGCTCCTTGCGGGGGTTGCTGGTCAGTCCGATGGCCTGGATCACTCACAGCAAGATAGCGTGACAATTCGGTTTTTCCGGGCACCTCGCGGCCTGTCTCGGACAGGGCTCGACAACTCGCGTCGCCACCCCCTCGCCCTGGCGCCCCGATCTGCTTCTCCAGGCCTAGCTCAGACCTCGGGGCGCAGCATCGGCGGATTGAGCAGCGTGGCGCCGCCCGCGCGGAAGAGCTGGGCGGGGCGACCGCCCTGGCGCGTGGTCGTACCGCCCGTTGGCACCAGGAAGCCGGGCGTGCCCGTCACCTTGCGGTGGAAGTTGCGCGGGTCGAGCGCCACACCCCACACCGCCTCGTAGACCCGGCGCAGCTCGCCCACGGTGAACTCGGTCGGGCAGAACGCGGTCGCCAGCGACGAGTACTCGATCTTCGACCGGGCACGCTCGACACCGTCCGACAGGATCTGCGCATGGTCGAAGGCGAGGGGCGCCGCCTGCTCTCCGTCCCGGCCGTAGCCGCCCTGCTGCAACAGCTCCTCGACGGGTGCCCAGCGGGCGCTGTTGGCGTCACCGCCCGCCCGGGGCGCGGGCAGATCGGGGGCCAGGGCGAGATGAGCGACGCTGACCACCCGCATCCGGGGGTCGCGCTTGGGATCGCCGTAGGTGGCGAGTTGTTCCAGATGCGCGCCGTTGTCCTGCGCAGGCGCGGACGGGTCGTGGGCCCGTAGCCCGGTTTCCTCGACCAGCTCGCGCGCGGCGGCCTGCGCGAGGTCCTCGTCGGCCCGTACGAAGCCGCCGGGAAGCGCCCATCGCCCCTGGAACGGCTGCTCGCCCCGCCGTACCGCCAGCGCGCACAGGGCATGGCGGCGCACGGTCAGCACGACCAGGTCCACGGTCACGGCAAAGGGCGGAAAGGCCGACGGGTCGTAGGGCATGCCGCGATCATAGTCGTCTGCCTGACGATAAACACCTCCTTCGTCAGCCGCGTACGCCGTTGATCCACTTTCCCTCGGTACTACGTCGACCGGCCCGCGTCGGTCTCCGTCCAGGAACATGACCGCCGCTTCACACCCCCAACTGCAGTCCATCGGCCGCCTCCTCGACCATGGCGAGACCGAGCCGGCTGACGCGCACGGAGAACGGGGCGCCGGAGACCCGCAGCCCCGTCAGCACGATCTCGCCGAGCGGTGCGCACCGGATCGGTCGCAGTGTCACCGTCCCGGCCGGGGCGTCCGGACGGATCCCGGCCAGCGAGGTGAGCAGCAGCACGCCGGCGCCGGCCGCCGTGGCCGCCGGCCGGGAGGCCGCCGGATGGGGCACCGGGCTGCTGCCCTCCGTGCGCTGCTCCCCCGCGTACATCTCGGGCAGCCGGTGGCCGAACGCCTCGGCCGCCGCCAGTACGCCCCTGAGCAGGGAACTCGCCTCCTTCTCGTAACCCGAGGCGGCGAGGCCCGCGACGGCGATCGCCGAGTCCTGGACTCGCACGGCACCGGCACGGTGACCGAACGCGTTGTACCCCGGCTCCTTGGCGCCCAGGCCGCGCAGCCCCCAGCCGGAGTCCATGGCCGGGCCGCCCAGCAGCCGGGCGAGCTGCTCGGTCCGCACCTTGTCGAGGAGTGCCGGAGCCAGCTCCCCCGACCCCAGGAGGCCGGTGTCGAGGAGGTTCGCGGCAGCCGAACCCAGATACGGCACCAGGCGCCCGTCCCGAGTACGGGCCGCGGCCGGTCTGCCGCCGCCCAGGTCCTCGATCCAGAACTCGTCACCGAACGCGGTCCGCAGCTCCTGGGCCCATTGCCGCAGCTCGGGGGCGCCCGGCCGGCCGACTTCGTCGAGGAGGTCGGCGCCCAGCAGGGCCGCACGGTGTGCGTGCACCTGAGTCTCGCAGCGCAGCGCCCCGCCGGGGTGCGGGTCGGACAGATAGACGCCGTCGCCGACCATGCTCCGCAGCCACTTGAGGCACCGCTCAGCCGTGGGCAGCAGCTCCTCCACCTCTTGCTCCGGCAGTCCCCAGCGTCGTGCCTCTGCGAGGAGCACGGGGAACAACAGGGTCGCTTCTGTCGCCGTGCAGCCGGGCGGCAGGTGCGGTCCCGCGTCCCGGCGGGGCCCGGGAATCAGGCCGGACCGGCGTCCCGGACCGGTGAGTTGGGTTCGGGCCAGTGTCCGCATGGTGCCCACGGCCAGACGCGTACCGAGCGGAAGCGTCATCCGCGCCGCGACGATCGCCTCGGCCGGCGCCAGGCCGCACCGCCAGGGAGCCCCCGCCGCGAGATGCACGTCGGCCGGATACTCGGGGTCCCGCAGCAGCAACGCTCGGAGATCGTCGACGCTCGTACGCAGGAGCGCCCCGGCCCTGGGGTCGTCGCCCCCCGCATGTGGCGCGGCGAACGGCCCGGGACTCCGTCCCGCTGCCCTGATGGATCCCGCTCTGTCCGGCCGTACGCGCAGCTCCAGGCTCCGGGTCGCGCCCGGCGGCAGTTCGAGCTCCCAGCGCAGCAGTCCGGCGGCGGCCAGCGCGTCGGTGGGCGGAGGGTCGGCGGTGACGGCCGAGTGCCCGGTGGCGCAGGACCAGCGCAGCCCGGAGTCGTGGACGCTGGCGGGCAGTTCGGGACCGGACCGGCCGAGGGCGACCGAGCCGAGTTCCGCGAGATCCGTGCCGAGGGCGACCTCGACGGGCAGACGCAGCGTGCGGGCGGCAGCGCTCTGCAACGTGATCCGCTCGGTGCCGTCCGCGTACCGCGTCCGCTCGACGATCACATCCGGGTCGGGGCCGACGTCGGGGGATGCGCGCAGCGTCCCCACGAAGCGGGCCGTGTCGGCCCCGACCATCCGCGCCTGCACGACGAGCGGCTCCCGGCCCGCGATCCGTACCTGGCAACGGGAGAGCAAGCGCCGCCCCGCTCGGTAGACCCCCTCCAACCCGCGCCCCGTCAACTGCCCCTGCTCCGTGGAGATCACCAGTCCCGGCAGCGCCACACAGATCAGGGCCGTGTGAGCAGGCGGCAGATACCCGGCACCACGCGGCACGGAGTGCGCGGCCTGGAGAGCCGTGGGCCCGCACGCTCCCGGACGGGAGGACGAGGCACCGCCACTTCTGGCGAACGGGGTGGACGCGTTGTCCCCAGGACTGACGGGCCTTGCCGTCTCGCGCGTGGTCGGACGGTCTTCGCCGGAAGCCGGGGAGGGGATGGGCAAGGTCATGGACAGTTCCTCCGCGCTCGGTGCGCCTTGAGCGCGCTCGGCGCCGGGTGGTGGACTCCGTCGGGATCGGGGGCACAGGGGCGGCGGAGCCCTGCCACGGCTTCCGCCACTCAGGTGAACGGAACGCCCCCACCCCAGGTCACGCCTTCGGCCGGGGAAGCCGACCGAATGGCGGTGTGGCCCTGCGGACGGGGCCGGCCGAATGGCGGTGCACCGACGGACAGCTCGTACGGCCTGCCCGCCCCGGTCGGACCCGGGCGCGGCCCCCCGGGCGACTCACCCCGGCCCGCGCGCACGCACACGTGCCCGCACCTGCGCACGCACCCGCACCCGCACCGCTGCTCAGCGGTCGGCAAGGGCGCCCGTGTCCATTCAGTCGTCCTCGCCCGCACCACTACGACCGCCCTCGCGGTGCGCGCGTGGGCCACCAAGAGCCTCGGCCTCCGCACGCCTCGGTCCCTCCCCGCTGGGCGAGGTCCCGTCGGTGGGCCGACGTCGGCGGGCGTTCGCCGCCTGTGCGCTACGACGACCTGAAAGACGAGCCACACCGCCTGCAGCCGAGCGTGACCGGCGCCGACGTCGGGTGGTGGGAGCGAGCGCACGGGATTTCGCTTCCGGCGTCCCTGCGGCGGGCACCTCCACGTTGGATACGACCGGGGCCGCGCATCCGGCGACCTGCTCTCCCTCCCCGCCTTCGGAGGCACGTCCTTCGGAGGCACGCCCCGTACGCTCCGCGCGCAGGCACCGCCGGACGGACTCGGGGTCCAGTCCCTCGTTGCACGCCTGGTGCAGGAGACGCGCGAAGAGGTAGTCGGGGTCGGCAGCAAGAGCCATCGCCAGGGATTCGCGGGCCTCCAGTTCGTCGCCCGTGGACCAGGCGACCCAGCCCGCGAGCGTAAGGGGTGCCGCCGCGTGCTCACGGTAGGGGCCGACGCAGCGGCGGGCCAGCGCCCGCCACAGGCGCAGGGCCGGGCCGGCCTCGTCACCCTCCATCCACTGGGCGGCACGGTCGCGAGTTGTGCGGTCCTGGAGACCGAGGATCAGCGTCGCGGCCTCCTCGGGCT
This sequence comes from Streptomyces sp. 142MFCol3.1, assembly GCF_000424945.1. Lineage (NCBI taxonomy): Bacteria > Bacillati > Actinomycetota > Actinomycetes > Kitasatosporales > Streptomycetaceae > Streptomyces > Streptomyces sp. 142MFCol3.1. The sequence goes on from NZ_AUKV01000014.1 coordinate 189,538, forward strand.
CCAGGAGCGAGTCGTCACGCAGGTCCGCGGGGCGTGTCCCCGACACCGGTGGGGTGTCGGTGAGGCGCTTCATGATCCTCCCCGCCAGTGCCAGGGACTGCTCGGCCACCGCCGCTCGGCCTTCCTCGTCCAGAATCCTCGGGACGAGCGCCATGCTCGCGGCGTCGAGCGCGGCTTCCTGCTCCCGTGCGGCCGATGTCTCCCACGGGAGGAGCCGCTCGGTCAGTTCCCGCAGGGATCCGCGGACCTGGAGTCCCGCGTAGGTCGCGGCGGCGGCGAGGACGGACGTTCCGGGCAGGCCCATCGTGTGCCCCTCGGGCGGACAACACCCCTGACCCGGGCACACGTAGGACCAGAATCGGCCGTCGGAGATGCACAGGCCTTCGACCACGGGCACGTCCAGGCGACCGCACGCCGTCCGCAGCAGTTGCGCGAGCGGGCGCAGACGCTCCACGACCTCTTGCCCGGACTCCCCGCTCTCCGGTTCACGGCAGAGGAAGAGGACCATGCTCTCGGGCCGGGCGCCCCTGCGCTCGCTGCCCTTCACCAACCCCTGTGCCAGTTGCTCGGCAGCGGACGGCCAGTCCTCCGCGTGGCGGGGAATACCGAGCCGGGCGCGGCCACCGAAACGCCCTCGCCGGTCCCGGTCGTGCAGAGCGACCAGGACGATGCTGTCCTCGGGACGGTAGCCGAGCAGATAGGGCAGGGCGTCGGCCAGCTCGGCAGGGGTGCGCAGGGTGACCTGGTGCTCCCCTCCGCCGGGACCGGGCCCCTGGACGGCTGCGGAGACTCCGTGACCGCCGAAATGGTCGGAAGCGCCAGGCCCCACGAACCGACCGGATCCGGCCTCGCTCACACCTTCACCTTCGCTCGCGCTCTCGAGTCGAGCCGACACGGCACCGCCCGGCCATCGGACGGCGGGCCCTCCGTCGCCCGCGTCCTTCTCAAGGGCGGAACCGCCCGTGTCGATCGCGGCGCCGCCCGCGCCCCCGCACCGATCCGCCACCTGTCCGCCGCTCCCCTCTTCGTCCGAGCAACGCTCGGCGTCGTCGTCTCCCGCTCGACCATCGCCTCCGTCACACCCCACCCGCGCCGAGTACTCGGCCCCAGCCGCGGCATCCGTGCGCGCTTCGCGTCCCGCAGGCACGGTGTACTCGCCCTGTCCACGGCATGCGCCGCCGAGCCCGCTGATGTCCTGGTCGCCGGACCTGCCGGTCGCTTCGTCGTGATTCGTCATGCCGTGACCATCCCGCGGATGTCGAAGTTCCGCTTGAGCCTGTGGACAACCACGAGCATGGCCACGACAGAAGTTGTCCACAGCTCGTCCGGCTCATTCGCGCGATGTCCGACCCATCGGGTTGCATGGGGCCATGACCAACGAAGACCCGCGACCCGCAGCCCCAGACCCCGCGCCTGCCAAGGACGACGAGACCCTGCGTACGGCGGCCGACGCCGTACTGGCCCGACTCGTCGGTGCCCGCCCGGGCGAGGCCCGGCTGCGCGAGGACCAGTGGCGTGCCATCGAGGCGCTGGTGGCCGACAAGCGCAGAGCCCTGGTGGTCCAGCGCACCGGCTGGGGCAAGTCCGCGGTGTACTTCGTCGCGACCGCGTTGCTGCGCGAGAGGGGCGCGGGCCCCACGGTCATCGTCTCGCCGCTCCTCGCCCTCATGCGCAACCAGGTGGAGGCGGCTGCCCGCGCCGGAATCCACGCGAGGACGATCAACTCCTCCAACACGGAGGAGTGGGAGACGATCCAGGCCGAGGTCGCCGCGAGCGAGGTCGACGTCCTCCTGGTCAGCCCCGAGCGGCTGAACAACCCGGACTTCCGCGACCAGGTCCTGCCCAGACTGGCCGCCGCGACCGGTCTGCTCGTGGTCGACGAGGCGCACTGCATCTCCGACTGGGGCCACGACTTCCGGCCGGACTACCGCCGCCTGCGCACCATGCTCGCCGAGCTCCCTCCCGGCGTGCCCGTCCTGGCCACGACCGCGACGGCCAACGCGCGCGTGACGGCCGACGTGGCCGAGCAGCTGGGCACCGGAGCCAGCACCGACGCACTCGTGCTGCGCGGGCCCCTGGACCGGGAGAGCCTGAGCCTCGGTGTCCTGCGGCTGCCCGACGCGGCCCACCGGATGGCCTGGCTCGCCGAGCATCTGCGGGACCTGCCCGGCTCCGGCATCATCTACACGCTCACCGTCGCCGCCGCCGAGGAGGTCACCGCGTTCCTGCGCCAGAGCGGTCACACGGTGGCGTCGTACACCGGCAAGACGGAGAACGCGGACCGCCAGCAGGCCGAGGAGGACCTCCTCGCCAACCGGGTCAAGGCCCTGGTCGCCACGTCGGCGCTGGGGATGGGGTTCGACAAACCCGACCTGGGTTTCGTGGTGCACCTGGGGTCGCCCTCCTCCCCCATCGCCTACTACCAGCAGGTGGGGCGTGCCGGCCGCGGTGTGAAGCACGCCGAAGTGCTGCTCCTGCCCGGCAAGGAGGACCAGGCGATCTGGGAGTACTTCGCGTCGATCGCCTTCCCGCCCGAGGAGCAGGTGCGTCGCACGCTGGATGTGCTGTCACGGGCCGACCGCCCGCTCTCGCTGCCCGCTCTGGAACCGCTCGTGGAGCTGCGCAGGTCCCGCTTGGAGACCATGCTCAAGGTGCTCGACGTGGACGGAGCCGTACGCAGGGTCCAGGGCGGCTGGGTCTCCACCGGCAACCCATGGACCTACGACACCGAGCGCTACGCCTGGGTCGCCAAGCAGCGGGCGGCCGAGCAGCAGGCGATGCGGGACTACGTCGCGACGACCGGATGCCGGATGGAGTTCCTGCGACGTCAGCTGGACGACGAGGGTGCGGCGCCGTGCGGGCGCTGCGACAACTGCACGGGTGCGCGGTTCGAGGCCGCCGTGTCACCCGCGGCACTAGACGCGGCCAGCGGAGAGCTCGGCCGCGCGGGTGTGGAGGTCGAGCCCCGGAAGATGTGGCCCACGGGCCTGCCCGCGGTCGGCGTCGACCTGAAGGGCCGTATCCCCGTCGGCGAACAGGCCGCGCCCGGGCGCGCCTTGGGACGACTCTCGGACATCGGCTGGGGCAACCGGCTGCGCCCCATGCTCGCGCCCCAGGCCCCCGACGGCCCTGTTCCGGACGATGTCTCCAAGGCTGTCGTCGGCGTGTTGGCGGACTGGGCGAAGGGGCCCGGCGGCTGGGCTTCGGGGGAGCCCGACGCACAGCCCCGTCCGGTCGGCGTCGTGACCGTGGCCTCGCGGCGACGACCGCAGCTGATCGGGTCCTTGGGGGCTCGGATCGCGGACGTCGGCAGGCTGCCGCTGCTGGGTTCCGTGGAGTACATCGGCGAGGCGCAGCAGATCTCGCGGAGCAACAGCGCGCAGCGGCTCAAGGCGCTCGACGGAGCGCTGACCGTACCGCCCGAGTTGGCGGCGGCCTTGAAGGAGGCGCACGGTCCCGTCCTGCTCGTGGACGACGCGACGGAGACCGGCTGGACACTCGCCGTGGTCGCGCGCATGCTCCGCAGAGCGGGAGCCCAGGGGGTGTTGCCCCTGGTCCTGGCCGTTCAGGCGTGACGCGTGCATCCCCTCCCGAAACCTTGGGCAAGGATATAGGTCACACATAGCCCGAAAACGGTCTGCCGTCCCAATTGCTCGTTGCCGCAACCAAGTTCGACAGGAAGAATTGAGGTCCGCTCCCCGCACGGCTCGCCCGTGGTCCGGTAGGGCTCTGCTGCGGCGTGCGCTCCCCCAAGTCCGACCCCGCCCGCTGTGTGGGCGCGTAGCCGAAGGGAGGACCGTGACCTTCGGATTCGCTCCGTCCTCGGCGGCGTCCATGCCGACGTCTGCCGACTCGTCCACCAACCCACTGGCCCGGATGCTCGAACCCGCCGAGTGGGCCTCCGCGGGGATTCCGCTGCTGCGCAATCCCCGGGAGGTCGTCAGCGGGCTGCACGCCAGGCACCGGCCCAAGCCTTCGACCGCCATCGTGGCCGTCCTGGATCCGGACGAGCGGCTGAGCGCGAGTGCCTCGTTCATCCGGCGCCCGGCTCCGGCCGACGGCTGGATGTTCCGCAACGCGCTGCTGTCGCAGCTGCGCCGGGTCATCCCGCACGACCTGCGCCGCCGCACGCCGGTACGCACGGCCGTACTGATGTACTGCCGTGACGGCGACGCGCGTTGGACGGAGGAGGACGGGGCCTGGATGTGGGGGCTGCGGGACGCCTGCACGCTCCACGGGCTGCGCTGCGGGGCGTACATCACCCTGACCCGCGACGGGTGGCAGGTGCTCGGCGAGGGCCGTGGCGGACGCCGCCCCAATGCGGACTCGCCGCCGGAGCCCTTCGCGCTGTCCGAGGTGCCACCGCTGCCACGCACCGGAGGCGCCGCGTCGGAGGTCCTTCGCAGGGCAGCCGCCCGCTGAGAGGCGGCGCCCCCGCGGGCGCCCGCTTCGGGCCGGGGGCCGGTGCACCGGCAGGCGAGGAGGAGTGGCCGCAGTCGTCGACGGGCACGATGGCGGTCACCTCGCGCCCGTCGAGTGCGGGAGGGGTTCGACCGATCCGCCGGCCGAGCCTCATGACCACACCACGGTCAGCCGAGGTGCAGGTGACCGACCATCCGTCCGAGGGCGCCACCTCCACCTGGAGACATCGGGGTCATCGCGGAGACCGCGGGACGACCGAGCCGCCCTCCGGGATGTGCGGCGCTCCTGGCCGAAGCAGGCGCTCACCAACGGTCACGGACGTACACCGAAGACGCACGCGGCACACGGCGAGCCGTCCGCGAGACGCCTGCCGGCCACGGCAGCGCACCAAGGGCGCGGCGCGCGGCACAGCCCGTCACCCGCTCGCGGGTACGCCGAATCGACCGCCGTGCGGGTAGCGCCGCGACCAGGACCGCCGTGCAGGTGCCGCCGCGGCGGCACCCTCAGCATCCCTCCGAACGATTCCCGGACCGTGTCCGGAAGTCGGTCAGACGCCCGCGCCCAGCACCGAGTTGATCTGCTGCGGGTCGCCGCAGACGATCAGCAGGGCACCGGCCCGGCCGTGAGCCAGGGGCAGCGCGGTGGCGGCAGCGGTGTCGGGGCCGCCGTTGACCGCGACCACGACCACGGGACGGGACGCCGCCCGGCCCGCGACGGAGGCGTCGGCGTAGAAGACGTCGTCGCCCGCGTCGTGCTGCGTCCAGTACGCGGCCTCGCCGAAGGAGAGCTCGTGCGCGGCCCACGGGTGCGGGTCGCCGGTGGTGATCACCAGCACCTCACCCGGAGCGCGGCCCGACTCCAGCAGCAGGTCGACGGCCTCTTCGGCGGCGTCCAGCGCCCCCTCGACCGAGGCCGGGATCAGCTGGATCTGCGGGGCGACCGCAGCGGCTGCGGCCTTCGGGGCGGACGGTCCCGGCGTGGGCACGGCCGACTCGCGCGGCGTGCGTTGCGCCGGCATCGGCCGGACAGGACCCGGACGGCCGGGACGCGGCGGTGCCGCGGGACGGGGGCCGGGTACGGGGCGGGGGGTCTGCGCGCTGCGGCCGGTGGCCGGAGTGACGCGGGGACCCTGGGCACTCTCGTGAATCTGAGGCTCCTCGGGAATGAGAGGCATGAGCTGATATCTATCAAACGCCGGTGCGACTCGCGTCGGCGGGTGGCACATCGGTGCGGGTGGAATCGTCAGAAATCGAAGCCGAGCTGGCCCTCGATCTCCGGAACGCTTCCGTCCGCCCAGCTGCGGACCTTCTTGAGGTGCCGCCACTGGGGCAGCGCATCAAGATACGCCCATGACAACCGGTGGAACGGGGTGGGCCCCCGCTCCTCCAGCGCGGCCTTGTGGACCGGCGACGGGTACCCGGCGTTGGCCGCAAAACCGAAGTCTGCATGGTCGATACCCAGTTCGGCCATCATTTTGTCGCGCTGGACCTTGGCGATCACCGAAGCAGCCGCGACGGCGACGCACGACCGGTCGCCCTTGATCACCGTACGGACCCGCCAGGGAGTACCCAGGTAGTCGTGCTTCCCGTCGAGGATGACCGCGTCGGGACGGACCGGCAGGGCTTCCAGGGCGCGTACGGCGGCGAGGCGCAGCGCGGCCGTCATGCCGAGGTCGTCGATCTCCTCCGGAGAGGAGTGCCCGAGGGCGTACGACGTCACCCACTTCTCCAGTTGCGCCGCGAGCGCGGTACGCCGCTTGACGGTCAGGAGCTTGGAGTCGGTGAGGCCCTCGGGCGGCCGGCGCAGTCCGGTGACGGCGGCGCAGACGGTGACGGGGCCGGCCCAGGCACCGCGTCCCACCTCGTCGACACCGGCAATGATCTTCGCTCCGGTCGTTGCGCGGAGGGAGCGCTCGACGGTGTGAGTGGGTGGTTCGTACGGCATGGCGCCCTCAGCCTACGCCGCCCGGAGCCCCTTGCGACACCCAGGTTTGCCCGAGCGACGCGCGGGGCGCGACGGGGGTCGCCACGACTGTCGCTCAGCCGTCCGAACGGGCCCCTCGGGAGCGTCGGACGAACACCTCCCCGGCACCGTCGAGGGGCGGCTCAGACAGCCTGGCTGCGCAGCAGCGGGACCATCAGCTGGTCGATCATCTCCGACAGCTCCTCGTCACTCCATTCGCTCGCGCACACCTTGGAGCGGTACATCATCATCGCGGGGATGGCATCGAAGACGTAGGAGTTGGCGGCGTCGGGACGCACCTCTTCCCGCTCGATTCCGCGGTCGATGACCTCTCGCAGCAGATGCATGGTCGGCTCGACCACCCCGCCGATGATCACCCGGTGGAAGCGTTCGGCCTGCGCCGCGTCGCATTCGTAAAGGACCGATCGCAGTGCGAATCCGGGCTGCGAGAACATCGCGTCACGTACCCGTCGGCACAGCTCCAGCAGGTCCTCCCGAACACTTCCGAGGTCGGGTGCCTGGGTCTGGTTCGGCAGCCCGGCCTGGAGCGCGTCGGCGACGAGATCCTCCTTGGACGGCCAGCGACGGTAGACCGCGGCCTTGCCGGTCTGGGCACGCGCCGCGACACCCTCCATCGTGAGGCCGTTCCAGCCGACCGTGCCGAGCTGCTCCAGCGCGGCCTCCAGGATCGCGCGTTCGAGTACGGCACCACGCCGACGCGGAGAGGCCGCCTGAGCGGGAGCGGCCGTCCAACGCGAACTAACCATCTGACTGTCTCCGTTGTGCAGGGGGAGCGGGTTTTCGGGGGGTTTGAGCGGTCGAGTTGACGCCACATGGCAGCGACTTCAGTGAACGCTTGCGTTCACTGTCGGGGACTCACTACCGTTGACGCGACAGTGAACGCGAGCGTTCACTAACGCACTTGTGGGGGACCCATAGTGACAACCTCTCAGTTGATACAGGAATCAAAGCCAGGAGCGGCCCGCCGGGAGGGGCACCCCGGTATCGCGCTCACCGTCATCGCGGCCTGCCAACTCATGGTGGTACTCGACGCGACGATTGTGAACATCGCGCTCCCGCACATTCAAGACGCGCTCAACTTCAGCACGACCGATCTGACATGGGTGATCAGCGCGTACACCCTCACCTTCGGTGGCCTGCTGCTTCTCGGCGCCCGCGCCGGTGACATCCTCGGCAGGCGCCGGGTCTTCATGACCGGCATCCTGCTGTTCACCTTCGCCTCGCTGCTCGGTGGACTCGCCCAGGAACCCTGGCAGTTGCTGGCCGCCCGTGCCCTGCAGGGCGTCGGTGGCGCGATCGCGTCACCGACCTCGCTGGCGCTCATCACCACCACGTTCCCCGAGGGGCCGGAGCGGAACCGGGCGTTCGCCGTCTTCGCCACGGTCTCGGCCGGCGGTGGCGCCGTCGGTCTGCTGGCCGGCGGCATGCTCACCGAGTGGCTCGACTGGCGCTGGGTCCTCTTCGTCAACGTGCCCATCGGTGTTCTGATCGCGGTGCTCGCGCCGATGTACATCAGCGAGTCCGAACGCCACCCCGGACGCTTCGACATCGCGGGTGCCCTCACCTCGACGGCGGGCATGGCGTCCCTGGTCTACGGCTTCATCCGCGCCGCGGAGGAGGGCTGGCGGGACAGCCTCACCATCGGGTCGTTCGCTGCGGCGGTGGTGCTGCTGGTGGCCTTCGTGGTCGTCGAGACCCGCGCGAAGGAACCCATCACTCCGCTGAAGATGTTCGCCGACCGCAACCGGTCGGGCACGTATCTGATCATGCTGAGTCTGGCCGCGGCGATGTTCGGCATGTTCTTCTACATCGTGCTGTTCGTGCAGAACGTGCTCGGTTACAGCCCGATCTCCGCCGGTGTGGCGTTCCTGCCGGTCACGGTCGCGATCGCGGTCGGCGCGGGTCTGTCGCAGCGGTTCCTGCCGGTGCTCGGCCCCAAGCCGTTCATGGTCGTCGGCTCGTCGCTCGTCGCACTCGGGCTCCTGTGGCTGACCTTCATCAGCTCGGACAACTCGTACGTCGGCGGGGTGCTCGGCCCGATGCTGCTGTTCGGCTTCGGCATGGGCCTGAACTTCGTGACGCTGACGGTCACCGCGGTCTCGGGTGTCGCCCAGCACGAGGCGGGCGCCGCCTCGGGTCTGCTCAACGTCACCCAGCAGGTGGGCGGTTCGCTGGGGCTCTCCATCCTTACCACGGTCTTCGGCTCGGCCAGCCGTGACGAGGCGGAGAAGCAGATGTCGAAGTTCCTGACGGACGGCTCGGCCGAGCAGAAGGCGGAGTTCGCCAAGACCCATCAGCTGCCCGCGCCCTGGGGCCACGAGGTGCTCGCCCAGGGCATCTCGACCGCCTTCATCCCGGCAGCCGCGATGGCCCTGCTGGCGCTGATCACCGCGGCGTTGGTGATCAGGGTCCGCAAGAGCGACCTGGAGGCCCTTTCCGGTTCGGCAGGACCTGTCGCGGGCTGACGAGGGGGCCGCGGAGGCCGGGCCGGGTCCCGGGGTCCGACAGCGAGGACTCCGGCCCGGCCGTCCGCGGGGCGAACGGCGAACCGCGGCCTCCGATGCACGTCATCGGAGGCCGCGGGCACACCTCGGGGACGACGCCGTCGGCGTCCATCCGGGACGTCGCCGGCCCTGACCGGGCACGCCGTCGCCCTCCATCGGGCACGACCCCTGGGGCCCACATCCGGTACGACGCCGTCGGCGAACTTCACGCCTCCTGAGCGCCCTGCCTGGAGCTGCCCTGGACCCTTCCGTCCTGCCGGCCCTCCTGGCCTCCTCCGCCCTGCGGGCCCCAGCCCCTCTCAGCGCAGGTACATGACGTCGTCGCTCACCCGGCGGCACGCGGACCAGTCCACGTCCGGCGCCGGCGGCCGGTCACGCAGGATGTCCCGGGCGCGGGCCTCGCCCCAACTTGTCGCGTACCAGGGGTCGTCGCTCTCCCTCAGGTCGTCCGCGATGGGCCGCAGCGCGCACGACCGCAGGGGCTCCTTCAGCTTGTCGAGCGCCGGTACGGCGTCGGCGGACAGGCTTCCCGCGTAGTCGAGGTCGAACTTGCCCGTCTCCTCGTAGCGCTGGACATTGCGCTCGGCGATCAGACCGTCCGGCGACATGAGCCCGAAGGCCAGCACTCCCACGGCCGCACTGGCCGCGACCGCGCGCGGCAGCCATCGGGCTCCCCACACGCCGGCCGCCATGATGAGCACGATGACGACGCCGAGCCACACCTCCACGGCCAGCACGGAGACTCGCAGCCGCGTCAGGCCGTAGGCCTCCACGTACATGTCCATGCGCCGCACCGCCGAGGCCACCACCACGATCGCCAGGGCGCACAGGGTTCCCAGCACGCCCCGCACGAGGGTCCAGTCGCGGGCGTCGCCGCGGGGTGCCCAGCGGAGCGCGAAGACCACGACGAGCAGGGTCAGGAGGGTGACCAGCAGCAGCTGCCAGAACCCCTGGCGTGCGTACTCGGAGTACGTCTGGCCGGTCTTCTCGAGGACGGCTTCGTAGCCTCCGAAGAGCACGGCAAGCTGCACTGCGTTGAAGGCGGCGAAGAGCGCCGTGAGCACGACCAGCGGAAGGGCCCACTCGACGCGGCCGCGGGGGCGGCCGGCGGGCACCTGGACCCGGTCCCACTGGACGGGTGCGGCCGCCGTGTGGGCCGCCGCGAGCGCTCCGACCACACCGAACGCGAGGAGCACCAGGCGCCACGGGCCGCCGGAGACGGACGCGTCGGGCATGAGGTCGCCCAGCAGATTGGCGAAGGCCGCGTCGGCTCCGGCGAAGAGGGCCCCGAAGACCAGCAGCAGGACCGCGGTGACCACGAGCGCGCGGAGCACCGCACCCACACTGCGGCGACGCCCGCCGAACCGTTCACGCACTCCGCGCCAGCCCCAGGCCGGACCGGTGACCAGGGAGTTGAACATGCCGATGGGGCCCAGCAGGACGGCCGGCCAGGTACGGCCGCCGTGCAGTGCGAGTGAGCCCAGCGCGATCGCGCTCACGACGGCGAGGAACGAGGGCCAGTCCGCGTCACGGAGGGCCGGAACGACCAGCAGCCCGATGCCGCCGGCCGCCCAGACCACCGTCCAGGCGCGCATACGTCGTCCCGCCTCCTGGGCGGCGAAGTAGGCGGCGACAGCGGCCGGGACCGCGACCAGCAGGAGATTGACCGCCAGACCGTCGCCGAGCAGGAGCATGCTGAGCAGCCCGGTGGCCAGCGCAGCCCACAGCGTGGCCGTACGCACGGGGGCGGGCTGCCTCACCTGAAGGTCGGCCGTCCAGGGAGTGGGCGACGGCGGCACGGCCCAGTCGGCGCCCCCGCCCGCGGCTCCCTTCCCGTCCCCGCCGTCACCGTCGCCGTCACCTTCGCCGTCGTCCGCGCCCGAGCCCGTGTCCTCACGGCCGGAAGGGTCTTCCGGAGCGGTGGTGGCCTTCGCCGTGGTCACGGGAGGCTCCGTCGACGCCGCCTGATCCCTGACGTCCTCCGCCTCCCTCGCTTCCTTCGCCTCCGGCGCTCTCGGCTTCGGCGGCCCCTGCTCCATCGGCTCGGGCGTGGACGGTATGTCGGACACGGGACCCCCTCCCAACCGGCAGCGGACAGCCCACGGCACGCCGTTACGGCGGAGGCTGACGACCGGTGTCTTGTTCGGCGCTCGCCCGCGATGATCAACGGGCCGCGTGGCGGACAGGGTATCCACGGGCCAGGCGCCCGACGGTGCGGCGGCGTGGCTGTAGCAAGCCTGTGACAGACACGGCCGGCGCCCGGTGACACCACGGCACGGCACCCGGTGGCTCCGCAGCGCCCAGCGGCACCCGGCACCGCAGCGGGCGGCATCACAGCACAGGTGCCGGTGCCGGTGCCGGTGCCGGCACCGAAAGCGCCCTGCTGACGGGACCTACGCGCCGCCCGCCGCCGCCCCGAACGTGGCCCCCGGCACCCAGTCCGGCAGGGACTCCGTGGCCTCCACCCAGGTCTCGGGGGGCGCGCCCGCCCGCCCGGAGGCGATCACGCCGCCGACGATGGCGCAGTTGGTGTCCACGTCGCCGCCCACCTGGGCGGTGCTCCAGAACGCCTTCTCGTAGTCGCCCAAGGACCGGGCGGCCGACCACAGCGCGAACGGCACGGTGTCGTGCGCCGACGTGCGCCGACCGCAGCCCAGGACGGCCGCCACGGTGCCGGCGTCCCCGTAGTCGAGCATGTCCCGGGCTCGTCGCAGCCCGGCGCCGACCGCGCTGCGCGGGACGAGCGCGACGACGCCGTCGAGCAGGGCCTCGGGGCTCGGGGGTCCCGCCGGGTCGGCGGCCAGTGCGGCGGCCGCGGCGACGGCCATGGCACCGACCACGGCCTCTCGGTGCTGGTGCGTCGGGTAGGCCGAGATCTCCGCCTGGTGGGTGGCCTGTTCCGGGTCGTCCGCGTACCAGGCGCCGAGGGGCGCGATGCGCATCGCGGCGCCGTTCCCCCAGGAGCCCTGGCCCTTGAACAGGGCGGACGCGAGCTCGCGCCAGTCGCCGCCCTCCCGGACCTGTCGCAGCAGCCGGTTGACCGCGGGGCCGTAGCCGCGGTCGAAGTCGTGGTGCTCGGCGAAGGAGCGGGCCAGTTCGTCCTGGTCGATACGGCGGTGCGCGGCGAGCACGGTCACCACGGAGCAGGCCATCTCCGTGTCGTCGGTCCACTGCCACTGGTGGGGCGGCAGCTCACGGCGCTTGAGCAGCGGGTAGTTCGCGGGCACGAAGAACTGCGAGCCCAGCGCGTCTCCCACGGCGAGTCCGCGCAGGCTGGCCAGGGCGCGGCCGAGGCGCCCTTCGGTCGAGGAGTCAGCGATCATCGCCCTGCCACTCTATCCGGTGGCTCCGTACGACTCAGGGTCACGCCACCGCTCGAAAGGTCGGTCAAGCGTGTACTTGCCGTCGTCTCCCAGAACGAGCATGCGTGTCTCCCCGTTCCCCGGATTGGACAGCGACTCGAATTCCGCCACCGTCCAGTGGAACCAGCGCATGCAGAACAGCCGCATGGCCAGGCCGTGGGTCACGATGAGGACGTTGGGCGGGTGGTCGGGAGCCTCGAAGCTCCGGTAGAGGCTCTCCAGGAAGCCGCCGACCCTGTCGTACACGTCGGCACCGGACTCGCCCTGCGCGAAGCGGTAGAAGAAGTGCCCGTAGGCGTCGCGGTACGCCTTCTGGAGGCGGACATCGTCGCGGTCCTGCCAGTTGCCCCAGTCCTGCTCGCGCAGCCGCGGCTCCTCGCGCACCCGGACGAGCGCGGGGTCGAGGTGGAAGGCGCGGAACGTCTCATGCGTACGACGGTACGGCGACACGTAAACGCTTACGCGCTCCTGCCCGAAGAGCTCCCGCAGTTTCTTGCCCGTCTCCTCCGCCTGCTGCCAGCCCTTCTCGGTGAGCGGCAGGGCGTGGTCGGGTTCGCGTTCGTACACGGTGTCATCGGCATTGCCCACCGACTCGCCGTGCCGGACCAGAACGATGCGCCGTGGTCGTGCCATGCCAAAACCCTAGATCGTGTCACCGTGGATCGAGCAGCCGTACGGGCTCCATACGGCGTAGGTCACACAGCTTCCCCACGTGATGACGACGTCCGGGAGCCTCCTCAGACCGTCCAGGCGGGCTCCAACTGCACGATGTCGCCCGCGAGGGCCGCGACGTCGGCCTCGATCTGGGCGCGCAGCGCGAGCCTTTCCACGCGCTCCGCGCGGTACTTGCCGTGCTCCGCGGCGGACTGCCACATCGACAGGACCAGGAACTCGCTGCCCGGCGCCTCGCCGAAGAGGCCCCGCACCATGCCGGGCGAGCCCGCCATGGCGGGGTTCCAGACCTTCTCCTGCATCAGTGCGAAGTGCTCGGCCCGTTCCTCGTGGACCCGGCAGTGCGCGACCCGCACCAGATCGGCGTCACTGAAGCGCGGCTCGAAGCCGGTCTTCACGTCGAAACGATGATCGAACAGCTTGACCTGGGAGTCCTTGAAGGTGCCCGACTGGGCGGCGGCGAGCCGGTCGTGGGAGCGGGCCATGAAGGAGTCGTAAAAGGCACGGCTCTCCCAGAAGGCGAAGATGTGTGCGACGCCGGACCGGCCCGTGCTCCATCCGCCACCCTGTCCCCGGAAACCCGGCTCCCCCAGAAGCCCCGCCCACTTTCGCTGCCCCCGTTCGAAACCGCGGCGGTCGACCACGGTGCAGCGAATCCACTTGACCAGCACCGCGCCATCGTAAGGCCACGGAGCGTGGCGCCGGTCACGCTCCGGCGGAGTACATCCGCGCGAGCGCCCCGGCGCACGTGGCACGATGGACAATCGGCGCTGCCAGCAGGGCAGTTGGGCCGAAGAGCAGTTGGGGAACGGGGAGGGGAGATCCGGTGAACGGCCTCAACAAGGGCATCCGCAAGGTCGAACTGGCGGTGAAATGGGATCCGAGTCCCGTGGGTGAGCCCGCGACCGACCTCGACATCATCGCGGCGACCTACACGGTGGACGCGGCGAGCGGAACACCCGAGTACGTAGTGCACTTCGACAGCCGTTCGCCGGACGGCACCATCTATCTGAACCGGGACAGCAAGGACGGCAAGGGCTTCGGCTGGGACGAGGTCATGACGCTGGAGCTCGACCGTCTCAACAGCCGCTACGCGCGCGTGGTGGTCGGCGTCCTCATCCAGCAGCGCGCCGGCCACAAGAGCTTCGTGGGCGTGCTGAACCCCGGTTTCCGGATGCGGGAGAACTACACGGTGCTCGCGGAGGGCGATTTCGCGGACGTCCTCGGGTCCACGGCCGCCACGCTCGGGGAGTTCGTGCGCGACGCCGCGGGCGGGTGGACCTTCCACCCCGGGGTCCGCGGCTACGACACGGACCCGGCGACCTTCCCCAGGGTCATGGGCAGCGCCCAGGACGCCTGAGCGGGCCCTCCTGGGACCGTCGCACTCCTCCGCGGGCCGGGTTCTCCCGAAGCGCGCTCCTGCTGGGGCAGTGAGAAGCCTGAAGGGCGGCACGGCTGCGGGCCGCGCCGCCCTTCAAGGGGGCTTCTCGCTCATCGGCGGACGGAGGACTCGATTCTCTTGATCATGGTCCGGAGCATGTCACGACGGCCGACAAGCCTGTTGCCCGGTCGCCGCACAAGGGGCCGCGCGAGGCGCCGCGGCAGCCTGCTGCACGACCGCCGTACCAGGCCACGCGGCCAGGCGTCACAAACGCCGAGGGCGGTGGAGCCGAGACCGGCTCCACCGCCCTGTGAAGGCAATTCACACCTCAGCGGCGCCCAGGATCAGCTGCAGCCGCTGGTCGAGCCGCAGCCCTCGCAGATGTAGCAGGATCCGGCCCGCTGCATCTTCGTGCCGCAGGAGAAGCACAGGGGGGCGTCCGCCTGGATGCCCAGCTGCATCTCGACCAGTTCGGCACTGGTGTGCGCCTGCTTCGGGGCGGGCTCGGCCGCCTCGACCTCGGCCTTGGGGGTGGCGACGGCCTTCAGCTCCTGCGCGCGCGGCGCGGACTGGGCCAGCCCCTCCACGTCGACCTCGACATCGTCGATGGTCGGCTCGTAGGAGCCCGTCTCCAGGTGGCGCTGGCGCTCCTCGGCGGAGTGGATGCCGAGCGCGGAGCGCGTCTCGAAGGGCAGGAAGTCGAGCGCCAGGCGGCGGAAGATGTAGTCGACGATCGACTGCGCCATCCGCACGTCCGGGTCGTCCGTCATGCCGGCCGGCTCGAAGCGCATGTTCGTGAACTTCGAGACGTACGTCTCGAGGGGCACGCCGTACTGGAGACCCACGGAGACCGCGATCGAGAAGGCGTCCATCATGCCCGCGAGGGTGGAGCCCTGCTTCGACATCTTCAGGAAGACCTCGCCGAGACCGTCGTCCGGGTAGGAGTTGGCGGTCATGTAGCCCTCGGCGCCACCCACCGTGAAGGAGGTGGTGATGCCGGGACGGCCCTTGGGGAGGCGCTTGCGGACCGGGCGGTACTCGACGACCTTCTCGACGGCCTCGCGGATCGTCGCCTCGGTCTTCGCGGTCACCTCGGCCTTCTCGTCCTCCTTCTTCTTGGCGGAGAGCGGCTGGCCGACCTTGCAGTTGTCGCGGTAGATCGCGAGCGCCTTGACGCCCATCTTCCAGGCCTCGAAGTAGACCTCCTCGACGTCCTCGACCGTCGCCGTCTCCGGCAGGTTGACGGTCTTGGAGAGGGCGCCGGAGATCCACGGCTGGATCGCGGCCATCATGCGGACGTGGCCCATCGCCGAGATGGAGCGCTCGCCCATGGCGCAGTCGAACACCTCGTAGTGCTCGAGCTTGAGGCCGGGAGCGTCGATCACATTGCCGTGCTCGGCGATGTGGGCGACGACCGCCTCGATCTGCTCCTCCTGGTAGCCCAGGCGACGCAGGGCCTGCGGCACGGTGCCGTTGACGATCTGCATCGAGCCGCCGCCGACCAGCTTCTTGAACTTGACCAGGGCGAGGTCGGGCTCGAGGCCGGTGGTGTCGCAGGACATCGCGAGACCGATGGTGCCGGTCGGGGCGATGACGGACGCCTGCGCGTTACGGAAACCGTTCTTCTCGCCGAGGCGGACGACGTCCTGCCAGGCCTCCGTGGCGGCGGCCCAGATCGGGCTGTCCAGGTCGTCCATGCGGACGGCCGCGGTGTTGGCGTCGGCGTGCTGCTTCATGACGCGCTGGTGCGGGGTGGCGTTCTTGGCGTAGCCCTCGTAGGGGCCGACGACCGCGGCGAGCTCCGCGGAGCGCTTGTACGACGTACCCGTCATCAGCGATGTGATGGCACCGGCGAGGGCACGGCCGCCGTCGGAGTCGTAGGCGTGGCCGGTCGCCATCAGCAGGGCGCCGAGGTTGGCGTAGCCGATGCCGAGCTGACGGAAGGCGCGGGTGTTCTCGCCGATCTTCTGAGTCGGGAAGTCCGCGAAGCAGATCGAGATGTCCATCGCGGTGATGACCAGCTCGACGACCTTCGAGAAGCGCTCGACGTCGAAGGACTGGTGTCCCTTGCCGTCGTCCTTCAGGAACTTCATGAGGTTCAGCGAGGCGAGGTTGCAGGACGTGTTGTCCAGGTGCATGTACTCGCTGCACGGGTTCGAGCCGTTGATACGGCCGGACTCCGGGCACGTGTGCCAGTGGTTGATCGTGTCGTCGTACTGGATGCCCGGGTCGGCGCACGCCCAGGCGGCCTCGGCCATCTTGCGGAAGAGCGCCTTGGCGTCGACCTCCTCGATGACCTCACCGGTCATGCGGGAGGTGAGCCCGAACTTGCCGCCCGACTCGACGGCCTTCATGAACGCGTCGTTCACGCGGACCGAGTTGTTGGCGTTCTGGTACTGGACGGACGTGATGTCGTCGCCGCCCAGGTCCATGTCGAAGCCCGCGTCACGGAGGGCGCGGATCTTCTCCTCCTCCTTGACCTTGGTCTCGATGAAGTCCTCGATGTCGGGGTGGTCGACGTCGAGGATGACCATCTTCGCCGCGCGGCGCGTGGCGCCACCCGACTTGATCGTTCCCGCGGAGGCGTCGGCACCGCGCATGAAGGAGACGGGACCCGAGGCGTTGCCGCCCGAGGAGAGCAGCTCCTTGGAGGAGCGGATGCGGGAGAGGTTCAGGCCGGCGCCGGAGCCGCCCTTGAAGATCATGCCTTCTTCCTTGTACCAGTCGAGGATCGACTCCATGGAGTCGTCGACGGACAGGATGAAGCAGGCGGAGACCTGCTGGGGCTGGGGCGTGCCGACGTTGAACCAGACAGGGCTGTTGAAGCTGAAGATCTGGTGCAGGAGGGCGTACGCCAGCTCGTGCTCGAAGATCTCGGCGTCAGCGGGCGAGGCGAAGTACTTGTAGTCCTCACCGGCCTTCCGGTAGGTCTTCACGATGCGGTCGATGAGCTGCCTGAGGCTCACCTCGCGCTGCGGGGTGCCGACGGCACCGCGGAAGTACTTGCTGGTGACGATGTTGACCGCGTTCACCGACCAGAAGCCGGGGAACTCGACGCCACGCTGCTCGAAGTTGACCGAGCCGTCGCGCCAGTTGGTCATGACGACGTCACGACGCTCCCACTCCACCTCGTCGTACGGGTGCACCCCGGGGGTGGTGTGGACGCGCTCGATACGCAGTCCCTTGCTGCCCTTGGCTCCGCCCTTGGCGCGGGAACCTCGTGCCGGACCGCTCGCCGTCTCTGTCATGCCGCCTCCCTGTATCGGGCTAAAACGCCCTGAAGTGCCTCGTTCTTCCCGTGGCACGGTGTGTGTCTGGTGCTGCGCGCGCCGCTGTGCGGCCGCCCGCAGCGGGTCTGTGGTCGCCGCCGACGGGGCCGATCCGTGTGGGCCCGTCCGTCAGTCGGCGGCGGTGGCGGGCACGGGGACCTGGACGGCCCCTCCGGACCCGCGGTCGTCTTCCGGGCGCTCCGCATCCGTGTCTCCGTCGTCCACGGCGCGGCGCTGCCTCGTGCCTTCCCTGAGTTCCGCGATGGCGGCCTCGAAGTCCTCGAGCGAGTCGAACGCCCGGTAGACGGACGCGAACCGCAGATAGGCGACGAGGTCGAGTTCCTGCAACGGGCCGAGTATGGCCAGCCCCACGTCGTGCGTGGTCAGCTCGGCACTTCCGGTGGCGCGCACCGCCTCCTCGACCCGCTGGCCGAGCTGGGCGAGTGCGTCCTCGGTGACGGGCCGGCCCTGGCATGCCTTGCGCACACCGTTGATGACCTTGGTGCGACTGAAGGGTTCGGTCACGCCGGAGCGCTTGACCACCATCAGCGAGCACGTCTCCACGGTCGTGAAACGACGGGAGCAGTCGGGACACTGGCGACGCCTGCGGATCGACGTGCCGTCATCGGTCGTACGGCTGTCGACGACGCGGCTGTCGGGGTGCCTGCAGAAGGGGCAGTGCATGGCTCCAACCCTCCTTCACAGCACGACTCATAGACCTCGGGAGACCTCACGGGCCCCTCGAAGCAGCCCCAAGCATAGGCGATTCCCGTGGGCCCGAAGACCCGGGGGACCACAACTTCTGGGTCGCTGCCGCAATCCAACCACTAGATGTGGGGCTCGGTCCGAAAATTCACACACGACCCGCGTGTCGCGCACGTAATGGCATGTGCCGCATGGACATACCCGTCACGGACACCCGGGGGATAGCGTGGGCGACGCACGGAAGGGGGGCCGGTCCTCGGCCTACCGGGTGCCGGATGGCAGACTGGACGGCGCCCAGATCGGCTGTCGCGGCCTTCACCCTCGGCGGTGAAGAGTACAGCAATGGGCCCTTTTGTCCGCCAGGTACCGTGCGAGCTATACACCCGGATTCATGATCACGTCAGCTATTTCACGGTTTTTCACTCGAACGTGTGTTTGGCGCAACCTTTCGAAAGCAACTACCGTTGTCCAGCAGGGAGACCATCGAGAGGGGCCGACGTGACCACGACCGCAGACAGTGCCACCATCACTGCCCAGGACCGCTCCCAGGGCCGATTCGAGGCGGTGCACGCGATGAACGAAGCCGCGAATCATGAGGGACCCAAGCGCTCCCTGCCGGGTCGACCTCCAGGCATCAGGGCGGACAGCTCCGGACTCACGGACCGACAGCGCCGGGTCATCGAGGTCATCAGGGACTCCGTGCAGCGGCGCGGCTACCCGCCGTCGATGCGGGAGATCGGCCAGGCGGTCGGCCTCTCCAGCACCTCCTCGGTCGCGCACCAGCTGATGGCGCTGGAACGGAAGGGCTTCCTGCGCCGCGACCCGCACCGCCCGCGGGCGTACGAGGTCCGGGGCTCCGACCAGGCGTCGGTGCAGCCCACGGACACGGCGGGCAAGCCGGCCGCGTCGTACGTCCCGCTCGTCGGCCGTATCGCCGCCGGTGGCCCCATCCTCGCCGAGGAGTCGGTCGAGGACGTCTTCCCCCTCCCCCGGCAGCTGGTCGGTGACGGCGAGCTGTTCGTCCTCAAGGTCGTCGGCGACTCGATGATCGAGGCCGCCATCTGCGACGGTGACTGGGTCACCGTCCGCCGCCAGCCCGTGGCCGAGAACGGCGACATCGTGGCCGCCATGCTCGACGGCGAAGCCACGGTCAAGCGCTTCAAGCGCGAGGACGGGCACGTCTGGCTCCTCCCCCACAACTCCGCGTACCAGCCGATCCCCGGTGACGAGGCGACCATCCTCGGCAAGGTCGTGGCCGTCCTGCGCCGCGTGTAACACCCTGCGAGGGGCGAGACGGTCCGCCCCACCCATGACCGGGCCCCGGAACCAACTGCGCCGGTTCCGGGGCCCTGTGCGTCCACCGCCTCCGCGGCCGGGGCGCACTCGTCGTCTGCGCCGCCGCAGGTCCACGGTGGACGCGTTCGCCACGTGAGGCCTTCGGCTCGTTCACCGTCCCCCCGCGATCGGCCGTCGACGCGTCACGCCAGGCCGACGACCAGCAGGACGAACGCCGCGACGATCACAGCGACCCGCACATAGTGGAACCGGTCCCAGCGGCCGACCTGCCGCTTCCAGTCCGCCGGCACGCTCTCCCTGGTCCACTCGGCGACGCGGGAGTTGATCGGGACCAGCAGGGCGATGGACATGAGCACGCTCAGCACGAGCAGAGCGGTGGCCGTGACCACGAGACGCGCCTCCGCGTCGCCCCACGCCGAAGCCGCCCAGACGGAACCGAGTACGACCGACCCGATGTACCAGAACGGCATGACCTTGCCGAGCACTCGGGCGCCGTCACTGCGTGCCGCGAGACCGCCGTCGTTCGGCAGCCGGTCGAGGATCGGATTGACGAAGGCCGCCACCGCGAACTCCACGCCCACCATCACGCCGACGACCACCACAGTGACGATGGCCAGTATGTGCTGCATGTCTGCTCCCGAAGTTCTCCGCGATTTTTTCTAGCGCTGCTAGGTGATGAGGCAATGCTAGTCATAGCGTCGCTTGAATGTCTAGCGTTGCTAGCAAAATGGCCTGCGAGAGCATCGGCAGGTGGAACTCCGGTGGGCCGGTGCGCGCGTGGGGCGGGGCGACAAGACGCGACGAAGCCACCGGCAGACGAGGCGTGGCGGCTGCGGGTGGCGTGGATGGTGCGGTCGACCTTCGGCCTCTCGGAGACGGAGCCGGCGCCCACAGGTCGGTCGTAGGAGCACGGGCGACTGGGCGGCCATCGGCTCTGCGGAAGGCGCTCAGACGGCCACGGGTCGGCCGGAGAGAGGTGCGTGGCGACGCGGACGGCAGAAGACGCGCGGACGGCCACCCACCGGTGTGTGGGCCGTCGCCGTGTTCGGCCGCCCGCCCCGGTTACGCCTCTTCCGACTTCCGGGCCGCCTCGTCGATCGCGGCGAGAGACCTGCGGACCTGATTGCGATCCGTCGTATACCAGAAGTCGGGCAGCGACGCCTTCAGATAGTTGCCGTAGCGCGCCGTGGCCAGGCGCTGGTCCAGTACGGCTACGACGCCACGGTCGCCCGACGCCCGGACGAGGCGGCCCGCGCCCTGGGCCATGAGGAGCGCGGCATGGGTGGCGGCGACCGCCATGAAGCCATTGCCGCCGGCGTCCTCGACGGCCTTCTGGCGGGCGCTCATCAGCGGGTCGTCGGGACGCGGGAAGGGGATCTTGTCCATGACGACCAGTTGGCAACTGGGTCCCGGCACGTCGACACCCTGCCACAGGGACAGCGTGCCGAACAGACAGGTCTTGGGGTCGGCCGAGAAGTTCTTGATCAGCTCGCCGAGCGTCTCCTCACCCTGCAACAGGATCGGGTATTCCGGGATGCGCGACCGCAGTTCCTCGGCCGCGAGCTGGGCCGCCCGCATCGAGGAGAACAGCCCGAGCGTACGACCGCCGGCGGCCTGGATCAGCTCGGTGAGCTCGTCCAGCATGTCCCCGCGGTCGCCGTCCCGCGCGGGGCGTGACAGGTGCTTGGCGACATAGAGGATGCCCTGCTTCGGGTAGTCGAACGGCGAGCCGACGTCGACGCCCTTCCACTGCGGGAGGTCCTCGCCCTCCGTGCCCTCGGGGGCAAGTCCCAGCGAGGCACCGACGCCATTGAAGTCGCCGCCGAGCTTCAGCGTGGCCGAGGTCAGCACGACGGAGCGGTCGGCGAACAGTTTCTCCCTGAGCAGCCCGGACACGCTCATGGGAGCCACCCGGAGCGAGGCACCGAAACGGTCGTGGCGCTCGTACCAGACCACGTCCCACTCGGAGCCGTTGGTGATGCGCTCCGCCACGTCGTGCACGCTCTCCACGGACGCGAGGGCCTGCTTGCGCACCGCGTCCTCGTCCTGGACGGACTTGTCACGGGTGCTGCCGATCGCCGAGATCACCGTACGCGCGGCGTCACGCAGAGCCATCAGGGCGTACCCGAGGTCCTCCGGGATCTCCTCCAGGCGTCCCGGCAGCGCCAGCTCCATGAGGCGCTCGAAGCCCTCGGCTGCGGTCTGGAGCTGGTCCGCGGCCTTTTCGTTGACGAGTTTGGCGGCGCGGCGGACCGCGCGGTTGACCTGGCCCGGGGTGAGCTCGCCCGTGGCGACGCCGGTGACCCGGGACACCAGCTCATGGGCCTCGTCGACGATCAGCACCTCGTGCTGCGGGAGGACCGGCGCGCCCTCGATGGCGTCGATCGCGAGCAGCGCGTGATTGGTGACGACGACCTCGGCGAGTTTGGCCCGCTCGCGTGCCATCTCGGCGAAGCACTCCGCTCCGTACGCACACTTGCTCGCGCCCAGGCACTCGCGGGACGACACGGACACCTGGGCCCAGGCGCGGTCGGACACGCCGGGCGTGAGGTCGTCGCGGTCGCCCGTCTCCGTCTCGTCGGACCAGTCCCGCAGCCGGAGCAGGTCCTGGCCCAGCTTGCTGGTGGGTGCGGCGGCCTCGAACTGGTCGAAGAGGCCCTCCTCCTCGTCCTGCGGCACTCCCTCGTGCAGGCGGTGCAGGCACAGATAGTTCGACCGGCCCTTGAGCATGGCGAACTCCGGCCGGCGGCGCAGCAGCGGGTGGAGCGCGTCCACTGTGCGCGGCAGGTCCCGCTCCACGAGCTGCCGCTGGAGTGCCAGGGTGGCGGTCGCCACGACGACCCGCTCCCCGTGCGCGAGGGCCGGCACCAGATAGCCGAGGGACTTTCCGGTGCCGGTGCCCGCCTGGACCAGCAGATGGGAGCTGTCGTCGATTGCGTCGGCGACTGCTTCGGCCATGGTCACCTGGCCGGGGCGCTCCGTGCCGCCGACGGCGGTGACGGCGGCATGCAGGAGTTCGGGGAGTGAGGGCTTCGTCATAGCGCTGCCACCCTACGGGGCTCCACTGACAGTCGGGCGATCACGGCGGCCGCGACCGACGTGATCGAGACGGGTACGGGATGTGTGATCAAGGCTGGTGCAGGGGGTTCGGGACGGTGCCGTGGACGGCGGCGTGCGGACGGTCGGGGCGGTCACGGTAGCCGTCGAGGTGCAGCCGATTGCGGTTGAGGCAGAGGCGCTCGATACGGGGCGTGAGCAGGTCGAACATCTCGTAGCGTTTCTTCAGCTCCGGGAACCGCGCCTGATGGCGGACGATCTCCGCGCGTACGAGAGACCAGAACTCGTCCTCCGGGACGCCCAATTGTTCTTCGCAGAGGGGTGCGAGGTAGCGGAACACTCCCACGAAGAGCCCGGAGTGGATGAACTGGATCAGGAACTCGGGCGGCTCGGCGAGCAGCACCCGTCGTACTTCGTCGGGCATGGACGCGTGATCGGGAAGCGGCTCGACGCTCACGTTGACGTCGTCCACGAAGTCCTTCACGGCGAGCCGGACCGGTACGTCGTGGTCGTCGAAGACAACGATCGTGTTCTCTCCGTGTGGGCTGAACACAGTGCCGTACCGGTACAGGAAGTGGAGCAGCGGCGGCAGCAGTGCGCCGAAGAGGCGGCGCAGCCAGGCCTTCGGCGCGAGCCCCGAGCGCCCGACGAGCTGCGCGGTGAAGGCGCGGCCCTGCGGATCGGTGTGCAGCAGCGCGGCCAGTGTGCGGGCGCGCTCGCCCGGGGCGAGCCGACGGGACAGCGGCTCGCGCCAGATCGCCCCGAGCAGTTCCTTGTACTGGTAGGGCACCTCCGGAATGCCGTCGTAGACCGGATGCCCGACGGTCACGGAGGCGACCTCGCCGAGGAGGATCACCCCGCAGGTGTCCCGCAGGAACGGGTCGGTGTCACACAGGCTGTACATCCAGGAGGTGACGGCCGGGGCCGCGAGCGTCCGTTCCGTCGGCAGGCCCCGCCATACCAGGGTGTTGAGTACGGATAACGGCAGCTTCAGGGTGTGCCGGTCCGGGCGGGAGACGTTGAGGAACGTACGGATCGACTGTTGCGGCAGTCGCAGGTCGCCGTCCGAGTGCAGGGGCACGATCCGGCCGGCGGCGACGTCGGACGTGAACAGGGGCAGCACGACGTCGTCCCACTGCCAGGGGTGCACGGGCAGGTAGAGGTACGACTCCGGGGCGAGCCCGCGCGCGCGAAGGACGCCGTCGAAGGACTCCCTGACCATGGGGGCGAGCTCGCGCGCGTAGAGCTGTTCCGCGGTGTCGAGGCCTGGAACGCCGCGGTAGGCGGCCAGCGAGGTGTGCACCGCGATCCAGGGCAGGGCCGTCGTCTTCCGGGCCTCCGGTGCCCAGTCGCCCGCGTCCCGTGCGGAGAAGCCGAGGCGGCCTTTGTTCAGCACGAGCCATGGGTGCCCGGTCTGGTGGCCCTCCAGTTCGGCGTACCCCAGCTCGGCGAGCTCTGCCGCGGTGAGAGCGTCGTGGTCGAGGCGCGCGTCCGCCGCGAGGGTGGTGCTCATCTCGCGGATGGCGTGGCCGAGCGTCGCCCCGTCGAGTCGCAGCACTCCGCGGGCACGCGTGAGGAACCGGATCGGGTCGGTGAAGGGCCGCGGTTCCCCGACCCGCTCCGTGAGAGTGAGCGAGTCGGGGTTCACCCGCCAACTGCCGTACGCGGTACGGCGGGCGCGAAAGGACAGGGTGCCCTGGTCGTCGAGCGGGAGGGAGTAGCGGGAGAGGGGGGTGTGTGGGCCTGCGGTCGCGACCGGCTGTCCTTCCCCTGGCCCCGCCTCGTGCTCATGGGACTCCCCTACGTCGCCACGCTCCCGCTCCCGCTCTCGCCCGGCTCCGGGCTCCCGCCCGTGGCCGCGCTCCGGCCCGTGGCCGCGCTGGGCCGCGGGCGCGGCCTCCGGCTCCGGCTCCGGCTCCGGCCCCCGAAACAACTCCGGCTCCGGCTCCGGCTCGATGATCCCCTCGTACGCGAACTCGCTGATCATCTTGGCGAGCAGGCGGCGGCCGGCCCGCTCCCATCGGTCTTCGAGCAGCTCAGGCGGGTCGTACAGGGAGGGTGTCGCTGCGGAGGCCGGGTTTGCGGAGAAATTCGGCACGGGGACTCCTCGACATGGAACCGGAACGGGACGAGCGGTGTACCAAGAGTGACGGCGCTACAACAGATCGCGCAGGGCCCGGTCTCGGACCATGAGGGCTGCCCGCTTGTCGGGCAGGTCGACCTCGGCGGAGAACCGGAAGCCGGCGCTCAGGAAGGCGGAGACGGAGGGGGTGTTGCGAAGGTCGGGTTCCGCGACGACACGCGCGCATGAGGGGCGGCACTCGAGCGCGTGGTCGGCCACGGCTCTGAGCAAGGCGGAGCCGAGCCCTCGCCCACGATGGGCGACGCCACCGATGAGGAGGTGAATTCCGGTGTCGTTCGGTCGAGCGGGGTAGTGGCGGGCCAGGGGATCGAGATCCGCGCGGTAGATCTCCCAGTAGCTCATCGGGGTGCCGTCCAGCAGTCCGAGGCAGGGCACGCTGCGCCCGTCGCCGTCGAGTTGGAGGCGCAGGTGTTCTTCGGTCACGGACCCGGGCCCGGCGAGCTTCCAGAATTCGGCCACGACCGGGTCGTTCATCCAACGGGTGATCAGGGTCAGGTCGCGTTCGACTCGCACGGGGACGAGCTGGAAGACGCCCACGGGGGTGCTGGTCGGCCCCCAGCCGCCCACGCGATCGAGCAGGTCGTCGTCCGCCGACGCGACGTACGTGCTCTCCGTCGCACCGACCTGCGGGATGCCTGCGCCGCCGCCCCGGCCCTCTACGGCTCCGTCCACGGCCCCCGGGACGGAACCGTCCCGCCCGTCGGCTGTCTCCGCGAAGTACGCGAGGAGCTCTTCGGGGAGGCGCAGGTCGAGGGTGTCCTCGACGTCCGCGCCCGCACAGGGGGCCAGGTCGGAGTCCGAGGGCGGGCTTGTGTCGGTGCCGGATTCACAGCCGGATGCGTCGGCACGTCCCGGGACGGGTGCGGGCGCGGGTGCGGTGTCGGCGTCGGTGCTCGCGTCGGTGGGAGGCACGGCGACGCTCCTCTCAGGAGACGGGGTGGGGCATGTTCCTCAGGAATGAAGGGGGTTGGAGATGGTGACGTAGACGGACTGGGTGTCGACGGGCCCGACGAGCTCGTCGAGGCCGTGCAGTCGGGTCAGCAGGTTGGCCTTGCAGCGCAGGACCGGTGATTCGAGCAGCCGGGCGGGAAGGGGGGTGCGCAGCCGGGCGGGGCCGGTGGCCACGTCGGCGAGGAATCGGCGGAAGGCGGCGAGCAACAGCCCCTCGTCGGCGAGGTGCTGGGACCCGAACGCTCCGATGAGACCGAACACGTTGTTGATGCCGAGGTAGTAGGCGAAGCGTTCGTCGGTGACCTCGTCGGAGACGAAGGTGTCGCTGCGGGCGCCGATGCCGGACAGCCTCGCGTCGAGCTCCGCGCGCCGGGACTCGCGGAAGTAGTAGCCCTGGTTGTCCCGGAAACGGCCGCCCCGGGGCCAGCCTTCGGGGTCGAGGAGGAGCAGCGTGTTCTGCTGGTGCGCCTCCAGGGCGATGCCCGCCTCGCTGTCCAGCCAGAGCACCGGGCGTACGACGTGGTGCAGGTAGCGCAGGAACCACTCGGTGGCGACGGCGCCGCGGGGACGACCGGTGCGCCCGGCGAGCCCGGTGATGATCTCTGTGAGCCTGGACCTCATCGAGGGCCGGTCCGCGAGCGTCCTGCCACTGCCGGACAGGACGGCCGGGCGGGGCGACACCAGCCCGGCGATGCAGCCGGCGTCGTCCGTCGGGCTGAAGGGGTTGTGGCGGATCACGACGTCGAGTCCCGGCAGCGGGTTGCCGTCCGGGCCGTCGACGGCGAGCCAGGCCGGGTCCCGCACGATGTCGAAGCCGGGGTGGGCGGCCCGCCACTGCTCGGACAGGCCGCCGCGCAGCAAGCGGTGGACCTCCACTCCGCGGTGGAGTTCCTTGCGGAGGTTCTCACGGCGGGAGTTGGTGATGCGCAGGCCCAGGGACAGTTTGAGCATGGCGGGCGCGTCGGAGCGGTGGACGGTGCGGACCGAGGAGGTGGGGTGCCACGGGACGCCCTGCGCGCCGAGGTCTTTGAGCAGGCCGGCGTCCATCAGTTCGGCGGTCTCGCGCCGGTGCCGGACCTCGCGCATCTGCCAGGGGTGCAGGGGCAGGGCGGCGGCGTACCCGGCGGGCAGCGGGAGTTCCGCGCCCGCCAGCCGCAGGGTGAGCTGCTCCGCGGAGACGGGGCGGCCGAGCTCCGTCCATGCGGAGTCGGTTGCGAGCACGGAGGGGGCGATCGCCATCCAGTGCAGGGGGAAGGAGCCACGCAGTTCGGGCGAGTAGAGCCGGGCCTCGGCCTCTGAAAGCCCTTCGCGGCCCTTCGGTGTGGGGTGCAGCGGATGACCGAGCAGGAGCGCCTGTTCCGCGGCGAGGAAGAGGTGGGGCGCGTCCGTGGGCCGCTGTCTGCGGTCGCTGATGAAGGCGGCGGTGCGGTGCACGGAGTCGGCGACGCGGCCGACGAGGTCGGCTCCAGCGAGGCCGGCGCCGTATTCCGCACGGGTGCCGTGTCCGGGCTCCTCGGTTCCCCCGGCTGCTCCGGTTCCGGCGGCCCTCCCAGCTGATCCGGATACCTCGGCTGCTCCGGTTGCTTCTCCTTCGGCTCCCCCGGCTGCTCCGGTTGCTTCTTCCGCGGCTCCCCGGGCTGCTCCGGTTCCGTCGGCTGCCCCGGCTGCCGTGGCCGTTTCGCGGGTGATCAGGGCGGCTACGGTCACCGCGTCCGCGGGCGGTACCCCCTCGGGGGCGCCGGCGAGACAGGGCAGGCCGAAGCGGTGCCAGCCGGTGGCGGACCAGTAGTGCACGGGGACCAGGAGGCTCGTGCCACTGGCGGGGAGGGGAATGCGGAGCGTGCCGTCGGCAGGGGCGGCCAAGTCGTTCTCCCGCACCCAGCAGCGCAGCAGGTTCTCGACCGCCGCCGCCTGCGCAGCGGTCTGCGCGTCAGGGTGTTCCAGCAGGTCGGCGGTGGCGCCACGCAGTCGCTCGGACGCCCTGACGCCCTCCTTCTGCCGGGGCACCGTCTCGGCTCCCGTCATCGGCCGGGTCTGTGTGCCGCGGACCGCGCGCTCGTTGCTGTCGGGGCGGCCGTCTGGTGCGGGGGTGGCGTTCACGGGAGTTCCTTGTGGGGTCGTTCGGACTCGTGCGGCGACGAGTCGGTCGCTACGGGTAGGTGGGCCTTCGGCTTTCCTGGTCGGTTCGGACGGGGCCGGCTCGTCCGGGACGGGCTGGTGGTCCGGGCTGGGCCGGCGGTCAGGCTGAGGCAGCCGTTCCGGCCGGGCTGGTCGTCCTGCTCGGGCCGGTCGTTCAGGCCTCGCGGCTCGTTCAGATCAGGCGGGCCGTTCAGGCCAGGCGGGTGGTTCAGGCCAGGCGGGTCGTACCGCTCGGGCTGGTGATGGCGTCGGGCCGGCGCCCGGACTCGTAAGGGCACTCGGCCTTCGTGCTCGGGCCCGGAGCTCGGACGCCGGGCGCGGGCCCTGCCCCACAGCTGTCCCACCACGCTGCGCCCGACGCACCGCGGACACCCGACCGGCCGGCCGGAGCGAGTGCTCCGGCGCCGGCTGGACCGGACGCCCGGTGACCGGCCGGGACGCGCACCCCACGTCGTGGCGTGCCGAGCGCCCCAGGGACGGGAGGGCCGGGCGACCCTGACAAGGGCGAGACGAGCGGACCGCGTCGAGGCAGGACGGTCGAACCGCGTCAGCGCGGGACGGGCCCGCCGCCTGCTCCGCCGGTTCGTCAGGCTCTGCCGCTTCGATCGGCCCGGCCGCCCCCGCCGCATGGTCCGGACGCACCGCCCGCTCCCGCGCCCCGGCCCCGATCCCGGCCCCGCCGAGCGCTTCCCGCAGCCCCCGCCCACTATGGGCTCCGCCACCGCCCCACGCCCTCGTCGCGCGGCATGCCCTTGGTGCGTGGCGGGCACCCGCCCGGCGGACCGCATGCGCCGCCGGGTGGTCCCTCCTCGTTTCGGGGACCGCCGAGGGGTGCGCGGACTGCGCCCTGCCCCAGGTCCCCTCGTGCGACGGCTGCCACCGCGTCGGCGAGGCGGTCGAGGACCGCGGTGGCCTGTTCGTCGCTGATGGTGAGGGGAGGAAGGAGTCGCACCACGCTGGAGTGGCGACCGCCCAACTCGACGATGAGCCCTCGGCGCAGGCACTCCCGCTGGACGGCGGCGGCGAGTTCGGGTGCGGCGGGCCGGGGGCCTCCTGCGGGGTCCGGGGCCGCTTCGGGGTGCACGAGTTCGACGCCGATCATCAGGCCTCGGCCGCGCACGTCGCCGACGCAGGGGAAGTCGTCCGCGAGCAGGCGCAGTTGGGACAGCATGTGGGCTCCCACGGTGCCCGCGCGCTCGGCGAGACCGTTCTCGCGGACGTGGGCGAGGGTCGCCGCACCCGCGGCCATGGCGAGTTGGTTGCCGCGGAACGTGCCGGCGTGGGCGCCCGGTTGCCAGACGTCGAGGTCGTCGCGGTAGACGACCACGGCCAGCGGCAGGCTGCCGCCGATGGCCTTGGACAGCACCATCACGTCGGGCGTGATCCCGCTGTGCTCCACGGCCCAGAAGGTGCCGGTGCGGCCCACGCCGGTCTGGACCTCGTCAGCGATCAGGGGGATGGACCGTGCCGCCGTGATCTCGCGCATTCGCCGCATCCAGCCGTCGGGCGCGGGAATCACCCCGCCCTCGCCCTGGACGGGTTCGAGGATCATCCCGGCGGGGTGCGGTACGCCCGACTTGGGGTCGTCGAGCACGGACTCGGTCCAACGCGCGGCGAGTTCGGCGCCGTGGTCGCCGCCGACGCCGAACGGGGAGCGGTATTCCTGCGGATACGGCAGGCGTGCGACCCGTACGTCGGTCGCGCCCCCGGATGCTTCGAGCGCCCCCGCCGTCATCCCGTGGTAAGCGCCTGTGAAGGCGAGCAGCCCCGCGCGGCCGGTCGCCGTGCGCACCAGTTTGAAGGCCGCCTCGACCGCGTCCGTCCCGGCCGGCCCGCAGAACTGCACCCGGGCACGGTCGGCGAACTCGCGGGGCAGTGTGCGGAACAGCTCCGTGGTGAAAGCGTCCTTCACCGGGGTGGCGAGGTCGAGGACGTGCAGCGGGGCCCCCGAGTCGAGGACCTTTCTGATGGCCTCCAGGACCACCGGATGGTTGTGCCCCAGGGCCAGGGTGCCCGCGCCGGAGAGGCAGTCGAGGTATCGGCGTCCGTCAGCGCCTTCGATGGTCAGGCCGCGGGCCCTCACGGGAACGATCGGCAAGGCACGCGCATAGGTGCGGGCCGCCGACTCTCGCGCCGATTGGCGCCGCAGAATACCCTCGTGCGCCGCGCGCGCCCCCTCGGACGCTCCGGGAACAGCTTCGGGCGCCGTGTCGGAGGTGACGGGCACACCGGCCCGCTCCCCCTCTGACGGCCCAGTCGCCCCCACCGGCACCACCGCAGACTCGGTCACGGCCACTAGTACAGGTCCTCCCGCTGTGCACAGGCGAGTTGGCGAGGGGTTCTGAACACAGGCGGCAGGCCCCCCGTACGTACCAACGACGCGGCGCGTCCGGGGAAGCGGGTGAGTCGAAGATCCTTGCCGTGACGGAACCGTTGCCGTTCCGTCGGATGTCCCCCACAGCGACCGCATAAGGTGTGGTGCCGTTCAGCCTTATCGAACGATCAAGGTCGATCGGCTTCCCGAGGTCCCGAACCGGGGGTCCGGTTTGACCGGTCCGCACCAAGCCGCATATACGCACGCGTACGACGGACACGACGGCATACGCACGCGTACGACGGACACGACGACGTACCCGCACCAGCAGCGCACAGTTCTCTGACGTCCAGGGGGAGTTACACCATGCGATCCATACGTCCGCCCTTCGCCGCCCGTCGAGGGAGGGGCGCGCGCCGCAGAACCTCCCCCGTGCTGGCCGCGATCGGCCTCACCGCGGCGCTGGCACTGACCGCCACCGCCTGCAACTCGGGGGACGACAAGGCGGGTGGCGAGCCCAGTGCGTCCGCGACCCAGGGCGGCGACGACAAGATCAAGATTCCGGACGACATCAAGAACAAGCTCAAAGAGCACGGCATCGATGTCGACAAGTGGAAGAACGGCGCCTGGAGGAACTGGGACAAGGACGACTGGCTGCGCGAGGCGGACGACTTCATCAACCCGATCATCAAGGGTCTGTGGGACCCGGACCGGATGCGTGGAGCCGACGACCCCGACAAGGACAAGGGCGTCGACGACAGCGATCTCTCCGGTGACCAGGGAGTCACCGACCCGACCCCGGCTCCCGTGACGGCGCAGGCCGTGAAGCCCGCGTACCACGGCAGCGTGCCGGTGGCCGGCAAGGTGTTCTTCGACGCCCCCGAGGGCACGATGGTCTGCTCGGCGACGGTGGTCGAGGACCCGGCGCATCCGGGCAAGTCCAATCTCGTGTGGACCGCGGGCCACTGCGTGCACGCCGGCAAGAAGGGCGGCTGGTACCGCAACATCGCCTTCGTGCCCTCGTACAACGACTCGGGGATGACCTCCGCGCAGTTGGAGAAGGCCGGCCGGCAGCAGGTCGCGCCCTACGGCGTGTGGTGGAGCGACTGGGCCCAGACCTCGGACCAGTGGATCGAGCAGGGTGGCTCCACGGGCGGCCAGGGTGCCCCGTACGACTTCGCCGTGCTGCATGTGACGCCGGAGAAGGGCAGCGACGGCAAGTCCCTCGAGGAGACCGTCGGTTCCGCGCTCCCGGTGAACTTCAACGCTCCGGCCGTGCCGAAGGTGTCGAGCCTCACGGCGACGGGCTATCCGGCGGCGGCGCCGTTCGACGGTCAGAAGCTGTTCCAGTGCACGGACAAGCCGGGGCGACTGTCGGTCACGCAGGCGGACCCGACGATGTACCGCATCGGCTGCACCATGACGGGTGGCTCGTCCGGCGGCGGCTGGGTGGCCGCGGGGTCGGACGGCAAGCCGGCGCTGGTGTCCAACACCTCGATCGGCCCGGTCAAGTTCGGCTGGCTGGCGGGCCCGCGCCTGGGCAGTGTGGCCAAGGGTGTGTACAACTCGGTGAGCGAGAAGTTCGCCGGGCAGTGACGCGAAGGACGTAGCGGCGCTCGGACAGACGGCGATGGGCCGGCTCACGGGAACTTCACCGGCTCACCGCCGTTCGTCCCCGACCGCACGGACATGGTGGGGTGTCGCGTCCGGGCGGGTTACGCGCACGGCCACCCCACATCTGATCAGCACATGACACATCAGCTCCAACGGGGGGTTTCGGCACCATGCGTTCGACTCACCGGCGAAGGCGCCTGTTCGCCGCCACCGGACTCGTCGCGGCCCTGGCGCTCGCCGCCACCGCCTGCGACTCCGATGACGACAAGGCGAGCGACAAGCCGAGCACGCCCGTCAGCCAGGGCGGCGACGACAAGATCAAGATCCCGGGTGACATCAAGGACCGGCTCAAGGAGCACGGCATCGATGTCGGCCAGTGGGAGAACGGCGGCTGGAAGAACTGGGACAAGGACAAGTGGCTCAGTGAGGCCAAGGACTTCGTCAACCCGGTGATCGACGGTCTGTGGAAACCCGAGCGGATGAAGTCGGCGAAGGACCCCGACAAAACGATCTCCGCGAAGGACGCGGCCGCCGACCAGGGCGTCAGCGACCCCGACCCGGCACCCGTCGACGCCAAGGCCGAGAAGACCCCCTACCACGAGTACGCCGCCCCGGTCGGCAAGGTGTTCTTCGACTCCCCCGAGGGCTCGATGGTCTGCTCGGGCACGGTCGTCAAGGACGTGAACCACCCCGGCAAGTCGAATCTCGTGTGGACCGCCGGGCACTGTGTGCACGCCGGCGGCAGCGGCGGCTGGTACCGCAACATCGCCTTCGTGCCCTCGTACAACGACCAGGGCAAGTCCGAGTCCGAGCTGGGCAGCGCCACGGCGTCGGAGATCGCACCCTACGGCCAGTGGTGGGCGGACTGGGCCTCCACGTCGAACGAGTGGATCTCGGGCGGTGACGAGACGGGCGGTGCCGGCGCGCCGTACGACTACGCCGTGCTGCACGTGAAGCCGGAACAGGGGAGCAAGTCCCTCGAGGAGACCGTCGGCAACGCTCTGGCGGTGGACTTCTCGGCGCCGTCCGCGCAGGACGTCGACGCGATGGGGGCCTGGGGTTACCCGGCGGCACCGCCGTACAACGGTCTCGACATGTTCAAGTGCGTCGACCGGCCGGGCCGCCTCTCGCTCGACCCCGCGCTCCCGACGATGTACCGGATCGGGTGCACGATGACCGGCGGTTCCTCCGGCGGCGGCTGGTTCCGCGTGGTCGACGGCGAGACGAGGCTCGTCTCCAACACGTCGATCGGCCCGTCCGACAACACCTGGCTGGCGGGCCCGCAGCTCGGCAGGGGCGCCGAGGCGCTCTACCAGAGCATGAGCGAGGAGTACGGCGGCCAGTAAGCAGCGTCGCACGCGGCGCCGGCGGAACGCCGTCGCACGCGAGGCCGGCAGGCGCCGCACCCTCACCCAAGGCACTCACCCGGAACGACGAAGGCCCGCCCCCTGCGAGAGGGGGCGGGCCTTCTTGCTCGTCGGTCTCCGGCGTCGCGGAGCCCGGAGTGCGACTACAACGCCGGTGCCGGAACGTACGGCGCGAGGTCCGCCGCCAGTTCCTCGTGCACGCGCGCCTTGAGCAGCGTGCCCTCCGGGGTGTGCTCCTCGGAGATCACCTCGCCCTCGGTGTGCGCGCGGGCGACCAGCTTGCCGTGCGTGTACGGCACGAGCGCCTCGATCTCGACCGAGGGGCGCGGCAGATCGTTGTCGATGAGCGCGAGCAGTTCGTCGATGCCCTGACCGGTGCGGGCCGAGACCGCGATGGAGCGCTTCTCGATCCGCATCAGCCGCTGCAGCACCAGCGGGTCCGCCGCGTCCGCCTTGTTGATCACCACGATCTCCGGCACATCGGTGGCGCCGACGTCGCGGATGACCTCGCGCACGGCGGCCAGCTGCTCCTCCGGCGCGGGATGCGAACCGTCCACCACGTGCAGGATCAGGTCGGAGTCGCCGACCTCCTCCATGGTGGAGCGGAACGCCTCGACCAGGTGGTGCGGCAGGTGCCGTACGAAGCCGACCGTGTCGGCCAGCGTGTACAGCCTGCCGCTCGGGGTCTCCGCCCGGCGCACGGTCGGGTCCAGGGTCGCGAACAGCGCGTTCTCGACCAGGACGCCCGCGCCGGTGAGGCGGTTGAGCAGCGAGGACTTGCCCGCGTTGGTGTAACCGGCGATGGCGACGGAGGGCACCTTGTTGCGGCGGCGCTCCTGACGCTTGATCTCGCGGCCGGTCTTCATGTCCGCGATCTCCCGGCGCATCTTCGCCATCTTCTCGCGGATACGGCGCCGGTCCGTCTCGATCTTGGTCTCACCGGGACCACGGGTGGCGAGGCCGCCGCCCTTGCCGCCGCCCATCTGACGGGACAGCGACTGACCCCAGCCGCGCAGCCGCGGGAGCATGTACTGCATCTGCGCGAGCGCGACCTGCGCCTTGCCCTCTCGGGACTTGGCGTGCTGGGCGAAGATGTCGAGGATCAGGGCCGTGCGGTCGATGACCTTGACCTTGACGACGTCCTCGAGGTGGATCAGCTGGCCGGGGCTCAGCTCACCGTCGCAGATCACGGTGTCGGCACCGGTCTCCAGGACGATGTCGCGCAGCTCGTAGGCCTTGCCGGAACCGATGTACGTGGCCGCGTCGGGCTTGTCGCGGCGCTGGACGACGCCGTCGAGCACGAGCGCTCCCGCGGTCTCCGCGAGGGCGGCCAGCTCGGCGAGCGAGTTGTCCGCGTCCTGGATGGTCCCCGTGGTCCAGACACCGACGAGTACGACACGCTCCAGGCGGAGCTGCCGGTACTCGACCTCGGTGACGTCCTCCAGCTCGGTGGAGAGGCCTGCCACGCGGCGTAGCGCCGCGCGTTCGGAGCGGTCGAACTGCTCGCCGTCCCGGTCTCCGTCGATCTCGTGGCTCCAGGCGACGTCCTCTTCCATCAGGGCATCGGCCCGAAGACCTTCGGGGTAGTTCTGCGCGAAGCTCTGCGCGTCCTGGGAAGGGGAAGAAGAGGAGGTCATTGGATCCTTACGTAGATGGGAACACTTGTTCGGCGGACGTCGTCCGTCATAGAGGAGAACGTCCCCGGCCACCGGGAGATTCCCGGATTCCGCCGGGCGAACCCCTGAGGGGCCGGGTCGGCGACTCGAAGATGGTCGCACGGCACGGCCCGTCTCGTCACGCGAGTTGTCAGGCACCCTTGCGCGCCTTCGGCGGGTCGCTCTTCCAGTCCTCGTGCCCCGGCATCGGCGGTGTCTTCGTGTCGTACAGCCATGCTTTGAAGAACCCGCTCAGGTCACGGCCGGCGACGGCGGTCGCGAGGGCCACGAAGTCGTCCGTCGACGCGACGTCGTCGCGGTGGACGCTCACCCAGGTCCGCTCCAGGCGCTCGAAGGCCGAGCGCCCGATCTTCTGGCGCAGCGCGTACAGGACCAGTGCCGCTCCGTCGTAGACGCTGGGCCGGAAGATGCTGATCTTCTGGCCGGGGTCGGGCTCCTTCGGTGCCGCGGGCGGGCCTCCGGCCGCGCGCCAGGAGTCGGAGGCGCGGTACGCCGCCCGCATCCGCTCCTCCATCGGCTTGTGCGCCTTCTCATCCGCGTACAGGGCCTCGTACCAGGTGGCGTGTCCCTCGTTGAGCCACAGGTCGGACCAGGCGCGAGGGCTGACGCTGTCGCCGAACCACTGGTGCGACAGTTCGTGCACCATGATCGACTCGACGTACCACTTCGGGTACGCGGGCTCTGTGAACAGGTCCCTCTCGAAAAGAGAGAGCGTCTGCGTCTCCAGCTCGAAGCCGGTCTGCGCCTCGGCCATGAGCAGCCCGTAGGTCTCGAAGGGGTACCGGCCGACCTTGCCCTCCATCCAGGCGATCTGGTCGGGGGTCTTCTTCAGCCACGGTTCGAGCTTCGTGGCGTCCTTGGTGGGCACGACGTCCCGTACGGGCAGACCGTGCGGCCCGCTCCGGTGCAGCACGGAGGACCGGCCGACGGAGACCTGCGCCAGCTCGGTGGCCATGGGGTGCCGGGTGCGGTACGACCAGGTGGTGGACCGGCGGGAGCGGTCGGCTCCCGCGGGCAGTCCGTTCGCCACGGCCGTGTACCCGTCGGGCGCCGTGACGTGGAAGGTGAACATCGCCTTGTCGGAGGGGTGGTCGTTGCACGGGAAGACAAGGTGGGCGGCGTCGGCCTGGTTGGCCATGGCGAGCCCGTCCTTGGTGCGGACCCAGCCGCCGTCCTGGTCCTCGGCGGTGACCGGGTCGCTCGTGTGATGCACGACGACGTGCAGCCGGCTGCCCATCGGCAGCGGCTTCGCGGGCGTGACGACCAGGTCCTGCCCGGCGCTCGTGAATGCCGCGCGCTCCCCATTGACCTCGACCGATTGCACCTTGCCGTGCGCGTAGTCGAGGTTGATGCGTTCCAGCCGGGATGACGTGAGGGCGTCGATGGTGGTGACGGCCGCGAGCGGCTTGTCGTTGGCTCCGGGATAGGTGAACGCGAGGTCGTACGACTGGACGTCGTATCCCGGGTTGCCCAGGTGCGGGAAGAGGCGGTCGCCGATTCCGAGGGGGGTCGCCGGCGAGGGGGCGCTCGCGGCGATCAGGCAGACGGAGACGGCCGAGGCGAGCAAAGCGGCCCTGATGCGGCGGGTAGGGGGACGGGGAATCCTGGGGCGGATGTTGCGCAGCATGAAACACCGCTACCAGCGCCCACGCGCCACACGGTGACGGCGCGCGCCCTGCCCACCCGAACGGGTCCGCGCAGCGGCCTATTGCGGGGCCGCAGCCTGGTGCTGCGCGCGGCTCACGTCGTACACCCCCGGCACGTTCCGCATGGCCCGCATCAGGCGGGGCAGGCGCGCCGCGTCCGGAAGTTGGAGCGTGTACGTGTGGCGTACGCGCTGCTGGCTGGGGGGTTCGACGGTGGCCGAGACGATGGCGACGCCCTCCAGGGCGATGGCCTCGGTGAGGTCGGCGAGCAGATGGGGCCGACCGAAGGACTCGGCGACCAGGGTGACGCGGCATTCGGCGGTGTCTCCCCAGCGCACGCCGATCTCCGCGCGTCCCCCGCTCTTCATGCGCGTCGCCCCGGCGCACTCCACCCGGTGGACGGTCACCACTCCCCCGCGCACGGCGAAGCCGGTCACCTCGTCGGGCGGTACGGGCGTACAGCATCCGGCGAGGCGTACGGACGCGCCCGGCTGGTCGACGACGGCGCTGGCGGCCGGCCGTTCCGCGGGCGCGTCCTGGACGGGACGCTCGACGGGGGCCTCGACGGCCGGGCGGCGCGCGGCATCGGGCCCCTCGGAGTCCTCGGACGACGGGTCGACGGTGGGCGAGGGGTGCGCGGCCAGCCAGCGCTGGATGGCGATCCGTGCGGCGGGCGTGTGCGCGTGCTCCAGCCACTCCCTGGACGGCTCGGAGGCCGGGTCCTGGCCCATGAGGAGCTGGACGGTGTCGCCGTCCTTGAGGACCGTACTCAGCGTCGCCAGACGGCCGTTGACACGGGCGCCGATGCAGGCGTGGGCGTCCTCGCCGTACTGCGCGTACGCCGCGTCCACGCAGCTGGCTCCCTCGGGGAGGCCCAGCGAGCCGCCGTCGGCGCGGAAGACGGTGATCTCGCGGTCCTGGGCGAGGTCCTCGCGCAGGGTGGACCAGAAGGTGTCCGGGTCCGGGGCGCCCTGTTGCCAGTCGAGGAGCCGGGACAGCCAGCCGGGGCGGGTCGGGTCGGCCCGCTCGCCGTCGGGCCGTTCGCCGTCGCCGTCGGCCTGGTCCTCCGACGGTGTGGCGTAGGGGCTGCCGAGCGCGATGACTCCGGCCTCAGCGACCTTGTGCATCTGGTGGGTGCGGATGAGGACTTCGGCCACCTCCCCGTCCCCGCGCGCCACCGCCGTGTGCAGCGACTGGTACAGGTTGAACTTGGGGACGGCGATGAAGTCCTTGAACTCCGAGACCACCGGGGTGAGGCAGGTGTGCAGTTCGCCCAGGACGCCGTAACAGTCCGCGTCCTCGTTCACCAGCACCAGGAGCCGCCCGAAGTCGGCGCCACGCATCGGTCCGCGCTTGCGCGACACCCGGTGCACGGAGACGAAGTGCCTTGGCCTCACGAGGACTTCGGCCTGGATGCCCGCGTCGCGCAGGACCGCGCGGGCCTCGTCGGCGATCTCCGCGAGCGGGTCGCCGGCGCGCGCCGCGTTCTCGGCGATCAGCTCCCGGGTGCGCTCGTACTCCTCGGGGTGCAGGATCGCGAAGACGAGGTCCTCCAGCTCGGTCTTCAGCACCTGGACGCCGAGCCGTTCGGCGAGCGGGATCAGCACGTCCCTGGTCACCTTGGCGATCCGCGCCTGTTTCTCGGGGCGCATGACGCCGAGGGTCCTCATGTTGTGCAGCCGGTCGGCGAGTTTGATCGACATCACGCGGACGTCGTTGCCGGTCGCGACGAGCATCTTGCGGAACGTCTCGGGTTCGGCGGCGGCGCCGTAGTCGACCTTCTCCAGTTTGGTGACACCGTCGACCAGGTAGCGGACCTCCTCGCCGAACTCCTCTCGCACCTGGTCGAGCGTCACTTCCGTGTCCTCGACGGTGTCGTGGAGCAAGGAGGCGGTCAACGTCGTGGTCTCCGCGCCGAGTTCGGCGAGGATCAGGGTCACCGCGAGGGGGTGCGTGATGTACGGCTCGCCGCTCTTGCGCATCTGGCCCCGGTGCGAGGACTCGGCCAGCACATACGCGCGGCGCAGGGCTTCGAGGTCCGCGTCGGGGTGGTGGGCGCGGTGCGCGTCGGCGACATGGCCGATGGCGTCGGGCAGCCGGTCGCGGGCCGCCGGGCCCAGCAGCGCGGCCCTGCCGAGGCGGCGCAGGTCGATCCGCGGGCGGCCCTTCCTGCGGTGTGCCGCGGGGACCGCCTGCTCCAGCGGGGCCGAGACCTTGGGGGCGGGCGTCGCAGGACCTGGCGTCGCGGGATTCGTCGCCTCCGCACTCATGGGCACCTCCGGCTGCATAGACCGGCGGACGGGTGCCCCATGGCGAACACGGCTCAGGGGATTGCCTCGATCCCCCGTCCGGGCCGGTGCTTGATGCTACCGAGCCCATCACGCTCGACTGACCGCCTCTCGCCGAGCGTGAAACGGATCACCCATTCGAGCGATGGATTGGGGGTTTACGGTCTCGATCTTTGGTTGGGGAGAAAACCGGGAACGGCACCTCGACCGGAGCGCTCCGGTCCGGTGCGGCGCCGCGCAGTGCCGCGCAGTGCCGCGCAGTGCCGTGCGGTCCCGTCCGGACCCTTGCGGCCCGGCCGGAAAGGGCCGTTGCAATGCACCGCGCCGCCGTGCCATGTGATCCCGGCCGCCATCGTGCGGCCCGGCCGGAACGGGCCGGTGCGGTGCGGTGCGTGCATTGCACCGCAGTGCCGTGGGGTGCGGCTGAAGTCGGCGGTTCGCCGGACGGGATGGTGCGGGGGCTCAGCGCTGCGCGAGGGCTCAGCGCTGCGCGGCGGCCAGCCATTCCGTGTCGAACTCGCCCTCGGCAACGATCACCGCGGGCCCCGTCATCTCGATCTCGCCGTCCGGGCGCTCGGTGATGACCAGGCGCCCGCCGGGCACGTCGACGGTGTACGTCGCGGGCGTGCCCGTCATGGCCGGGTCGGCGCCGTCGCGGCGCGCCGTGGCGACGGCCACCGCGCACGCGCCCGTGCCGCACGAGCGGGTCTCTCCGACGCCGCGCTCGTGCACCCGCAGGGCCACGTGGCGCGGTCCGCGGTCGACCACGAACTCGACATTGACCCCGTCCGGGTAGGCCGACGCCGGGCTGAACGGCGGGGGCGTGAACAGATCGCCGGCGTGCGCGAGGTCGTCGACGAAGGCCACCGCGTGCGGATTGCCCATGTTCACGTTGCGGGCGGGCCAGCTGCGCCCGTCGACGCGGACGGTCACGTCGCCTTCGGGGAGGACTGCCTTGCCCATGCCGACCGTGACGTCCCCGTCCTTGGCCAGGTGCACGGTCTTCACGCCCCCGCGGGTGGCGACCGCGATGTCCCCTTCGGCCACGTGCCCGGCACGCTGGAGATAGCGCGCGAAGACCCGCACGCCGTTGCCGCACATCTCGACGGTCGAGCCGTCGCCATTGCGGTAGTCCATGAACCACTCCGCCTCGGCGGCCATCGCCCTGGCCTCGGGGTGCGCGGCGGACCTGACGACGTGCAGCAGACCGTCGCCGCCGATGCCCGCACGCCGGTCGCACAGGGCGGCGACGGTGGCCGGGGGCAGGTCGATGGCGTTCTCCGGGTCCGGGATGATCACGAAGTCGTTCTCGGTCCCGTGGCCCTTGAGGAAGGCGATCCGCGTGCTCATTCCTCGATCGTACGGGGTCGGTACGACACTCCCGCCGCCGCGGGCCCGTGGGCACGGGCGACGGCGGGATCAGCGCAGCCGCGCCACGCGCCACACGGCGAGCACCGCCACCGCGGCGACGACCACCGTGTACGCGATCGCCACCCGCCAGTCCGGGCGGCGGCCGGAGCCCCGCGGCGGGAAGCCCGGCCAGGTGTAGCCGACGCGGCGTGCGGCCATCATGCCCCAGCCCGCGGCGCACGAGCAGATCAGCAGGCCGAGCATGGCGACGACGGCTCCGCCGTCACCGAACTCGAAGGCCAGCGGGAAGGCGAACATCAGCGACCCGGTCGCGGCCAGCCCCACGATGGGCGCGAGCTGCCAGATGCGCAGCCTGCGCTGCGGGCGCAGCTCGACCTCGACCTCGGGTCCCGGGGACATCTCGTCCAGCCCGGGCCCGTCGGCGGTCACACCGCCCGGGGTGTCCTCCGGACCGTCGGAGCTCAGTCGCTCCGCGTCCGGCTCGGGGTTCAGACCGTCTCCGTCCGGGTCGATGCTCAGACGATCTCCATCGGGGCCGATGCCCGGACGGTCTTCGTCCGGATCGGCACCGTGCTCGGTGTCTCGTGCTGTGTCGCGAGGGCCGGCCTCCATCGCCACGCGCCCTCCCAACTCGGACTTCACTGGTCGATCGAAGCTCGATGATGGCACGGCGCCGGAGGCCGCGATGACGGCCGGAGCGTCCCGATGCCATGACGTGATCAGGCTGTAACCGGTCGTTCGACCAACGCCAGTGCGAGTTCCGGGAGTTCTGTGAGATCCGCCGCAGCGCCGCTGAGCCAGTGGACCCGGGGGTCGCGACGGAACCAGGAATCCTGTCGACGCGCGAAGCGTTTGGTGGCGCGCACGGTCTCCGCGCGCGCCTCCTCCTCTGTGCATTCGCCCGCGAGAGCCGAAAGCACTTGCTGGTATCCGAGCGCACGCGATGCCGTGCGCCCCTCGCGCAGGCCCTGCGCCTCCAGCGCGCGCACCTCGTCGACGAGCCCCGCGTCCCACATGCGGTCGACCCGGCGGGTGATGCGGTCGTCGAGCTCGGGGCGCGCCACGTCGACGCCGATCTGGAGGGTGTCGTAGACGGAGTCGTGACCCGGCAGGTTGGCGGTGAAGGGCTTCCCGGTGATCTCGATGACTTCGAGGGCGCGGACGATGCGCCGGCCGTTGCTGGGCAGGATCGCGCGGCCGGCCTCGGGGTCGGCCGCGGCCAGACGGGCGTGCAGGGCGCCCGATCCGCGCAGGCCGAGCTCCTCCTCCAGGCGGGCCCGCACCTCGGGGTCGGTGCCGGGGAACTCGAGGTTGTCGACGGCCCCGCGGACGTACAGGCCGGAACCCCCGACCAGGATCGGCCAGCGGCCCTCGGCGAGCAGGGCGTCGATACGGGCGCGGGCGAGCCGCTGGTACTCGGCGACGCTGGCCGTGACCGTGACGTCCCAGATGTCCAGGAGGTGGTGCGGGACGCCGTCGCGCTCCTCGGGCGTCAGCTTGGCGGTGCCGATGTCCATCCCTCGGTACAACTGCATCGAGTCGGCGTTGACGACCTCGCCTCCGAGGCGTCGGGCGAGGAAAACGCCCAGATCAGACTTTCCTGCCGCGGTCGGTCCTACGACGGCGATGACCCTGGGGGCGGGGGGTGCGCTACTCACCGCCCCAGTCTCGCAAACCTCGCGGGCTCTTCTCGAACGAGCTACGTGACGCCACGAGTCCGACCTCGTTGCCTGTTGCGAGGTTCCAGCCGCCGGTTTTCGAGGACCGGTGACCCGGGCGACGCAATGGGACGCACCGGGTGACGCGGGATTTCGCCCTCACGAGTAACGTATGGAGTGGATATGGGCGTTTTTGCACGGCTTCTCCGGAAGTCGAAGGCCACGGAGGAGGCGTCGACCGCCGAGGTGCGGACCGGCCCGCGCGGGGCCGGCGCCGAGGCGGAGGCGGTGGAGGAGGCTAAGGCATCGTCCGAGACCGGAGACCCGGCCACCGCGGAGAAGCCCGCGGCGACCGCCGCCGAGGAGGACGTGGAGATTCCTCAGCAGCAGACGGCCGACAAGGCCGCGGACAACGAGGCCGGTGAGGGCGCCCGCAAGTAACTGTCCCGCGAGAGAAGGGGAACCATGAGTCTCCTGGAGACATTGAAGTCCAAGCTGGCGCCTGCGAAGGACAAGGTCTCGGACCTCGCGCAGCAGCACGGGGGCAAGGTCACCGACGGTCTGGACAAGGCCGCGAAGGTGGTCGACGAGAAGACCAAGCACAAGTACAGCGACAAGATCCACACGGGCACGGACAAGGCGAAGGGTGCCATGGACCGACTCGCGCACAAGGACAGTGGCGGGCCCACGCCCCCGCCGGACGCGCCGTCCCCGCCTCCGGCATCCTGAACAGCACCACATATCGGCGGACGGCCGCGGAGCGCACCAGGCTCTCGGCCGTCCGCCGTTTTCACGCCCGGCCTGCCCCGTCGGCCCGCGCGCACCGGCAGGCCCGCTACGACCAGGCCGCGACCAGGTATCCCACCCCGTAAGGAGCGTCCTCGTAGAGCAGCGCGCCGCCCAGCCCCGCGCCCTCGGCAGCGCCGGCGAGGACCTGCCAGGCGGCTCGGCCGGAGGCCTTGAGTTCGTACGCCAGCTCGGTGTCGAGCGCCTTCAGCGCCGTCAGGTCCGCCGCTCCCAGTGCACGGGCGACCTCGGCGTCGAAGGCCTCCGCGCGCTCGTCGAGGTAGCCCGGCGCCTTGAGGGTCCGGCACGCGCTGGCGTCGCCCATCACCAGCAGCGCCACCCGCCCGGCCCGTCCGGCGATCGCCTGCCCGGCCTGGATGCAGCGCTCGGCCGCGAGGGGTTCGCCCACACCGAGACCCTCGACGGGGGAGTCGGACCAGTCCGTCCGCTCCAGCAGCCACGCGGCGACGGCCAGCGACGGCGGCAGCCCGCGCTCCACCGCGGCCGGGGCAGGCCCCTCTCCCCCGAGGTGCACGTCGAGATCGACGCCGAACCCGCGGAAGGAGCCGGGTGCTCCTTGCGGGAACGTCCCGCGCCCGGACTCGTCGGCCGGCCCCACGACGACCAGCAGGTCGGGTCGGGAGGCGGCCAGCAGTCCCACCGCGTCGGTGCAGGCGGCGCGCGCGGCGTCCAGCTCGGGGGCCGCGCCGGCGGCGACGCCGGGGACGAGCAGCGGAGGGCAGGGGCAGACTGCGGCGGCTACAAGCATGATCCGCAGCGTAACGCGCCCGGTGGGCGATGAGCCCTGAGTCCCCTTCAAGCCCGTGAGCAGGAAGGGGAGCGCGTGCGCATGCAGCCGGGCGAGCCTTCCCCGACGAGCCCACTCGCGGGGTCTGCGGCTCACGTCAGCCCTGCCCCACTCGCGGGGTCTGCGGCTCACGTCAGCCCTGCCCACTCGCGGGGTCTGCGGCTCACGTCAGCCCTACCCCACTCGCGGGTCTGAGGCGCGCGTCAGCCCTGCCCCGAGCAGGCCGGGGCAGGCCCTGCGCCTGGCAGGCCGGGGTCGACCGGCCCCGGTCAGGCCGGTTCAGTCGCAGCCGCAGCCGCTGCCCGTGGCGACCGGGAGCGGTGCGGGCACGCCGATCTTCGGCAGCCCGAGCATGACACCTGCCGGCTTCGCGGCCTCGGCGGCGTTGCGCTTCTCCCAGGCGTCCCCCGCGCGCGTGCGGCGCACGTCGAGGACCTGGCCCTCGGCGAGCAGATGGTGCGGGGCGGCGTACGTGATCTCGACGGTGACCACGTCTCCGGGGCGTACCTCTTCGTCCGGCTTGGTGAAGTGGACCAGGCGGTTGTCGGGGGCGCGGCCGGAGAGCCGGTGGGTGGCGCCGTCCTTGCGGCCCTCACCCTCGGCGACCATCAGCTCCACGGTGCGGCCGACCTGCTTCTTGTTCTCGTCCCAGGAGATCTCCTCCTGGAGCGCGACGAGACGCTCGTAGCGCGCCTGGACGACATCCTTGGGGATCTGCCCCTCCATGGTGGCCGCCGGCGTTCCGGGGCGCTTGGAGTACTGGAAGGTGAACGCCTGGGTGAACCGGGCCTCGCGGACCACGTGCATGGTCTGCTCGAAGTCCTCCTCGGTCTCGCCGGGGAAGCCCACGATGATGTCGGTGGTGATCGCCGCGTGCGGGATGGCCGCGCGCACCTTCTCGATGATCCCCAGGTAGCGGTCCTGGCGGTACG
The DNA here is from genome assembly GCF_000424945.1 of Streptomyces sp. 142MFCol3.1. Lineage (NCBI taxonomy): Bacteria > Bacillati > Actinomycetota > Actinomycetes > Kitasatosporales > Streptomycetaceae > Streptomyces > Streptomyces sp. 142MFCol3.1. Next base: position 233,882 of record NZ_AUKV01000014.1, read on the forward strand.
AGCGGCGCATGGCCTTCAGCACGGTGTCCGAGCCGGACTGGAGCGGCATGTGCAGCTGCGGCATCACGTTCGGGGTCTCCGCCATCGCGGCGATCACGTCGTCCGTGAAGTCGCGCGGGTGCGGGGAGGTGAAGCGGACGCGCTCCAGGCCCTCGATCTGCCCGCACGCCCGCAGCAGCTTGCTGAAGGCCTCGCGGTCCCCGATGTCGCTCCCGTAGGCGTTCACGTTCTGTCCGAGCAGCGTGATCTCGGAGACGCCCTCGCCGACGAGCGCCTCGATCTCGGCCAGGATGTCGCCCGTCCTGCGGTCCTTCTCCTTGCCGCGCAGCGCCGGGACGATGCAGAAGGTGCACGTGTTGTTGCAGCCGACGGAGATGGAGACCCAGGCGGCGTAGGCGCTCTCCCGCCGAGTGGGCAGCGTCGAAGGGAACGCCTCCAGGGACTCGGCGATCTCGACCTGGGCCTCTTCCTGGACGCGGGCGCGCTCCAGGAGGACCGGCAGCTTGCCGATGTTGTGCGTTCCGAAGACGACGTCCACCCAGGGCGCCTTCTTCACGATGGTGTCGCGGTCCTTCTGGGCCAGGCAGCCACCGACGGCGATCTGCATCCCGGGGCGCTTCGACTTCATCGGGGCGAGGCGGCCGAGGTTGCCGTACAGCCGGTTGTCGGCGTTCTCCCGGACGGCGCAGGTGTTGAAGACGACCACGTCGGCGTCGCCGTCCGACCCCTCGGGCGCACGCACGTAGCCGGCGCCCTCGAGGAGCCCGGAGAGCCGTTCGGAGTCGTGCACGTTCATCTGGCACCCGTAAGTGCGCACTTCGTAGGTCTTGGGTTCCTGAACGTCCACTGCCTGACTCCGGTCGCTGCTGCTCATGTGACAAGGGTAGGCGGTACCCGGGGTACCTCCTGTCGCCCTATGTCTCAGCGGCCGCCCAGCCCTGACCGCGAAGGATCCGGGCGACGTCCGGGGCCCTGTAGTGGTCCCCCTTGAGGACCTTGCCGTCGGCCCTGCGGGCGACCCGGCCGTCGGGACCCAGCTTCGTCATGTTGGACCGGTGGACCTCTGCGATCACCGCGTCCAGGTCGATGCCGTGGACGAGCGCGGTGCCGTAGGCCACGTACACGACGTCGGCCAGCTCGTGCGCCAGCCTGTCGAGCGGACCGCCGACCGAGACTTCGGCGACCTCGGCGGCCTCCTCGGCGAGCAGGTCACCGCGGTGGGCGGCCAGGGCCGGGGACACCTCGGTCGGGGTACTGCGGGCGTCCAGACCGAACGCGAGGTGGAACTCGCGCACCAGGGACGCGGGCGACGCCGCAGGGGCACCAGGCGTACGGGGCGAAGGCACGGGGACGGCGGAGGAGATGTCCGGGACGGAGGAGGCGGGGGCCGGGACGCCGGGCGCGGGGTCCTGGGAGGGGTGGGAGGACTGCATCCGGTGACCCTACCGATCCGGGAGGTGCCCGCGCGGTCGGCCGGGACGGCCCTGGTCATGGCAGCCCACGCCTGGCAGGATCGCGGAATGCTTCAGGCACTCCCCCGTATCGGCCGGCGCCGCGCGCTGCTCGGCTCGGCGGCCGCGTTCGTGGTCTTCGGGCTGCTGCTGTGGTGGCTGCTGCCGCTGGGCGAGGAGTCGCCCAGCGGGAGGGTCAGGTTCAGCACGGGCACGCCGACCGGGGTCTACCAGAAGTACGGCACCCTCCTCCAGGACGCCATCGCCAAGGACCTCCCCCGCCTGGATGTGCAGCTGCAGAACAGCGACGGCTCCCAGGAGAACGTCCAGCGGGTGGCCACGGGGACGGCCGACTTCACCATCGCGGCGGCCGACGCGGTGGAGACGTACCTGCTGCACGGCAAGCAGGGGGCGAAGCGGCTGCGGGGCTGCGCCCGGCTCTACGACGACTACGTGCACCTGGTGGTCCCGCGCTCGTCGTCGGTGAGGTCGGTGGCGGACCTGCGGAACAAGACCGTCGCCGTGGGACCGAGCGGCTCCGGGGTACGGCTGATCGCGAACCATGTGCTCCAGGCGGCCGGGCTCGACCCCGACGAGGACATCCGCCCGGTGGCCGACGGCATCGCGACCATGCCGGGCCTGCTCAAGCGGCACAAGATAGACGCCTTCTTCTGGTCCGGCGGCCTGCCGACGAGCGCCGTGCTGGAACTGTCCAGGACGGACAGCATCAGGCTCGTCCCGATCGGCGGCAAACTCATCAAGAAGCTGCACGAGCAGGGTGGCGCCTCCCGCTACTACCGCGCCGCGGTGATGCCCGCCGACGCCTACCCGAAGGCTCAGCGCGGCATGTCCGTGCAGACGCTGGCGGTGGCCAATTACCTGATCACGCGGGAGGACGCGGACGCGCAGCTCACCCAGGAGCTCACCCGCACGGTGATCGCCAGCCGCGACCGTATCGGCTCCGTGGTGCACGCGGCGCAACTCGTCGACCTGCGCACGGCCATCTACACCGACCCCCTGCCGCTGCACGAGGGCGCCCGCCGCTACTACCGGTCGATCAAGCCCTGACCCCACTCAAGCCCTGGCCGCGCGCCACGGCGGCCGGGACGCGGCCGGGCCGCGCGTGGGAGGCCGCTCCTCAGGCCGAGGCTCCGCACGAGGGCGGTCGATCAAGCCCTGTCCACGGCACGACGGTGGCCGCTCAGGCGGCTGGCCCCGACCTCGGCACCTTCACCGTGACCCGCAGGCCGTGCGGCTCGTGGTGGTCGTACGCGATCGAGCCGCCGCCCGCCGAGAGCAGCGCGCGCGAGATGGACAGGCCGAGGCCCGAGCCCTTGATGTTCTGGTGTCCCGCGCTGCGCCAGAACCGGTCCCCGATGCGAGCCAGGTCCTCGTCGCTGAGGCCGGGACCGCCGTCGGTCACGACGATCGTCGAGGCCTCCCCGTTCGAGGCGACCTCCACGTCGACGCTTCCTCCCTCGGGTGTGAACTTCACCGCGTTGTCGATGACCGCGTCCAGGGCGCTGGACAGCGTGACGGGGTCCGCCCAGGCCGTGGTGGCCGGGCAGGTCCCCGCGAGCCGAACGCCCTTGCTCTCGGCGACGGGCTGCCAGGACGCCACGCGCTCGGCCGTCAGGGCGCCGATGTCGGTGAGCCGGAGGTCGGCCTCGGCGTGCTCGGCGAGCGCCAGGTCGAGAAGGTCGTCGAGCACCTGGGCGAGCCGTTTGCCCTCGGTACGGACCGACGCGATCTCCTCATTGCCCTCGGGCAGTTCCAGGGCGAGCAGCTCGATGCGCAGCAGCAGCGCCGAGAGCGGATTGCGCAGCTGGTGCGAGGCGTCGGCGACGAAGGCGCGCTGCTGCTCCAGGACCTCTTCGACGTTGTCCGCCATCTCGTTGAACGACCGGGCCAGGCGTCTGAGTTCCGGTGGGCCGCCCGCGGCCGCCACCCGGGACTTCAGACGCCCGGTCGCGATGTCGTGGGTGGTGGCGTCCAGGACGCGTACCGGCCTGAGGACCCAGCCGGTGAGGCGCAGCGCCGCGCCGAGGGCGAGCAGCATCGCGGCGATCTCGCCCGCGCCGATGATCAGCCAGCCGTGCAGGGTCTTGGAGCGCATCTGCCCGGTCGGCGAGTCGGTGACGACGACGGCGATGACGTCACCGTCCCTGATGACCGGGGAGGCGACGACGAGGCGGTGCCGCTGCCAGGGCCAGACCTGTTGCGGGTCGTGGCTGCGCCGGCTGACGCGGGCCTCGTTGAACGCGTCGCGCGCCGCGCCCTTCTTGGGCAGGAACCAGGTGTCCGGCGCGTTGGCCATGGGCGTGTCGTTGCGGTAGAAGACGCCGGCCCGGATGCCGTACACGCTGTAGTAGCGGGCGAGTTCCGTGCGCAGGGTCTGGCCGCGTTCGTCGGTGAAGTTCTCCGGGGCCGCGGTCGGCGGGTCCGTGACGAACTGGGCGAGGGCCGCGAAGCGCGCCGTGTCGTCGATGCGGTCGACGACCACCCGTTGCTGCTCGGCCGCCGCCACACTCACGGCCAGCGGGACGCCGAGCGCCAGCAGCACGGCGGCCATCAGGACGATGAGCAGCGGCAGAAGACGTGTGCGCACCCGGCCCCGCTACGACACCGGGGCGACGAGCCGGTACCCGACGCCGCGTACGGTCTCGATCAGCGCCGGCATGCGCAGTTTGGAACGCAGGGACGCGACGTGCACCTCCAGGGTGCGCCCGGTCCCCTCCCAACTGGTGCGCCACACCTCGCTGATGATCTGTTCCCGGCGGAAGACCACTCCGGGCCGCTGGGCCAGCAGTGCGAGGAGATCGAACTCCTTGCGGGTCAGTTGGACGGTCGAACCGTCGACGGTGACCTGACGGTTGGGGAGTTCGATGTGCACGGGCCCGAGGCGCAGCGCGGTCTCGCCGTGGGTGGCGGCCTCGTCCGGTACGCTGCGCCGGCTGACGGCGTGGATACGGGCGAGCAGCTCTCCGGTGTCGTACGGCTTCACCACGTAGTCGTCGGCGCCGAGGTTGAGGCCGTGGATGCGCGAGCGTACGTCGGAGCGGGCGGTGACCATGATCACCGGGGTGCTGGTCCGCTTGCGGATCTTGCCGCACACCTCGTAGCCGTCCTGGTCGGGCAGTCCCAGGTCGAGCAGGACGACCCCGAAGCCGTCGCACTCCGGCACCAGTGCCTGGAGCGCCTCCTCGCCGCTGCGGGCGTGCGTGACGTCGAAACCGTGTCGCGCCAGCACCGCGGACAGGGCGGCGGCGACATGGTTGTCGTCCTCGACGAGGAGCAGTCTCATTCCGGCCCCCTCCGGTTCATCGGTCATACGGTCTCGGCTTGTAGGAACGCGACACACGCGCGCGTGCACTGTGGAAGTCACGCCGATGGACAAGGATGGCGTCAAGAGCCATCGGGTTGCCGACGGCTTCCGTTACCCAGCCGGTACGCGACCGCGTACCCCCTGCTACGACACGTGTCCGATTGCTACCGGATCGTGATGCTCAAGTTCCCCTCAGATGTAATGACGCTGGTCGTGCGGGGTTACTACTGTCCTCCGAAACCGAGGAGGATGGAGCCAAAAAGCGATGACCGAAGCATCGGTGGCCAAGGACGCCGTGGCCGCGGCCGAGGAACTGGTCGTCCTGAAGGGCGTCAACAAGCACTTCGGCGCGTTGCACGTGCTCCAGGACATTGACCTGACGATCGCCCGCGGCGAGGTCGTCGTGGTCATCGGGCCCTCCGGGTCCGGAAAGTCCACTCTGTGCCGCACCATCAACCGCCTGGAGACCATCGACTCGGGTGACATCTCGATCGACGGCAAGCCGTTGCCCGAGGAGGGCAAGGCACTCGCCCGGCTGCGGGCCGACGTGGGCATGGTCTTCCAGTCCTTCAACCTCTTCGCGCACAAGACGGTGCTCGAGAACGTGATGCTGGGGCAGATCAAGGTCCGCAAGGCCGACAAGAAGGCCGCGGAGGAGAAGGCCCGGACGCTTCTCGACCGCGTCGGCGTCGGCACGCAGGCGGACAAGTACCCCGCACAGCTGTCGGGCGGCCAGCAGCAGCGTGTCGCGATCGCCCGGGCGCTGGCCATGGACCCCAAGGTCATGCTCTTCGACGAGCCGACCTCGGCGCTGGACCCCGAGATGATCAACGAGGTCCTCGAGGTCATGCAGCAGCTCGCCAGGGACGGCATGACCATGATCGTCGTCACCCATGAGATGGGCTTCGCCCGTTCCGCCGCCAATCGGGTGGTGTTCATGGCCGACGGTCGCATCGTCGAAGAGGCTGTGCCGGACCAGTTCTTCAGCAACCCGCGCAGCGATCGTGCCAAGGACTTCCTGTCGAAGATCCTGCACCACTGACGTCCTGCACTTCTTCACGGCCGGTCTCGCCGACGAAGGTCCGGCCCCGAAGTCCCTCGTTCGTTCCTGAAGAACTGCATCTCTTCACCAGTCAAAGGATGTTCACCATGAAGCTCCGCAAGGTCACCGCCGCCTCGGCCGCCGTCCTCGCGCTCGCGGTCACGGCCACGGCGTGCGGCTCGGGCGACAAGGACGACAACGGGTCGTCGGGCGGCGGCAAGAAGATCACCATCGGCATCAAGTTCGACCAGCCCGGCATCGGCCAGAAGACCCCGCAGGGTTACTCCGGCTTCGACGTTGACGTCGCGACGTACGTCGCCAAGAAGCTCGGCTACAAGGCCGACCAGATCCAGTGGAAGGAGTCGAAGAGCGCCGACCGCGAGAACATGCTGAAGCGCGGTGACGTCGACTTCATCGCCGCCTCCTACTCGATCACCCCTGAGCGCCAGCAGCTCGTCGACTTCGCCGGCCCGTACCTGCTGGCCCACCAGGACGTCCTGATCCGCGCCGACGACAACTCCATCAAGTCGCCGGCGGACCTCAACAGCAAGAAGCTGTGCTCGGTGACGGGTTCGACCTCGGCCCAGAACGTGCACGACAAGCTGGCCCCCAAGGCGCAGCTCCAGAAGTACCCGACGTACTCGGCGTGTCTGACCGGCCTGCAGAACAAGGCGATCGACGCCCTGACGACGGACGACTCCATCCTCGCGGGTTACGCGGCGCAGTCGAACTTCAAGGGCAAGTTCAAGCTCGGCGGCTTCAAGATGACCAACGAGAACTACGGCATCGGCGTCAAGAAGGGCAGCGACCTCAAGGCCAAGATCAACAAGGCGCTCGAAGAGATGGTCGCCGACGGTTCGTGGCAGAAGGCCGTCGACAAGAACTTCGGCCCGGCGAAGTACAAGAACGAGCAGGCGCCGAAGATCGGCAACGTCGTCAGCTGAGCAGGGCCCGACGGTGCGCCACCCACGGGGGGTGGCGCACCCGGGCATCGCCACACGCGGAAGCGCGGGAGATCGTGTTCGACTTTCTTGAAGGTTACGACCTGCTGGGAGCCTTCTGGGTGACGGTGAAACTCGCCGTCTTCTCAGCCATCGGCTCCCTCATCTGGGGAACGATGCTGGCGGCCATGCGCGTCGGCCCTGTGCCCCTCATGCGCGGTTTCGGCACCGCCTACGTGAACATCGTGCGGAACATCCCGCTCACCGTGATCATTCTGTTCACCTCACTGGGCCTCAACCAGACCCTGGGTGTCAGCCTCGGATCGAGCAACTTCGACACGATCAACTTCCGGCTTGCCGTGCTGGGTCTGATCGCCTACACCTCCGCCTTCGTCTGTGAGGCACTGCGTTCGGGCATCAACACGGTCCCGGTGGGCCAGGCGGAGGCAGCACGCGCCATCGGCCTGAACTTCACCCAGGTCCTGACGCTGATCGTGCTGCCACAAGCCTTCCGTTCGGTCGTCGGCCCGCTGACGAACGTGCTGATCGCGCTGACGAAGAACACCACGGTGGCGGCTGCGATCGGCGTGGCCGAAGCGGCGACCCTGATGAAAGAGATGATCGAGAACGAGGCTCAGCTCGTCGCGATCTCGGCCGTCTTCGCCTTCGGATTCATGTGCCTGACGCTGCCGACCGGCCTGCTGCTCGGCTGGGTGGGCAAGAAGGTGGCGGTGAAGCGATGACCTCCATCCTGTACGACGCCCAGGGCCCCCGGGCCAAGCGGCGCAACATCCTCTACACGGTGTTGTTCATAGTCGGACTCGCCGCCGTGGCGTGGTGGGTGTTCAAGAACCTCGACGACAAGGGACAGCTCACCTGGGACAAGTGGAAGCCCTTCGTCCACTCCGAGGCCTGGACCACGTACCTCCTACCGGGCCTCAAGAACACGCTGAAGGCCGCGGCGCTCGCGATGGTGATCGCGCTGCCGCTGGGAGCCTTCTTCGGCATCGCGCGGCTCTCGGACCATGCCTGGGTCCGCGTCCCGGCGAGTGCGATCGTGGAGTTCTTCCGCGCCATCCCGGTGCTGGTCCTCATGATCTTCGCTGTGGCCGCCTACTCCCAGTACACGGACGTAAGCTCGGACGACCGTCCGTTCTATGCGGTCGTCACCGGCCTCGTGCTCTACAACTCCTCGGTCCTCGCGGAGATCGTCCGCGCGGGCATCCTGTCCCTGCCCAAGGGACAGTCCGAGGCGGCCATGGCGGTCGGCCTGCGCAAGAACCAGGTCATGCGGTTCATCCTGCTGCCGCAGGCGGTCACGGCGATGCTCCCGGCGATCGTCAGCCAACTCGTCGTCATCGTGAAGGACACAGCGCTCGGCGGCGCGGTCCTCACCTTCCCGGAGCTGCTCGCCTCGGTCGGCCCGATGAGCGCGTACTACGGCGCCAACACGATCGCCAGCTTCACGGTCGTGGCCGTGATCTACATCGTGCTGAACTTCAGCCTGACGAGCTTCGCGAGCTGGCTCGAGGGCCGGTTGCGTCGCGGCAAGAAGTCGACCGGTGCGGTCGTCGGTGCCGACGCCGTCGCCGAACTCGCGACGCCGGGTGAGCACCCGGGCACCACCAAAACGCCGTGAGACTGCGGACCGGGCCGAAGGGTCGCCGTACGCGAGGTGACGGCCGGGCCTAAGAACTGACGAGATGTGAGCATGACGGAGGCAGCGGCGCGAGTGCCGCTGCCTCCGTCACTTGACGCAAGCAGCGGCAATAGGTTGCATACGTTCTGTGATCGTGCACCCCGCTCCAACTGCCTGTTCCCGTACATCCCTCAGGGCACCGCACCGGGCAGGGGGCGCCGCGTCGTGGACCCGGTGATCATCGTCGGAGCCGGCCCCGTTGGGCTCGCGCTCGCCCTTGCGCTGGCACGCCAGGAGGTGCCGTGCGTGGTCCTCGACGAGGGGCCGGGCAAGGATGAACAGCGGCTCGCCAGGACGGTCGTGCTGCGCGAGGACACGGTCGCGCTCGTCGAGCGGCTGACCGGTTTCCCGCTCTCCGGGCTGGGGTTCCGTTGGGCCGGATGGCGGTCCATGCGGCGCAAGCAGGTGACACGCGAGATCACGTTCGGCGGCGAGGCGCCCGCGGCGGACCACGCGGCCGGGACACCCGGCACGGCGTCCCCCCGGAGCGTCGCCGGCGCCGGGACGTACGCCGCCCCGCTGCACATCACGCAGCACGCGCTGACCGGCGCCCTGCGCGACGCCATCGGCGACGAACGGCTGATCAAGCTCGCCGTGGACAGCCGCCTCGACGCCATCGAGCAGGAACCCTCGGGCGTCACCGCGCACACCAAGGGCTCCAAGGGCACATGGTGGCGCGGCAGCTACCTGGTCGGCTGCGACGGCCCCCGCTCCACCGTGCGCAAGCTCCAGGACATCCGGTTCCCGGGACGCACGGCCGTGGAACGGCACGCGGTCGCGGCACTGCGCACGGAACTTCCCTGGCCCGGCGAGGCGTTGTTGCATCGCACGCCACCGTGGCGGACGTCGAGCCCCTCGGCCGCCGAGGTGACCGCGCGCCCGCTCGCCGACGACCTGTGGCGCCTCGACTGGCTGCTGCCCCCGGGCAAGGACCTGGTGACGCCCGACCTGCTGGTGACCCGTGTCCGGGAGACCCTCGCCGGCTGGAGCGGCGGCCCCACACCTCCGTACGAGCTGCTCGACACCGGAGTCCACACCGTCCACCACCGGCTCGCCCGCAGGTGGCGCGCCGGACGTGTCTTCCTCGCGGGTGACTCCGCGCACCTGCTGGGCGCGCTCGGCACCCAGGGGCTCGACGAGGGCCTGCGCGACGCCGACAACCTCGCCTGGAAGCTGGCGCTCGCCTGGCACCACGGACCGCACGAGTCGCTGCTGGACAGCTACCAGACGGAGCGTCGCGCGGTCGTCGCCGCCCGGCTGCGCGCCGCCGACCAGGCACTGCCGCTGCTCCGCGGAGGCGGAGGTCTGCGCGCCTACGTTCCCGGGTCCGCCCGCGGTCATGACGCGCTGCTCACGGACGGTCATCTGGGACGCGGCCCGCTGGGTGCGCCGGGGACGTACGCGGACTCGCCGCTCGCGCCTCCGCGTGCCGAGTCGGACACCCCCGTGGACACCGCTCCGGGCGCGCCCGTCGTCGACGTGCGGGTGACCGCCGAGGACGGCTCGTTCGTGGGGCTGCGCGAGCGGCTCGGACGCGGGGTCCTCCTCGTGGTGCTGGTCGCTCCCGGTACGGGAGTGTGGGAACGGAAGCACTGGGTGACGGCGGGGATCATGCCCCGGCTCGCCGCGGCCGTGACCGCGCTCCCCCACCCCGCCGAACTGCTGGTCGCCGAGAACTACCCCGGCGCCGCCGCGCACACCGTGCTCCTGGTCCGCCCGGACGGGCACCTGGTCACCGCGCTCGGCGGGGTGCGCCCGGCCGACCTGTACGAGGCGGCGGAGGCCGCGCTCGGCGGCCCCACGAAGACGGAGGCCACCGCGAGCACGGGCTGAATCCCCCCGCCCCGGCACCGACTGAGTCCCACAGGTCCCGCGTCGGCCGTGGAGTTCGGGCAGTACCGGAATGCGAATCGGTCGGCCTCAGGCCGGCACCGACCGCCCGACCGCCCGATCACCGGGTGACCCGCTGCCGCGCGGTTTTCGGCAGCGGCATCCATTGGACCCAGGCAATCCATGCCTCCACGATTACCGAGCGTCCACATAGTGACGGTGAGTTGACCGGTCTGCGCCGTCATGCTCTACTCCGGAACGTGACCGACACTCGTGTACGCCTGTGGCGGAGGGTCCACATGGACCTCGTCCGCTATGCGGGCTGCGTGTGTCGCCCGTCCTGCTGAACTCGGAATTCGCACCCCCCTTCCTTCCGCGCGCCGCGCTCTCGCTGCCGCGCGCTCCCACGCGAACCCTCAGGACGGTACGAGTGTCTGTGTCCCCCGCTGTCGGCACGCTCCCGCAAACCCCCACGCAGGCCGACCTGCTCGACTTCGTGCGCCGTACGGCCGCCGACGCCGAACTGATCGCGTCGCTCCCCCTCGACCCCGAGGGCCGCACCTGGGTGCGCCTCGAAGGACCGGGCGGCAGTGAGGCCTGGCTCATCGGCTGGCCGCCCCGGACCGGAACCGGCTGGCACGACCACGCCGAATCCGTCGGCGCCTTCCTCACCGCGTCCGGCGAGCTCAAGGAGAACTCCCTCGGCGCCCGCCTCCCCGCGGACGGCTGGAAGACCCTGGAACTGTCCGAGGGCATCGACCGCGAACGGACCCTGCCGGCGGGCAAGGGGCGTTCCTTCGGCCGCCACCATGTCCACGAGGTGCTCAACGAGTCCACCGAGGAGCACGCGATCTCGGTCCACGCCTACTACCCGCCGCTCCCGCAGATCCGCCGCTACAGCCGCACGGGTCCGGTGCTGCGTCTGGAGCACGTCGAGCGTCCCGAGGACTGGCAGTGAGCGGCCCGCGCCCCGTGGGGATCGACGAGTTGCTGGAGCGGGCCCGCGAGGACCTGGACCGAGTGGACGCCGCGGATGCCTACGAGGCCGCGCTGGCCGGCCGGGCGCTGCTGGTGGACATCCGGTACGCCGCGCTGCGCGAGCGCGACGGCGTCATCCCCGGCGCCCTCGTCGTCGAACGCAACGAACTGGAGTGGCGGCTCGACCCGCAGGGGAGTCATCGCGCCCCGCAGGCCACGAGCCACGACCTGCGCATCGTCGTGATCTGCAACGAGGGATACGCGTCGAGCCTCGCCGCCGTGTCCCTGCGCCAGTTGGGACTGCGCCGGGCCACCGATCTGGTCGGCGGGTTCCAGGCGTGGAAGGCGGCAGGGCTCCCGGTGACCGCCGCGTAGGCCGGAACGTCTGGCGGACCCGCCTGTCTTGGGCGTCGCTCGATGTCGTACGCACCAGTGGGCGCCCCTGGAGGTAAGGGGCGCCCACCATTGCGTATCGCCCCTTACTCCTTGGCCGTGGCCACCGCTACTGGGCGCACCCGCAGTGCGACGCGGCCGGGCAGCGCGGTGGCGACGAGTGCGAGCACTCCGGCGACCGCGACGACCGTCACGTACACCAGAGGCGTGACCGCCGGGGCCGCGCCGCCCGTCATACCGACGCTGAAGGCGGTCAGCACGGCGAGCGCGATGGAACTGCCGAGCGCGGTGGCGAGCAGCAGCACCGACAGGGCTTCGGTCCGCAGCATCCGCAGGACCTGGCGTCGGGTCGCCCCGGCGAGGCGGAGCATCGCGAACTCACGGACCCGCTCGGACACCGACATGGCGAGCGTGTTGACGACGGCGATGGCGGTGAACGCCAGGACCAGCCCCATGGCGAGGTAGTTGACCTCTGCGTTCGCCTGCTGCCTTTCGGCCTGGATCGAGTCGGCGGTCGCGGGTGCGAGAACACGGACCGCCGGGAACTTACGGAGCGTGCTCGCCAGTTGTGTCTGTGTACGGTCCGTTCCGACCAGGACGGAGGTGGCGAGCGGGTTGTCGACGTGGCGTGCGACCAGGTCATGGGCGAAGGTGAGGTCCCCGAAGCCGAGTCCCTTCGCGTAGACGGCGGCGACGGTCACGGTGACCGGCGTGCCGTCACCGAGGGTGAGCCCAAGGGTGCTGCCGGGCTTCAAGTGGCGCTGTTGCGCGGCGAGTTCGCTGACGGCGACGGTGTCGTTCCCGAGGTCCTTCAGGGAACCCGCGGTGACCTCCGGGTCCCAGGTGCGGGTGAGACCGGCCGGCGTCACTCCCTGGGCCGCGTATTTGTCGAGGCCGACGCGGACGGTCGTGCGGACCACTTCGGTTGCGACGTCGTGCCGCGTGCGCAGTGCCCGGGCGGCCTCGGCCGGGACACCCGGTCCCTGTGCGGCGAGCACCCAGTCGGCACGGATTCCTTCGCGTGCCTGGGCGCGGGCCGCGTCGCCGAGGGTCGGCTGGACGAAGAGCACCGTGCAGGTCATGCCGATGAGGAGGGTGAGAGGGGTGACGACGGAGGCCATGCGTGCCGCGTTGCCCCGCAGATTGGCGCGTGCGAGGCGGCCACCGGGGCCGCTCAGCCGCAGCGGGCCCGCGAGCACGGTCGCGGCGGCCTTGACCAGCAGCGGTCCCAGCAGTGCCACGGCGCAGGCGAGGACCACGACAGCCAGGAAGGTCACGGGAGTCGAGGCGGGCTCGGTGCGCAGCACGCTGAGCACGGCGACCAGGACGGCGCCCCCGGCGAGCAGGACGAGGCCGGCGAGGAGGCGCCCCCAGGCCGGGCGGGTGCGCTCGGCGCGGGCTTCGACGAGTGCTTCGGCCGGACGGATCCGGGCGACCCGGCGCGACGAGATACGGGCGGCGGCCCAGGCGCCGAGGAGCGTGGCGGCCACCGCGGCGAACGGCGGGAAGGCGCCGGCCGAGTGCTGGAGCGTGGCCGGAACGGCCCCCATGGCGACGAACCGGCTGTGCAGCCAGGCGCCCAGCGGAAGTCCGGCGAGCGCTCCGGTCGCCCCGGCGGCCGCCCCGACGATCAGCGCCTCCTTGCCGAGGAGTGCGCGGATCTGGCCCGGTGTGGCGGCGATGGCGCGCAGCAGGGCGAGTTCGCGGTGGCGCTGCTGCACGGAGAGGGCGAAGGTGCCGACGACCACCAGCACGGCCACCAGCAGCGAGGTACCGCCCATCGCGCCGCCCATGCTGACCAGCTTCGTACGTGCGGCGGCCGCGTCCAGGAACTCGACCGGACCGCGGGCGCTCCCCGAACTGACCTGTGCGGTGGTGCCGTGCAGCGCCTCGGCCACCGACCGCTCCAGGGCGGTGGTGCCGGTCCTCTTGGCGGGCAGGACGCCGAAGGCGGTGACGTGTCCGGGGTGTGCGGCCAGGCGCCGCGCCTCGGCGGTGGAGAAGAAGAGCGAGGTCTGGTGGCGTACGTTCACAGCTGCCTGGGCGATTCCCGTGATCCGGTAGGTGCGCGGCGACTGCGTCGACTGGACGGTGAGACGGTCGCCGGGCTCCAGGTGGGCGCGCTCGGCGAACCGGCGGTCGACGACCAGGTCACTCGCGGCTCTGGGCGCCCTTCCGACGCGCAGCGTGTAGGGGGTGAGCACGGCGGAGTCCCATGCGTGGCCGTAGGCGGGCCGGCTCTCCTCGACAGCGGGGCCGGACGTCAACGGCTTGGCCAGGAAAGTCAGTTCGGGGACGACGCGGCCCACGCCAGGTGCCCGGTGGAGCCGTACGGCAAGGCCCTCGTCGAGCCAGGCCCGTTCCGCGATCGGCTTGGCCTTGTGTTTGACCTTGGTCTTGCCCTTCTTGTGCTTGACCGTGGTCCGGTGGACGTTCTGGTCGGCGGAGACCACGACGGGGGCCGCGGCATAGCGTTCGGTGCTGATCGTGCCGCGCAGCCCGGTTTCGAGGAGGGTGCTGCAAGCGGTGATCAGAGCGGCGGCGCACATCAGGGCGAGGAAGGCTCCGAGGAACCCGCCCTTGCGGGCCCGGACGGTCTTCAGGGCGTACCGCAGCATCATGAGGGGTCGCTCTCTCTTCTGTTGTGGGGCGCCGGGTGGGTCTCGGGTGCGGCGCCGGGAGCCGGGAAGGCGAGGAATCGGGTGAGCACGGTGCGCGCTCCGCGCGGAGTGTCCGCGTCCGGGCGCTTGTAGCGGTTGAGGAGCGCGATGTACTCCTCGAAGAAGGCGCGCAGTTCGGGGAGGGTCAGCCGGATGCTGCCGCGCGAGTAGGGGAAGGCGTCCGCCCAGGGGTCTTCGTATCCGCCGGCCTGGAGCTGGGTCTGCTCGAAGAGTTCGAGATCGGCGGCGTAGACGTCATGGTTCAGCTCGTTCATGACGAGCCGCATCTCGGGGCTCTGCCGACTGCGCGGCGGGAAGCGGCGGTCTCCGGGCACGGCCCGCCACCAGCGCTGCCTGCCCTGGCCGCGCGGTTCGGACAACTCCTCCACGAAGCCGTACCGTGCGAGTTCGCGCAGGTGGTAGCTGGTGGATCCGGTGTTGAGTCCGAGCGCCCGGGCGAGCGTGGCGGACGTGGCGGGTCCGTGCAGGGTGAGGTGCTGGAGCATGCGCTGCCGACGGGGCTGCGCGAGCGCCTTGAGCGTGGCGAGGTCGCAGAGCTCGGTGGGTGCGTGCGGCGCCTTCGAGGGGGATTCCGCTCGCGCGCCGGGTTCCTGTGCCATGCGTACACAGTCGTCTGTGCACAGGTGTCTGTGCAGTGCGGCGGCCCGGCGTCTTGGACCGGGGGTTAACCCCACCCCGGCCAAGAGGAGTTGAGCCGGTGGAGTGGAGCGTGTGCCGCGGTATGCCCGGACGGCGAGCAGGCTCTGAACGCGATCGGCGCCCCCGCGCGTCGACCGTGCTCAGAGCCCTCGTACGTCTGCCGGTGTGCGAGCTCTGCCGCTGTGAAGCCGGTCAGTACCCCGCGTCGTCCAGCCCCTCCGTGTCCTCGCCCTCTTCCTCCAGCGCCTGGCGCACCACGCGCAGGGCCATCCCTTCCGGGTAGCCCTTGCGGGCGAGCATGCCCGCGAGCCGGCGCAGCCGCTTGTCGCGGTCGAGACCGCGGGTGGAACGCAGTTTGCGGGCGACCAGCTCCCGCGCCGTCGTCTCCTCCTGCTCGGAGTCAAGCTGTCCGACGGCCTCGTCGATCAGCGTCGAGTCGACGCCTTTGATCCGCAGCTCCTGCGCGAGCGCCCGCCCGGCCAGCCCCCGGCCGTGGTGCCGGGACTCCACCCAGGCCTCCGCGAAGGCACTGTCATTGATCAGGCCGACCTCTTCGAACCGTGTCAGCACTTCGTCCGCCACGTCGTCCGGGATCTCGCGCTTGCGCAGGGCGTCGGCGAGTTGCTTCCGCGTGCGCGGGGTCCCGGTGAGCAGGCGCAGACAGATCGCCCGCGCCCGCTCAGCCGGGTCCCCTGAAGACTCCCCCTTCTCGGCCCTCGACGAGGCAGAGGCGTCTTCGTCCTGTGGGTCGCCGGACGCCTCGCCGAAACCGCCACGCCTTCGACGCCCTCGGCCACCGCGCGGCCCCCCGTCGGCGCGCCGGCCCCCGCCGCGGCGCGAGCCACCGCCGGGCGAGGCACCGCCCGGCGCATCGCCCTTCGGGTCGCCGTGGAACCCGTCGTACGCTGCGGTGTCGTACGCGTTCTCACCGTGTCCGGCCGAGCCGCCGTCCCGCCCGTCGTACCCCTGCCCCGGCCCTTCCGGAGCGATGGGGTACGCGTACTCGGCCCAGTCGGTTCGTCGCGTCATGGACTAGCTCTTGGCCGCCGCGGCCTTGGACTTGGTCGCCTTGGCAGCCGGTGCGGGCACCGTCTTCGCGGCCTCGTCCGCGCTCGCGGAGACCGCGGCGTCCGTGCCGGGCTCGGTGGCGGGCTCCTCGGGACGCACGCCGACGCCCAGCTTCTCCTTGATCTTCTTCTCGATCTCGTTGGCGAGGTCGGGGTTGTCCTTGAGGAAGTTGCGGGCGTTCTCCTTGCCCTGGCCGAGCTGGTCGCCCTCGTACGTGTACCAGGCGCCGGCCTTGCGGACGAAGCCGTGCTCCACGCCCATGTCGATCAGGCCGCCCTCGCGGCTGATGCCCTGGCCGTAGAGGATGTCGAACTCGGCCTGCTTGAAGGGCGGCGCGACCTTGTTCTTCACGACCTTGCAGCGGGTACGGTTGCCGACCGCCTCCGTGCCGTCCTTCAGGGTCTCGATGCGGCGGATGTCGATACGCACAGAGGCGTAGAACTTCAGGGCCCGGCCACCCGTCGTGGTCTCCGGGGAGCCGAACATCACGCCGATCTTCTCGCGGAGCTGGTTGATGAAGATCGCGGTGGTCTTCGACTGGTTGAGCGCGCTGGTGATCTTCCGCAGGGCCTGGCTCATCAGGCGGGCCTGCAGACCCACATGCGAGTCGCCCATCTCGCCCTCGATCTCCGCGCGCGGCACCAGGGCGGCCACGGAGTCGATGACGATGAGGTCGAGCGCGCCCGAGCGGACCAGCATGTCCACGATCTCCAGGGCCTGCTCGCCGTTGTCCGGCTGCGACAGGATCAGGTTGTCGATGTCGACGCCGAGCTTCTTCGCGTACTCGGGGTCGAGGGCGTGCTCGGCGTCCACGAAGGCCACCTGGCCGCCGGCCTTCTGCGCGTTCGCCACCGCGTGCAGGGTCAGGGTCGTCTTACCGGAGGACTCCGGGCCGTACACCTCCACCACGCGGCCGCGCGGCAGGCCACCGACGCCGAGGGCGACGTCGAGTGCGGTCGACCCGGTGGGGATGACCTCGATGGGCTCATTCGGCCGCTCGCCGAGGCGCATCACGGCGCCCTTGCCGAACTGCCGTTCAATCTGTGCGAGCGCGGCGTCGAGTGCCTTCTCGCGGTCGGTTCCTGCCATGGGTTCCACCCGGTTTGCTTGAGTCGATCGCTTCACGTCAAAGACGCTAACGCCTGCCACTGACAATGCGCCCCGACGCCCGTCCGGCCTGTGGATAACTCGGGCACATCTCCATCAAAACCCTGTCGAAATGCCCGCCGGGAGCCTCGCTGGAGCCTCCATAAGAATGGATGTTCGATTTTCGTGTCAAGCGCACCACCCGCATCTCCGAGAGTACGGCGGCGCTCCGACAACGCCCCGGCCCTCCACCGGACGACGCCCGGCCCTCAGCCGGACGGGCACGGATCGGCCGGGCCCGACGGGCGGTCGCTGCCTCGCTGCGCCCACCCGACGGCCGGACTACTCCCCCGGGCGTACGACCGGTGCCTTCGGGGGTACGACGACGCGGCGGGGCCCGGTCGCCAGGCTGTGAGCCATGGAGACCACCACGTCCCGACCGCCCGCGCCGGTGAGGACCACGCTCCGCCCGCCCGAGCGGCTCTGCTGTGCGACGGGCGCGCTGCTCGTCCTGACGGGATGCGCGCACCTGGCGGTCTTCGCCGTCGACGGCGGCCCCTGGGACGGTCCCGTCTCCTGGCGCAAGCCCGTCACCTTCGGACTCTCCTTCGGGCTGACACTGATGGCGATCACCTGGGTCACGTCCTACCTGCGTGTCGGCAGCCGGCTGCGCACGGCGCTGCTGGTCGTGTTCGCCGCGGACTGCGTGGTGGAGGTCGGCGGGATCACGCTTCAGGCATGGCGCCGGGTGCCCTCGCACCTCAACATGGAGACCGGCTTCGACACGGCGGTCTCCATGACGCTCGCCGTGGGCGGCGGGGTGCTCGTCGTCCTGCTCACCGTGTTCGCCGTCGTCTCGTTCCGCGGCCGGCCCACGGGCCCGGCGGGCATGCCGCTCGCGCTCCGTGCCGGGTTCGCCATCCTGATCGTCTCCCTGCTGTCGGGCGCCGCGATGATCGCGCGGGGGGTCGTCCTCACCCGGACCGGCCATCAGGAGGCGGCGTACCACTCGACGGCCCCGCTCAAGCCGCTGCACGGGGTGAGCCTGCACGCCGTGCTGGTACTGCCCGCGCTGGCCCGGCTGCTCTCCCGCACCGCCTTGAGCGGCGCGACCCGGCAGCGGATCATGTGCGCGGCGGTCGGCTGCTACACGGCGGCCGTCGTCGGCGCCGGTGTGTGGGCGGCCCTCACCTGGTGAACGGCCCGGCGGCCCTCACCCGGTGAACGGCCCGGCGGACGTCATCGGGTGAACAGGCCCCTCACCCGCCCGAGGAAGGTGCTCGAACTCCGCGTCCGGTGCCCGTGCACCCGGGGGTCGTCCGTGACGTCGTACCGCTTCACGTAGGCCCCGAGGAACGCCTGGAGCGTGGCGACGGCCGGGATGGCGATCAGCGCGCCGACGGCGCCGAGGAGCGCGGTGCCCGCGATGACCGATCCGAAGGCGACCGCGGGATGGATGTCCACTGTCTTCGCGGTCAGCTTGGGCTGGAGCACGTAGTTCTCGAACTGCTGGTAGACCACGACGAAGATGAGCACCCACAGCGCGTACCAGGGGTTGATCGTGAAAGCGATCAACATGGGCAGGGCGCCCGCGAGATAGGTGCCGATGGTGGGGATGAACTGCGAGACCAGGCCCACCCACACGCCGAGCACGGGCGCGTAGGGTACGCCCAGGGCCTGCAGCAGGATGTAGTGGGCGATGCCCGAGACGAGCGCCATCAGGCCGCGCGAGTACAGATAACCGCCGGTCTTGTCGACCGCGATCTCCCAGGCACGGAGCACCTCGGCCTGCCGGGCCGGCGGCAGTACCGAGCAGAGCGCCCGCCGCAGTCGCGGTCCGTCGGCGGCGAAGTAGAACGAGAACAACGCGATCGTCAGCAGCTGGAAGAGGCCGCCCAGCACCTGCGCGGACACGTCGAGGACTCCGGTGGCGCTGTTCTGCACGTACTTCCGCAGCCAGTCGGAGTGGAGCAGGCTGTCCTGGATGTCCACCCGTCTCAGGTCGGTGTGGAAGTGCGTGTTGATCCAGTTGATGACCGAGTCGAGGTACTCGGGGAAGCCCTCGACCATTTTGATGATCTGGCCCGCGAGCATCGAGCCGAGCAGCGTGATGAACCCGGCTATCACGATCATCGACCCGATGAAGACGAGGAAGGTGGCCAGCCCCCGGCGCATGCCGTGCGAGGCCATCCAGCTCACCGCGGGCTCGATGGCGAGCGCCAGGAAGAACGCGATGAGGATGTTGATCAACAGGCCGGTGAGCTGGTGGAAGGCCCAACTGCCCAGCTGGAAGACGGCGATGAGGGCGAGGGCGAGCACCATGGCACGCGGCAGCCAGCGCGGCATGCGCCCGCCGCGCGCGTCGGCGTCTCCGCCCGGCGGCGGGTCGGGCGGCGTCGTACCGAACGGTGATGCCTGCGGGGCGACCTGCGCGGTCTCGTCTGTCGGGGCCACCCAGCAAGTCTCGCCCACGCCACCGACAATCGGGACCCGGCCCCGGATCTTCGTGGCCGGTCAGCGGTTTTCGTGCGGAATGTTCATGGTCGCGCACACCACGCGCCACACATCCTTGGCTTCCCAGCCCGCGTCCAGCGCCTCGTGCACGGTGCGCCCGCCGAGTTCCGTCATCACATGATCGCGCGCGAAAGTGTCGGCGTACCCCGCACCGAAGTGATCCGCCATCCGCTGCCAGAAGACCGTCAACCGCATGACTTCAGTATCCCGCCCCTGAGAGTGGGCCGGAGCCGGGACCGCTTGCCGAGACCGCTTTCCGCCCTACGGTCTGTCGCATGGCCGATACAGGAGCATCCCCACTCCCCCCGACGCCCCCGGCGCACTCCCCCCTCTCGCGCGCCGAGCACTTCGTCTGGCTCACCGCGCGCGTGCTGGAGCAGCGCCGTTTCGCGTACCACTTCCTCCGCGGCGACGCCGACGCGGTGGAGACCGCGCTGGCCGCCTACCGCAATGAGGACGAGGGGTACGGTCACGCGCTCGAACCCGACCTGCGCGGTCCGGTCAGCCAGCCGCTGCACACCGCTCACGCACTGCGCGTGCTCGACTCCATCGGGCGCTGCGGTGGACAGCGCGTGGAACGCGTGTGCCGCTACCTGACCTCCGTGTCCACGACGGACGGCGCCCTGCCGGCGATCCACCCCGGCCAGCGCGGCTATCCGACGGCCCCCTTCGTGCCGGTCGTCGACGACCCGCCCAGCGAACTCCTCGCCACAGGCCCCGTGGTCGGCCTGCTGCACCGCAACGAGGTGTGGCACGCCTGGCTGTTCCGGGCCACCGACTTCTGCTGGCACGCGGTCGACTCCCTGGACAAGTCGCATCCCTACGAGATCGAGGCGGCCGTCGCCTTCCTGGACTCCGCGCCCGACCGCTCCCGCGCGAAGGCCGCCGCCGACCGACTGGGCCGGATGGTACGCGAGCAGCGGCTCGCGGCGCTGGATCCCGAACGTCTGGAGGCGTTTCCGGTCGCGTCCGGATACGCGCCGGGCGAGCACCACTTCCCGCACGACTACGCGAAGACCCCCGAATCCCTCGCGCGCGCGTGGTTCACCGACGACGAGATGTCGCGCTCCCTGGATCACCTGGCAAACGAGCAGGAGGCGGACGGAGGGTGGCCGATCCACTGGCGTCGGTGGGCGCCGGGCACGGCCCTGGAGTGCCGCCCCATGGTGACCATCGAGGCGTTGCGCACACTGCGCGCGTACGGCCGGCCCATCGGCTGACGGCCGGGGCGTGCATCCGGCGGCTGCCTCGAGAGAGCCGTCAGCCGGTGAGCGCCCGCACACCCGCCGTCACCACGACGGCGGCACCGACCACGAGCAGGAAGGGCGCCCGCAGGACCAGTGCGACGGCAGCGGCGGCGAGTCCCGCGGCCTTCGCGTCGATGACGAGTACACGTCCGTCGGCGAAGGTCTGCTGGGCGGTGAGCGCGGCGAGGAGGGCGACGGGCAGCAGGGCGGAGAGGCGCTGCACGAGCGGGCGTTCCAGCACTCCGGCCGGGACCAGCAGTCCGATGAGCTTGACGGCGTAGCAGCCCACGGCGGTGGCGCCGATGGCGATCCAGATGTTCAACGCTCTTCCCTCGGTCCGTCGTCGGCGGTCTTCGTCCCGCGGCGCCCCCGCAGCCAGAGAGCCACCGGCGCGGCCAGCGCCGCCACCAGGACGGGCACTCCGGCGGGCAGCACGGGCAGCAGGCCCAGTCCCAGCAGGACCGCGGCTCCGGCGACCGCACGCTCCGTGCCGGTCCTCAGCATCGGCGCGAGCAGGGCCAGGAAGACCGCGGGTCCCGCGGCGTCCAGCCCCCAGGCGTCGGTGTCGCCGATGGCCTCGGCCCCGACGGCCCCGAGCAGCGTGGTCAGGTTCCACAGCACGTAGAGGGTGAGTCCGGTGACGGTGAAGCCGATGCGGACACTGCGCCGGGTGGGCTGGGCGAGCGCGACCGCCGTGGTCTCGTCGATGACCCACTGGGCGGCGAAGGGACGCACCGCGCGCGGGAGGGCCAGCAGCTGCGACAGACGCAGTCCGTAGAAGGCGTTGCGGACCCCGAGGAAGAAGGCGCCCGCGGCGGCCGTGAGCGGGTTGCCCCCGGTCGCGAGCGCGCCCACGAGGGCGAACTGTGAGGCCCCGGTGAACACCAGGAGACTGAGCGCGCAGGTCTGCAGCAGTGTGAGCCCGCCACCCGCCGAGGTCACCCCGAAGGCGAAACCGGACAGTCCGACGGCGACCCCGACTCCCAGGGCGTCCCGGACGACGGCGGCGTCGGGTTTTCCGAGTCCTTCACTGCGTATGTCTGCGAGAGCTGTCTGTTCTGCCACGCCCCGGACGGTACGGCCAGGCGTCCGCGACGGTCTTGTACGTTCTTGCGCTCGCGCTGGTAGGCACCTGGGGGCACGCCCACGATCCGGCCGAAGTGCCGGTTCAGGTGCGGCTGGTCCGTGAAGCCGACGGCGACCGCCGCTTCCGCGGGCGCGGAGCCGGCGTCCAGCAGATGCCGCGCCCTGCGTACCCGGGCGTCGGTCAGCCAGGTGTGGGGAGGCATGCCGTAGGCGTCCCGGAACGCGCGCAGCAGCGCGAACGGGCTGGTCCCGAGGTCGGCGGCGAGTCGCTCCAGTGTCGGGGGCTCGGCCATCCGCTCCTCCAGCACGGCACGTGCGCGTGCGGCGGTGCGGGCGCCCGCGGAGCGCACGGACCGCTGGGGCAGCGGACCTCCGTTGAGGCGCAGCAGCCGGGTCACCGCGACGCGCAGCATGGTGTCGGCGGCGAGCGCGTTGCCCTCCTCCGCGGCCCGCAGCACCTGGTGGACCAGGCCCACCGTGTACGGGTCGTCGAGCACCGGGGCGGCGAATCCGGGCGTGCCGCGGATGGAGGTGGTCTCGGCGGCGATCTCGGAGACCAGCTCCGGTGACGGATACACCGCCCCGTACCGCCAGCCTTCGGGTACGCCGGCGCGGCCGGTGTGCGCGGTGTCCGGGTTGACGAGGGCCAGGGAACCGGGACCCGCGTACTGGTCGGCGCCGCCGTGGTGGAAGACCTCTACGCCGTCGGCGATGGCGGCGATGACGAAGTTCTCGTGGGTGTGCCGCACGAAGATCTTTTCCACGTAGCGTGCGCGGAGCAGGTCGACGCCGGGCAGTTCCGCCTACTGCCAGTGCCGTGCCCGTTCCGCCGATGTCGCCATGCCCTCCATTCTCTGCCGGCGGCGGCGGCCGGATCGCGGGCTCGGCGGCCGCCGTCGGGCCACGCGGCCTCGGCCCAGCGACCGGGCCGCCTGGCCACCCGCGCCGCGACAACACCCCCACCTTCCGGTCTTCTGGCCTCCCCACCTCCCGGCCTCCCGGCCTCGACGATCATTTCCGCAGGTCAGGCACATTGTCAGTGGCCGGGTGCAGGATGGACGCATGGTCAGCTCCGCACACCGAGCCCTCGACGGCTTCTCCCCCGCGACCCGCGGCTGGTTCACGGGGGCCTTTTCCGCGCCCACCGCGGCCCAGGCCGG
Source organism: Streptomyces sp. 142MFCol3.1 (assembly GCF_000424945.1). Classification (NCBI taxonomy): domain Bacteria; kingdom Bacillati; phylum Actinomycetota; class Actinomycetes; order Kitasatosporales; family Streptomycetaceae; genus Streptomyces; species Streptomyces sp. 142MFCol3.1. The sequence continues at coordinate 257,022 of NZ_AUKV01000014.1, forward strand.
GGCGTGGGCAGCCATCGGCGAGGGTTCGGACGTCCTCGTCGTGGCCCCCACGGGCTCCGGCAAGACGCTGGCCGCCTTCCTCGCCGCGCTCGACCAGCTGGCCTCCACCCCGCACCCGGCCGACCCGCGCAAGCGCTGCCGGGTGCTGTACGTGTCCCCGCTGAAGGCCCTCGCGGTCGACGTGGAGCGCAATCTGCGCAGCCCCCTCACCGGCATCAGGCAGGAGTCGGTACGGCTAGGGCTGCCCGAGCCCGAGGTCAAGGTGGGCATCCGCTCCGGGGACACCCCCGCGGCCGAGCGGCGCGCGCTGGCCACACGTCCGCCGGACATCCTGATCACGACTCCCGAGTCGCTGTTCCTGATGCTGACGTCGGCCACACGCGACGCGCTGACGGGCATCGAGACGGTGATCCTCGACGAGGTGCACGCGGTGGCGGGCACCAAGCGCGGCGCCCATCTCGCGCTCACCCTGGAGCGCCTCGACGAGCTGCTCCCGAAGCCCGCCCGCCGGATCGGCCTCTCGGCCACGGTGCGCCCGGTGGACGAGGTGGCCCGCTTCCTCTCGCCCCGCCGCAAGGTGGAGATCGTCCAGCCGCGGTCCGGCAAGGAGTTCGATCTCTCAGTGGTCGTCCCGGTGGAGGACTTGGGCGAGCTGGGCGCCTCCCCCGCCGCCGACGGCAATGAGGGCGCCGAGAAACCCTCCATCTGGCCGCACGTCGAGGAGCGGATCACCGACCTCGTCCAGTCCCACCGATCGACGATCGTGTTCGCCAACTCCCGCCGCCTGGCGGAGCGCCTGTGCAACCGGCTCAACGAGATCGCGTACGAGAGGGCCACCGGGGAACCGCTCGAAGAAGCGCACGCACCGGCCCAGTTGATGGGCGGTTCGGGAGCCGCGCAGGGCGCCCCGCCCGTCATCGCCCGCGCCCACCACGGCTCCGTCTCCAAGGAGCAGCGGGCCCTCGTCGAGGAGGACCTGAAGGCCGGTCGTCTGCCGGCAGTGGTCGCCACCTCCAGCCTGGAGCTGGGCATCGACATGGGTGCGGTCGACCTCGTCGTCCAGGTGGAGTCGCCGCCGTCCGTGGCCTCCGGCCTGCAGCGCGTGGGGCGCGCCGGTCACCAGGTGGGCGCGGTCTCCACCGGTGTGGTGTTCCCCAAGTACCGCGGCGACCTGGTCCAGGCGGCCGTCGTCACCGAGCGGATGCGCACCGGTTCCATCGAGTCCCTCCGGGTGCCCGCCAATCCCCTGGACGTGCTGGCGCAGCAGCTCGTCGCCATGACCGCGCTCGACACATGGCAGGTCGACGACCTGCTCGCCATGGTCCGCCGGGCGGCCCCTTTCGCCTCGCTCCCGGAATCGGCCTTCACCGCGGTGCTCGACATGCTCGCGGGCCGCTATCCCTCCGACGCCTTCGCCGAGCTCAGGCCCCGCGTGGTGTGGGACCGCGTCGCCGGCACGGTCACCGGACGGCCCGGCGCCCAGCGCCTCGCCGTCACCTCCGGGGGCACGATTCCCGACCGGGGACTCTTCGGCGTCTTCCTCGCGGGGTCCGATCCCAAGAAGGGCGGCGGCCGGGTCGGCGAGCTCGACGAGGAGATGGTCTACGAGTCCCGCGTCGGCGATGTCTTCACGCTCGGCACCAGCTCGTGGCGCATCGAGGACATCACGCGCGACCGCGTACTGGTGTCGCCGGCCCCGGGCGTCCCGGGCAGGCTCCCCTTCTGGAAGGGCGACCAGCTCGGCCGTCCCCTCGAACTGGGCCGCGCGGTCGGCGCGTTCCTGCGCGAGGTGGGCTCGCTCTCCAAGGAGGACGCGCGGCTTCGGCTGCTCGCCGCCGGCCTGGACGCCTGGGCCGCGGACAACGTGCTGTCGTACCTGGCCGAACAGCGCGAGGCGTGCGGTCACGTGCCCGACGACCGGACCATCGTCGTCGAGCGGTTCCGCGACGAGCTGGGCGACTGGCGCGTCGTCGTGCACTCGCCGTTCGGGGCCCAGGTCCACGCCCCCTGGGCGCTCGCGCTGGGCGCCAAGCTCTCCGAGCGGTACGGCATGGACGCCCAGGTGATGCATGCCGACGACGGCATCGTGCTGCGGCTGCCCGACGCCGACCTGATGGGCCTGGACCTGCTCGACCAGACCCCGACGAAGGCGGGCACGGAGTACGACGCGGAGCAGGCGCCCGTGGGTGCGGCGGACGTCGCCTTCGACAAGGGTGAGGTCGACCAGATCGTCACCGACCAGGTGGGCGGCTCCGCGCTGTTCGCGTCCCGCTTCCGCGAGTGCGCCGCCCGCGCGCTGCTGCTGCCGCGCCGCAGTCCCGGCAAGCGCACTCCGCTGTGGCAGCAGCGCCAGCGCGCCGCCCAGCTGCTCGAAGTGGCGAGCGAGTACGGATCGTTCCCGATCGTCCTCGAAGCGGTCCGCGAGTGCCTCCAGGACGTCTTCGACGTGCCGGGCCTCACGGAACTGATGGGCGACATCGAGTCCCGCAAGGTGCGGCTGGTCGAGGTCACCACACCCGAACCCTCCCCCTTCGCCCGTTCCCTGCTCTTCGGGTACGTCGCGCAGTTCCTGTACGAGGGGGACTCCCCGCTGGCCGAGCGGCGCGCCGCGGCCCTGTCGCTGGACTCGCGGCTGCTGGCCGAGCTCCTCGGTCAGGCAGAGCTGCGCGAGCTCCTCGACGCCGACGTCCTGGCCGAATTGGAGCGTGAGCTCCAGTGGCTGACGGAGGACCGCCGCGTCAAGGACGCGGAAGGTGTCGCCGACCTGCTGCGTCTGCTGGGTCCACTCACGGACGGCGAGCTGGCGGAGCGCGGCGCCGAACCGCAGTGGGCCCACGAGTTGACCGCCGCCCGCCGCGCGATCCGGGTGCGGATCGCCGGGGCGGACCACTGGGCCGCGATCGAGGACGCGGGCCGGCTGCGCGACGCACTCGGCACGGCGCTGCCCGTCGGTGTCCCGGAAGCCTTCACCGAACCGGTCAAGGATCCGCTCGGCGACCTGCTCGCCCGGTACGCGCGCACCCACGGCCCGTTCACCTCCACGACGGCCGCGGCCCGCTTCGGTCTCGGCACCGCCGTCACGGACGGCGCGTTGCAGCGGCTCGCGGCGAGCGGGCGTGTCGTGCAGGGAGAATTCCACCCGGCGGGCATCGGCCAGGAGTGGTGCGACGCGGCGGTGTTGCGCAGGCTGCGGCGTCGCTCCCTCGCGGCCCTTCGCCACGAGCTGGAGCCGGTGCCGCCCGCCGCTCTCGCCCAGTTCCTGCCGCAGTGGCAGCACGTGGGCAATGGGCACGGGTTGCGTGGCGTCGACGGACTGGTGCGCGCCGTGGAGCAGTTGCAGGGTGCGTCCGTGCCCGCGTCCGCCTTGGAGAAGCTCGTCCTGCCCTCCCGGGTCGCGGGTTACGCCCCCGCGATGCTCGACGAACTCACCGCCGCCGGAGAGGTGGTGTGGGCCGGGGCCGGGTCGCTGCCGGGCAAGGACGGGTGGGTCTCGCTGTATCTGGCCGACGCCGCCCCGCTGCTCCTGCCGGCCCCGCACCCGCTCGAACTGACGGCGCTGCACCAGTCGGTGCTGGACTCCCTGTCCGGAGGGTACGGCCTCTTCTTCCGCCAGATCGCCGACCAGGTGCGCGCCACCACACACCCCGACGCCACCGACCCCCAGCTCGCCGACGCGATCTGGGACCTGGCCTGGTCCGGGCGCCTGACGAACGACACGCTCGCGCCGATGCGCTCCGTCCTGGGTTCCGGCCGCACCGCGGGGTCCACGGCGCACCGTGCCAAGCGCTCCGTCCCGCGCGGGCGTTACGGCTCACTGACCGGCGGGGCGCGTCCTCAGTCCCGGACCGGTCCGCCGACGGTGGCGGGCCGCTGGTCGCTGCTCCCCGAGCGCGAGCCGGATGCCACGGTGCGCGCTCATGCCCTGGCTCGCACCCTGCTCGACCGGCACGGCGTGGTGACGCGGGGTGCCGTCGCCGCGGAGGGGGTCGAGGGCGGCTTCTCGGCGGTGTACCGCGTCCTGTCCGCGTTCGAGGACAGCGGCCAGGCCCGGCGCGGCTACGTGGTCGAGGGGCTCGGCGCGGCGCAATTCGCGATGGACGGCGCGGTGGACCGCCTGCGTGCGGCGGCGAACGCCCGGGACCGGGGCGAGGCCCTGTCCGCCCAGGGCATGTCGGACGGATTCCCTGGCTTCCCGGACGGACTCCCGGCCGTCCCCGCCTTCCCCGGCGATCTCGGCTCCGCGAACACCCCCGCGTTCCCGGGCGACCGCGGTCCCGCGCGCAGGCCGGACGACGGGGACGCGCCGGACGCCTTCGGCAAGTCGCACGGTTTCGGGCCGACCGAAGGCTCCGGCTTCCCGGACGACCCCGGATTCGGGAACGCCCTCGGCTACCCGGCCGTCGCGGACTTCCCCGACGACCACGGCACCGACGGCGCCGGCCTCGGCCCCGACGGCGATCACACCTACTCCGCCGACTCCGCGTTCTCGACAGGTTCCGCCTTCCCGGCCCGCTCCGGCGGCCCCTACGGTCCCGCCCGCCCCTCGTCCGGCTATGGCGACGGCCCGGGCCGTCCGGGCGGCCCGGGCTTCCGCAGTGGCCGCTCCCGCACCCGAGCGGCCGCCCCGGCGGTGGTCCTGGCCGCAGCCGACCCGGCCAATGCGTACGGCGCGGCGCTCTCCTGGCCCGAGCCTCCGACCGGTGCGGGACACAAGCCAGGCCGCAAGGCAGGCTCGCTCGTGGTCCTCGTCGACGGCGAGCTGGCCCTCTACATGGAGCGGGGCGGCAAGACTCTGCTGGCCTGGCCCTCGGACCCGGACGCATCGGTCATGGAGGACGCCCGGCTGCTCAGTGCCGCCGAAGCGCTCGCCGGTGCCGCCCGCGCGGGCTCCCTCGGCACGGTGACGGTCGAGCGGGTCAACGGCGCCTCCGCGCTCACCTCCCCGTTCGGCACCCTCCTGGAAGGAGCGGGCTTCATCGCGACCCCCCGCGGACTGCGCCTGCGCGCCTGAGCCGCCCACCGACATCCCGGCACCTGCCACCGGCCCAAGCAACCCACCGACACCATGCACGCGCCACCGGCCGCAGCAACCCACCGACACACCCGGCACATGCCACGCGCCACCAGCCCGAGCCACACCCACGCACACATACACCCGCACGCGCCGCACCCCGCACACTCGCACCCCGCACACTCGCACCCCGCACGCGCCGCACCCCGCACACTCGCACCCCGCACGCGCCGCACCCCCACACCCCGCGAGTGCACCCCACGCCCATCCCCCACAAGCACCCACGCCCACCACCCCCCGACGCGTGCCACCCTGGAGCCATGCCCGAAGGAGACACCGTCTGGCAGGCCGCGAAGAGGCTGCACACCGCCCTCGCGGGAAAGGTGCTGGTCCGTTCCGACCTGCGGGTGCCCCGGTACGCCACCGCCGACCTCACCGGCCGCGCCGTCCTGGAGGTCGCCCCGCGCGGAAAGCACCTCCTCACCCGGATCGAGGGCGGGCTGACCCTCCACTCGCATCTGCGGATGGACGGCTCCTGGAAGGTGTACGCGCCCGGCCAGCGCTGGAGCGGTGGCCCCGCGCACCAGATCCGGGCCGTCCTCGGCACCGCCGACCGCACGGCCGTCGGCTACCGCCTCCCCGTACTGGACCTCATCCGCACCGGCGAGGAGGAGCGGGCGGTGGGCCACCTCGGCCCCGACCTCCTCGGCCCGGACTGGGACCCGGACAAGGCCCTCGCGAACCTCCTCCGCGACCCGGCCCGCCCTCTCGGTGAGGCCCTGCTGGACCAGCGCAATCTCGCCGGGATCGGCAACGTCTACAAGAGCGAGCTGTGCTTCCTGCTGGGCGTCACCCCCTGGCTCCCCGTCAGCGACCTTCCCGCCGACCGCGCGGCTCAACTGCCGGTCCTCGCCAAGAGGCTGCTGGAGGCCAACCGCGACCGCCCCACCCGCGTCACCACGGGACGCCGCGACCAGAACCTGTTCGTGTACGGCCGCACGCCCCGCCCCTGCCTGCGGTGCGGCACCCCGATCCGGTCGGCCGACCAGGGAGACGGTTCCCGCGAGCGCTCCACGTACTGGTGCCCGAGGTGCCAGCCGGGCCCCACCCCGCCGCCGGGTGCCGGGCGACTGCGTACAAGTCCCCGGCACACAGCTAATTGACGACCCGTCAGAAACCCTCGTACCGTCACTTCATGCCCCTCACGGCGTACGACCTCACCGGACGCACCGCATTCGTCACCGGCGCCGCCAGCGGCATCGGCCGCGCCTCCGCCCTGCTGCTCGCCCGGGCCGGGGCCACGGTCCATTGCGCGGACCGCGACGCACAGGGCCTGGACCGGACGGCCGTGATGATCAAGGACGAGGGCCGCACGGCCCACACGCACCCGCTCGACGTCTCCGACCGCGCCCAGGTCCAGCAGGCCGTCGCATCCTGCGAGCGGCTGGACGTCATGGCCGCGGTCGCCGGGATCATGCACAGCAGCCCGGTGCTGGAGACCCGGGACGAGGACCTCGACCGCGTTCTGAACGTCAACTTCAAGGGCGTGTGGTACGCCTGCCAGGAGGCCGCTCGCCTGATGATCGCGAAGGGCATCAGGGGGAGTGTCATCACGATGGCGTCCGGCGCCATCGACACCGGCGGCCCTGGACTGTTCTGCTACGGGGCGGCGAAGGCAGCCGTGGTGCAGCTGACGAAGACGCTGGCCACCGAGGTCGGCCCGCACGGCATCCGGGTCAACGCGGTCGCGCCCGGCTGGACCCGTACGGCGATGACCGATCGTCACGGGGAGGCGCAGGCACACACGGAGGCGTTCATGGCGCGCCTGTCACCACTGGGCCGGGTCGGCGAACCGGAGGACATCGCCCACGCGGTGCTGCATCTGGCCTCCGACGCCTCGGCGTTCACCACGGGTCAGATCCTGCGCCCCAACGGCGGCGTGTCGATGCCCTGGTAGCGATCACGAGTCCGACCCCGCCTGCCGCGCGGCCACGGCGACCCGCGCCGGCCTCGCGGCACGCGTCCGGGACTTCGGCACGCAGTGCACCGGCAGCACGCTCAGGCCCCAGCCGCCGGCAGCGACCGCGCCCTCCAGCATCCCGGCGCCCGGCACCAGCGCGAGCCTGAGCACGCTCCACCACCACAGCGCCCCCAGCCCCAGTGCGGCCCCCCGGCGCGCTATTCGCCCTGCCATGCCGCCACCTCCAGCCCGACGCTAGATCGCTGCCCCGGCACACGAGCAGGGCACACCGGCGCCACGCGGGCACACCCCGGGCGCAGCCCCGCGGACGGTCACCCGTTCTCCGCCTGGAACATCCAGTGATGCTTCTCCAGGTCGGCCGTGATTCCGATGAAGATGTCCTGGCTCACCGGGTCCGGCTCCGCCGTGGCCTCCACCCGCTCACGCATCCGCGCGATCACCGCGCCCAGCGCGTCCACGAGCGTCTTCACGGCGTCGGTGTCCCTCACCCAGCCCTCCGGCGTCACGTCGATGCCGGAACTGGTGGCCACGGTCGAGGCCCGACCGTCCGGCGAGACTCCGAGCGTCGCGGCGCGCTCGGCCACGGTGTCGGAGTGCAGCCGAGCGGTGTCCACGACCTCGTCGAGCTGGAGGTGGATGGAGCGGAAGCGCGGCCCCACCACGTTCCAGTGGACCTGCTTGGCCACGAGCGAGAGGTCCACCAGGTCGACCAGTGCGCCCTGCAGCGCATCGGCCACGGTCTTCAGGTCCGCGTCGGACAGCGGGCTCTTCACGACGTACATCCACATCCTCCGATTACGACGACGATCGCGATCAAGACGTCCGGCGACGGCCGCCGGGCGCCACCGAGCTGCCCCTCCACCATGGCCGCCGCGCCGGATACCGGCAAATGGACGCATAGAGGACACCCGCACAACGCGAAAACCCCGGCCGCACTCCTCCAGGTCTCCCCGGACAAGCCCCGGCCGGGGCTCTCACACACTTCCTCGGCCCACGAGCGTGAGCCCGCGGGCGTCAGGCGGCGACGACGTCGACCGCTTCTGTAGGCGCCTTGATCGTGACCCGTTCCGGTGGCACACCGGTCACCGACACGGAATTGAGCATCGGGCGACGTACCGGTGCGGGCACCGGTTCGGTGGCCGCAGCCGACTGTGCCAGCTCGGCGAGGGCGAGCTCGTCGCTCACTTCCCGCATGAGCTCGGACATCCGTACGTCCAGCGCGTCGCAGATCGCGGAGAGCAGCTCGGAGGATGCCTCCTTCTGCCCCCGCTCCACCTCGGAGAGATAGCCGAGTGAGACTCGGGCGGACGAGGAGACTTCGCGCAGAGTACGGCCCTGGCGCTGGCGCTGCCGACGCAGCACGTCACCCAGCAGGCGACGGAGCAGAATCATCGGTGGCTCCCTCCTCGGACCGCGTAGCCGCATCCTTCACGCCCCACCGTACCGCCTCGCGCCGCGGCCGTGCGGGGAGCGATGTCGTGTTCACTCAGGGCTGCAAACATCAAAACCCCCCGTTCTGTTCCGTATCCTGTGCCCGCTCGTTCCCGGTCTGTTCGCCCGCCAGCTCCTTCAGGAGCAGTGCGAGTACGCTCCGTACACTCTCCATACGGATTTCCGCCCGGTCGCCGTTCAACCGCAGCGGTATCACTTTCCCGCCATGAGCGGGTTCAAAAGTCGTCGGGGAAGGCGCTTCGACAGCCACGAAGACGGTGCCGACCGGCTGGCCGTCCTGCGGGTCCGGACCGGCCACACCGGTGGTCGCGATCCCCCAGTCCGCGCCGAGCGCATGGCGCACACCGACCGCCATCTGGGCCGCGACCTGCGGATCCACCGCACCGCGCTCGGCCAACAGAGTGGCGTCGACGCCGAGCAGCTCATGCTTGAGCTCGGTGGCGTACGCGGTCACGGAACCCCGGAACACCTTGGAGGCTCCCGGAACCGCGGTGATCTCCGCGGCGACCAGGCCACCGGTGAGCGACTCCGCGACGGCCAGGGTCTCACCCCTCACCGTGAGTAGTCGCACCACGTCAGTGGCCGGGGAAGTCACCGCTCCGCCTCCTCCGCAGCCGCCCGGCGCTCCGCGATTCCGCGCCTGCGCAGCACAATGGCCTGTCTCACGTAGTCGAGCCCTGTGACGACGGTGAGGACGACCGCCACGGCCATCACCCAGAACCTCAGGGTGGCCAGCGGTCCCGTCAGTGCCAGCACGTACATGCCGACGGCCGTGCCCTGGGCCAGCGTCTTCATCTTGCCGCCGCGGCTGGCCGGGATGACCCCGTACCGGATCACCAGGAAACGCATCAGCGTGATCCCGAGCTCCCGCCCGAGGATCACCCCGGTCACCCACCAGGGCAGATCGCCGAGGTACGAGAGGCAGATGAGCGCCGCGCCCATGATCGCCTTGTCGGCGATGGGGTCGGCGATCTTCCCGAAGTCGGTGACGAGGTCGTACGTCCGGGCCAGGTGACCGTCGAAGATGTCGGTGATCATGGCGACGGCGAAGGCCGCCCAGGCCCAGGCACGCCAAGCCGGGTCGTACCCACCGTCGGCCAGCATCAGCGCGACGAAGCCGGGGACGAGGACCAGCCGGACCATGGTCAGAATGTTGGCGATGTTCCAGAGGCTGGCCTCGTTGACGGCGGCAGCGCCCAGTTTCCCGCCGCGCACCGGCTTGGCACCTCCCGGAGCGCCGGATGTGCCGGGGGCGCCCGCCGCGCCCTGCGCGCTGGAGGAGCCGCCCGCCGCAGACGCCGGGACTCCGGTCATCTGCCCGCCTCCTCAGGACACGACAGCGAGCCCACCAGGAGAGGCTCGGCCACCAGGTCGACACCTTCCGTGCCGACCACCTTCGCCTCGACGACATGGCCCACGGTGAGCCCCTCGCCGCTCGTGAACAGCACCTGCCCGTCCGTCTCCGGCGCCTGGTGAGCGGCACGGCCGTAGGCGCCGTCCTCGTCGTCCAGGGACTCCACGAGCACGTGCAGGGTCTCTCCGACCCGCTCCTCGGCGCGCTGCGCGACGAGCTCCTCGGCGAGGCGCGAGACGCGCGCGAGGCGATCGGCGACGACGTCCTCGGCGAGCTTGTTCTCGTACGTCGCCGCCTCGGTGCCCTCCTCGTCGGAGTACCCGAAGACGCCGATGGCGTCGAGGCGCGCACCCGTGAGGAAACGCTCCAGCTCCGCGAGGTCGGCCTCGGTCTCGCCGGGGAAGCCCACGATGAAGTTGGACCGCACACCGGCCTGCGGGGCCTTGGCGCGGATGGTGTCGAGCAGCTCCAGGAAGCGGTCGGTGTCGCCGAAGCGGCGCATCGCCCGCAGCACGCCGGGCGCGGAGTGCTGGAAGGACAGGTCGAAGTAGGGCACCACGTTCGGTGTCGAGGTGAGCACGTCGATGAGGCCGGGGCGCATCTCGGCGGGCTGGAGGTAGCTGACGCGGACGCGCTCGATGCCGTCGATCTCGGCGAGCTCGGGCAGCAGCGTCTCCAGGAGGCGGATGTCGCCCAGGTCCTTGCCGTACGAGGTGTTGTTCTCGGAGACCAGCATGATCTCCTTGACGCCCTGCTCGGCGAGCCAGCGGCTCTCGTTCAGCACGTCGCTGGGGCGGCGCGAGATGAAGGAGCCGCGGAAGGACGGAATGGCGCAGAACGAGCAGCGCCGGTCGCAGCCGGAGGCGAGCTTCACCGAGGCGACGGGCGAGCCGTCGAGACGGCGGCGCAGGGGTGCGCGGGGGCCGGACACCGGGGCCACACCCTCGGGGAGGTCCGCGGGTGCGCCGTGGCCGGGAAGGGCCACCTCCTCGCCGGCGGTCTGCCGCTCGGCGGGGCTGATCGGCAGCAGCTTGCGCCGGTCGCGCGGGGTGTGCGAGGCGTGGACGCCGCCGCTCAGAATGGTCTGGAGGCGGTCGGAGATGTCGGCGTAGTCGTCGAAGCCGAGCACGCCGTCGGCCTCGGGCAGGGCCTCCGCGAGTTCCTTGCCGTACCGCTCGGCCATGCAGCCCACCGCCACGACGGCCTGGGTTCTGCCGTGCCCCTTGAGATCATTGGCTTCGAGGAGGGCATCGACGGAGTCCTTCTTCGCGGCCTCGACGAAGCCGCAGGTGTTGACGACCGCGACGTCCGCTTCCTCGGCGTCCTCCACGAGTTGCCAGCCGTCCGCCTCCAAGCGGCCTGCGAGCTCCTCCGAGTCCACCTCGTTACGGGCGCAGCCAAGGGTGACGAGTGCGACGGTACGGCGTTCAGGCATGGGCTCAAGACTACTTTGTCTCTCCGACAGCCCACGTCGACGGGGTTGGCCGATCTTGGCCAACCCCGTACCGGCTGTCCCCCTTCGGACGGTTTATCCGACCTGGGGGTCACCCTTGGTGTAGGTGAGACGCTCGACCGCGCCGGGCTGGAAGTCGTCCTCGATCTTCTTGCCGTTCACGTACAGCTGGATGGCTCCCGCGTCCCCGAGGATCAGGTTGATCTTCGAGTTGTCCTGGAAGGTCTTGGACTCGCCCTGCTTCAGCAGGCCGTCGAAGAGCATCCGGCCGTTGTGGTCCTTGGCGGAGATCCAGCTGCGTCCGTCGGCGGCGCTGACCTGGACGGTGACCTTGTCCTGCGGCGCGGCCGCGATGGCGCTGTCCGAGGGGTCGGGCTTGGGGTCGGCGGGCTTGGTGGTCTCGGGGCCGGCCGAGGAGGCGGTCTTGCTGGCGGTCGGCTTGGATCCCTCGGCGACCTGTGTCTTCGAACCGTCCTCGTCGCCGCCACTGCCCTTGACGACGGTGAACCCGACGAAGCCGATCACCGCGACGATCGCGGCGACCATGGCGGCGGTCCAGTTCGGCCCGCGCCGCTCTGGGCGGATACGTTCCGCCTCGAAGAGCGGGGCGGCCGGCGTGGGTGCGGGGCGCCCGCCGTGCTCGGCGTCGTACCGGGCGAGCAGGGGGGCCGGATCGAGGTGGACGGCGCGGGCCAGGGTCCTGATGTGACCGCGGGCGTAGACATCGCCGCCGCAGGGGGTGAAGTCGTCCTGTTCGATCGCGTGGACGATGGCGATGCGGACCCTGGTGGCGTTGGTGACGTCGTCGACGCTCAGTCCCGCCTCGATGCGTGCCTGCTTGAGGGCACGGCCGATCGAGAGGAACTGCTCGGCATCGCGGTCGTCTTCGAACGGACGCTCGTCTTGGGGGAAGTTGCCGTCAGGGGAGTTGCCGATGGACACGGGGGCGCCTTTCGAGCGTGTAGCCACCTGTGCTGGACGTTCAGTCTAGGGGGGGTACGAAAGGGTGGGGCAACCGGGCGGTAGGACTTTGTACGCCATCAGAATGGCCGGTCATCCTGATGTCGGGGCACCTTGGCGCCCCTTCGCTCAACTTGACGTGCGACGGCGGGAAACGGTTGCTCGCGGTTTCCTTACAGGTGGGTCACGTTCGAATACCCGCGTGTCGCGGACTCATCCGTCCGGTGACCGACCTGTCCTGTTTCCTTACGCTTCAGCTTCCCCACGAATCACGGCGAGCACTCCATCGAGTTCGTCCGCCTTCACCAGGACGTCGCGCGCCTTGGACCCTTCGCTGGGGCCGACGATGTTGCGCGACTCCATGAGGTCCATCAGTCGACCGGCCTTCGCGAAACCGACGCGCAGCTTGCGCTGGAGCATCGAGGTCGATCCGAACTGCGAGGTGACGACCAGTTCGGCGGCGGCGCACAGCAGGTCGAGGTCGTCGCCGATGTCCTCGTCGATCTCCTTCTTCTGCTTGGCGCCCACGGTGACGTCGTCCCGGAAGACGGGCGCCATCTGGTCCTTGCAGTGCCGGACGATTGCCGCGACCTCGTCCTCGGTGACGAAGGCGCCCTGCATACGGGTCGGCTTGTTCGCTCCCATCGGCAGGAAGAGTCCGTCGCCCTTGCCGATCAGCTTCTCGGCGCCCGGCTGGTCGAGGATGACCCGGCTGTCGGCGAGCGAGGAGGTGGCGAAGGCGAGCCTGGAGGGCACATTGGCCTTGATGAGACCGGTGACGACGTCGACGGACGGCCGCTGCGTGGCGAGCACGAGGTGGATGCCGGCCGCGCGGGCGAGCTGGGTGATGCGGACGATCGCGTCCTCGACGTCGCGCGGGGCGACCATCATCAGGTCGGCGAGCTCGTCGACGATCACCAGCAGGTAGGGGTACGGCTGGAGTTCGCGCTCGCTGCCCTCCGGCAGCTTCACCTTGCCGTTCCTGATGGCCTCGTTGAAGTCGTCGATGTGCCGGTAGCCGAACGCCGCGAGGTCGTCGTAGCGCAGGTCCATCTCGCGGACGACCCACTGCAGGGCCTCGGCGGCCCGCTTCGGGTTGGTGATGATCGGTGTGATCAGGTGCGGGATGCCCTCGTAGGCGGTGAGTTCCACGCGCTTGGGGTCGACGAGGACCATCCGCACGTCCTCGGGCGTCGCGCGCACCATGACCGAGGTGATCAGGCAGTTGATGCACGAGGACTTGCCGGAGCCGGTGGCGCCGGCGACGAGGACGTGCGGCATCTTCGCGAGGTTGGCCATCACGTAGCCGCCCTCGACGTCCTTGCCGAGCGCGACCAGCATGGGGTGGTCGTCCTCCGCCGCGTCCGCGAGACGCAGGACGTCACCGAGGTTGACCATCTCGCGGTCCGTGTTCGGGATCTCGATGCCGACCGCCGACTTCCCGGGGATCGGGCTGATGATCCGGACGTCGGGACTGGCGACGGCGTAGGCGATGTTCTTGGTGAGGGCGGTGATGCGCTCGACCTTCACGGCGGGGCCGAGTTCGACCTCGTACCGCGTGACCGTCGGGCCGCGGGTGAAGCCGGTCACGGCGGCGTCGACCTTGAACTCCATGAAGACGTTCTGGAGGGATGCGACGACCGCGTCGTTGGCGGCGCTGCGCGTCTTGCCGGGGCCGCCGCGCTCCAGCAGGTCGAGCGACGGCAGTGAGTAGGTGATGTCGCCGGACAGTTGGAGCTGCTCGGCGCGCGGGGGAAGTTCGCGCCCCTCGTCGGGCGCGGCCTTGGTCAGGTCGGGCACGACGGAGTCGACCGGCAGGGCCTCCTGCTTGGGCGCCTTGGCCGCCTTGGGGCTCTTGGCGCGCGCGGCCGGTACGGGCGTCGTCTCCTCGTATCCGTCCCGCTCCACGCTGACACCCTGCGTGAGGTCGGCGACCAGCGGCGAGGGCGGCATGCCGTGCAGCACCGCTCCGTCGAGGGCGGCCGCCGCGGCGGCGGCGACGTCCACCGCGTCCATCGGGCGGTTCATGTCGGGCTGCTGCACGGCGGACCGCCTGGGGCGGCTCCGGCGCTTGCTGAGGGCGTCCTGCTCGGCGCTGTCCGGGTCGTAGGCCTCGGGGGCGCTCGCACGCCTGCGGGAGCGCACGGGAGTGGCCTCGCGCCACTGCTCGTCGTAGCCCTCGTCGCCGAGGTCGTCCTCGTCGGCGTCGGCCTGGACGACGCCGAGCCTCTGGCCGAGCATCCGCAGCCGCTGCGGAATGGCGTTCACCGGGGTCGCGGTGACGACCAGCAGCCCGAAGACGGTGAGCAGCACCAGGAGCGGTACGGCGAGGACGTCACCCATCGTGTACGTCAGCGGGGTGGACGCGCCCCAGCCGATGAGCCCGCCGGCATCCCTTATGGCCTGCATGCCGTCGCTGCGCGCGGGCGCACCGCACGCGATGTGGACCTGGCCGAGCACGCCGATCACGAGCGCGGACAGGCCGATCACGATGCGGCCGTTGGCCTCCGGCCTCTCGGGGTGCCTGATGAGCCGCGCGGCGATGACGCCGAGCAGTATCGGGACGAGCAGGTCGAGGCGGCCGAAGGCGCCCGTCACCAGCATCTCGACGAGGTCACCGACGGGGCCGCGCAGGTTGGACCAGGTGCCCGCCGCCGTGATCAGCGCCAGGCCGAGCAGCAGGAGTGCGACCCCGTCCTTGCGGTGAGCCGGGTCGAGACCCTTCGCGCCCCGCCCTATGCCGCGGAACATCGCTCCCACGGCGTGCGCGACGCCCAGCCAGAGGGCGCGTACGAGTCTGTACACGCCCCCGGTCGGGTTGGGCGCCGGCGCGGGAGCGGGCTTCTTCGCCGCGGTCTTCTTGGCGGGCGCCTTCTTGGCGGCTGCCTTTTTCGCGGGGGCCTTCTTCGCCGGAGCCTTCGTCGGAGCGGCCGCCTTCTTCGCTGGCGGCTTCTTGGCTGCGGACTGACGTGAGGCCATGTGTGTGAGGTTACCGGTGGAGACGGCAGCGGACACGTGTGCCTACTGCTTCACCCGTTCGTGTCGCCTTTGCGAGGTAAAGGAACTGACGCCGCCTCACTCGGGAGGCGTGACGTCCGGGTTCGCCCTGGAGGGACGGGAGGGGCCGCGCTCAGTTCTGCGACGGCACCGAGGGTGCCCCGCTCCCCGTGCCCGGCTCCAGTGCGTCCAGCGCCCTGCGCAGGCCGGTGAGTTTGCGTTCGAGATGGGCCGCGGTGGCGACCGCCGCCGCGTCGGCGGAGTCGTCGTCGAGCTGCTTGGACAGCGCCTCCGCCTGCTCCTCGACGGCCGCGAGCCGCGCGGAGAGCTCGGCGAGGAGTCCGGCGGGCTCCTTGGCCTCGCCCAGCGCCGCCTTGCCCCCGCCCTCCAGCTGGAGGCGCAGCAGAGCCGCCTGCTCACGGAGTTGGCAGTTCTTCATGTAGAGCTCGACGAAGACGGAGACCTTCGCACGCAGCACCCATGGGTCGAACGGCTTGGAGATGTAGTCGACCGCGCCGGCCGCATAACCCCGGAAGGTGTGGTGCGGACCGTGGTTGATCGCGGTGAGGAAGATGATCGGGATGTCCCGGGTCCGTTCGCGGCGCTTGATGTGCGCGGCGGTTTCGAAACCGTCCATGCCCGGCATCTGGACGTCCAGCAGAATGACCGCGAAGTCGTCCGTGAGCAGCGCTTTGAGCGCTTCCTCCCCGGACGATGCCCGAACCAGTGTCTGATCGAGCGCGGAGAGGATCGCCTCCAGCGCCAGCAGATTCTCCGGCCGGTCATCGACCAGGAGGATCTTGGCCTTCTGCACCATGGCCCGCCCTCCTCGCCCCGGCATGGGGCCTCCCCTGTCCGAAGGACTTGAGGTGGCACCGGGCGCCGCCCCAGGGGACGACTCCCTTGCGTCGTCCGTCCTTGTGCCGGTCATGGTAGCCGCACCCCGCCTGTCGCCACACCCTGTCACCGCGATGTCACTGTGCACGTAGCAGAAACGCAGCGGGAGACCAGAAGGTTCCCCGTATCCCGTACTTCTACACGGCTTCAGGCACAGTCAGTTATACGACACAGGTCCCGCGGCGCCACCGGCGCGGCGCGCGGAACCAACCGTTCCGGTCGCTGACGGTGCGTGACGCCCGGAACGCCCGATCAGACTCGGTCACTCCCCATGCATCCACTGCTCCATCACCGTGAGCAGGTGATCGGGATCGACCGGTTTCGTCACATAGTCGGACGCACCCGATTCGATGGCCTTCTCCCGGTCGCCCTTCATCGCCTTCGCGGTGAGCGCGATGATCGGCAGCCCGGCGAACTGCGGCATCCGTCGGATCGCCGTGGTCGTCGCGTACCCGTCCATCTCCGGCATCATGATGTCCATCAGGACGACCGTCACGTCATCGTGCTGCTCCAGGACCTCGATGCCCTCACGGCCGTTCTCCGCGTACAGCACCGAGAGGCCGTGCTGCTCCAGGACGCTGGTCAGCGCGAACACGTTGCGGATGTCGTCGTCGACGATCAGCACCTTCTCGCCCTCGAAGCGGATGCCCCGCTGCGTCTGCGCCGGGGCCTCCGGCCGGCTCCCGGCCTGCCACTGCTCCTGTGCCGCCGCCGTGGCGCCCGGAGGCTGCTCGGGCAGCGCGGGCCGGTGTTCGGGCGCGGAGACCGCCCTGCGGCGCCGCCTGAAGAGCGCGGCCGCGCCGTTCTGGGTCTCCCGGTACGACTTCACCTCGGCCGGCGTCTCGATGTCGGACCCCGCCAGCTCCGCCTCGGACGCGAGCAGCTCCCCCGCCTCGAGGGCGGGTGCGAGCTGCCCGTAACCCTGCGGCGGCAGTTCGCTCGGGTGCAGCGGCAAATAGAGCGTGAAAGTGGAACCGCGTCCCGGCTCGCTCTGCGCGTGGATCTCGCCGCCCAGCAGCCGCGCGATCTCGCGGGAGATGGAGAGCCCGAGGCCCGTACCGCCGTACTTCCTGCTGGTCGTGCCGTCCGCCTGCTTGAAGGCCTCGAAGATGACGCGCATCTTGCTGGCCGCGATGCCGATGCCGGTGTCCGTCACGGAGAACGCGATCAGGTCGGCGTCGGCGTCGCGCAGCGAACCGGACTCCAGGAGCTGCTCGCGGATGGCCACCGGAACATCCCCGCCGGCGGGCCGGATCACCAATTCGACCGCTCCGGAGTCGGTGAACTTCACCGCGTTGGACAGCAGGTTGCGCAGCACCTGCAGGAGCCGCTGCTCGTCGGTGTGCAGAGTGGCGGGCAGCTCCGGCGAGACCCGTACGGAGAAGTCGAGGCCCTTCTCCGCGGTCAGCGGCCGGAACGTGGCCTCCACGTAGTCGACGAGCTGGACGAGCGCGATACGCGTCGGGGACACGTCCATCTTGCCCGCCTCGACCTTCGACAGGTCGAGGATGTCGTTGATCAGCTGGAGCAGGTCGGACCCCGCACCGTGGATCGTCTCGGCGAACTCGACCTGCTTCGGAGTGAGGTTCGTGTCCGCGTTGTCGGCGAGCAACTTGGCAAGAATGAGCAGGGAGTTGAGCGGCGTACGCAGCTCGTGCGACATGTTCGCCAGGAACTCGCTCTTGTAGCGCATGGACACCGCGAGCTGCTCGGCACGTTCTTCGAGGACCTGGCGGGCCTCCTCGATCTCGGTGTTCTTGACCTCGATGTCGCGGTTCTGCTGAGCCAGCAGCTCGGCCTTCTCCTCCAGTTCGGCGTTCGAGTCCTGGAGCGCCTTCTGCCGGTTCTCCAACTCTGCGGAACGTTCCCGCAGTTGCTCGGTGAGCTCCTGCGACTGCCGGAGCAGCACCTCCGTCTTGGTGTTGACGGAGATGGTGTTGACGCTCGTCGCGATCATCTCGGCGATCTGGTTCAGGAAGTCCTTCTGGATCTGCGTGAACGGCGTGAACGATGCCAGCTCGATGACGCCGAGCACGGTCCCCTCGAAGAGCACCGGCAGCACGATGACCTGTGCCGGGGGCGCCTCACCGAGCCCGGAGGAGATCTTCAGGTAGCCGCTGGGCGCGTTCTCCACGAGGATCGTGCGCTTCTCCTGGGCGGCCGTGCCGATCAACGCCTCGCCGGGCCGGAACGACGTGGGCATGGAGCCCATCGAGTAGCCGTACGACCCGAGCATGCGCAGCTCGTACGCCTCCTCGTCCTCGGTGCCCGGCTCCTTGCCGTCGACGAGCGGCATGGAGAGGAAGAACGCCCCGTGCTGCGCGGAGACCACGGGCGTGAGCTCGCTCATGATCAGTGAGGCCACGTCGTCGAGGTCGCGGCGGCCCTGCATGAGCGCGGAGATACGGGCCAGGTTGCCCTTCAGCCAGTCCTGCTCCTTGTTGGCGATCGTGGTGTCGCGCAGGTTGGCGATCATCTTGTTGATGTAGTCCTGAAGCTCCTGGATCTCGCCGGAGGCGTCCACGTCGATCTTCAGGTTCAGGTCGCCGCGGGTCACCGCGGTCGCCACGCGCGCGATGGCACGCACCTGCCGGGTGAGGTTCCCGGCCATCTCGTTCACCGACTCGGTGAGGTCGCGCCAGGTCCCGTCGACGTCACGCACGCGTGCCTGACCGCCCAGCTGCCCCTCGGTGCCCACCTCGCGGGCCACCCGGGTGACCTCCTCGGCGAAGGACGACAACTGGTCGACCATGGTGTTGATGGTGGTCTTGAGCTCCAGGATCTCGCCGCGCGCGTCGATGTCGATCTTCTTGGTCAGGTCGCCCTTGGCGATGGCCGTGGTGACCATCGCGATGTTGCGCACCTGGCCGGTCAGGTTCGACGCCATCCCGTTCACGGACTCCGTGAGGTCCTTCCACGTACCCGACACACCCGGTACGCGTGCCTGGCCACCGAGGATGCCGTCCGTGCCCACCTCGCGGGCCACCCGGGTGACCTGGTCGGCGAACGAACTCAGCGTCTTCACCATGGTGTTGACGGTGTCGGCGAGCTGCGCGACCTCGCCGCTGGCCTCGACGGTGACCTTCTTGGTCAGGTCGCCGTTGGCCACCGCGGTCGCGACCTGCGAGATGTTCCGCACCTGGTTGGTCAGGTTGTTGGCCATCACGTTGACGTTGTCGCTGAGGTCCTTCCAGATGCCCGTGACACCCGGTACCCGCGCCTGACCGCCCAGGTTGCCCTCGGTGCCCACCTCACGGGCCACCCGGGTCACCTGCTCGGCGAAGTTGGACAGCTGGTCGACCATCGTGTTGACGGTGGTGACCAGTTCGAGGATCTCGCCCTTGGCGTCGACGGTGATCTTCTTCGACAGGTCGCCCTTGGCGACCGCGGTGGTGACCTCGGCGATGTTGCGCACCTGGATGGTCAGGTTGTTCGCCATGAAGTTCACGGACTGGGTGAGGTCCTTCCAGGTGCCCGAGACACCCTGCACCTCCGCCTGCCCGCCGAGCATGCCCTCCGTGCCCACCTCACGGGCCACGCGCGTGACCTGCTCGGCGAAGTTCGAGAGCTGGTCGACCATCGTGTTGAGGGTGTTCTTCAGCTCCAGGATCTCGCCGCGCGCGTCCACGTCGATCTTCTGCGACAGGTCACCCCGGGCCACCGCCGTGGCCACCTGGGCGATGTTGCGCACCTGGGCGGTGAGGTTGCCGGCCATGCCGTTCACCGAGTCGGTCAGGTCGCGCCACACGCCGGCGACGCCGGGCACCTGCGCCTGACCGCCCAGACGGCCCTCCGTGCCCACCTCGCGGGCGACCCGGGTCACCTGGTCGGCGAAGGCCGAGAGCTGGTCGACCATCGTGTTGATGGTGTTCTTCAATTCCAGGATCTCGCCGCGCGCGTCCACGTCGATCTTCTGCGACAGGTCACCCCGGGCCACCGCCGTCGTGACCTGCGCGATCTGCCGCACCTGCGAAGTCAGGTTCCCCGCCATGAAGTTGACGGAGTCGGTCAGTTCCTTCCAGGTGCCGGACACGCCGTCCACCCGGGCCTGACCGCCGAGGCGGCCCTCCGTACCCACGTCACGGGCCATCCGCGTCACCTGGTCGGCGAAGCTCGACAGCTGGTCCACCATCGTGTTCACGGTGTTCTTCAGCTGGAGCATCTCGCCGGAGACGTCGACGGTGACCTTCTGCGACAGGTCTCCGTTGGCCACCGCCGTCGTCACCTGCGCGATGTTGCGGACCTGACCGGTCAGGTTCCGGAAGGCCGTGTTGACCGAGTCCGTGAGGTCCTTCCACGTCCCCGCCGCGCCCGGCACCTGCGCCTGGCCGCCCAGCTCACCCTCGACACCGACCTCGCGGGCCACCCGCGTCACCTCGGCGCCGAACGACGACAGCTGGTCCACCATCGTGTTGACGGTGTTCTTCAGCTCCAGCATCTCGCCGGCCACGTCGACGGTGACCTTCTGCGACAGGTCACCGTTGGCCACCGCCGTCGTCACCGCGGCGATGTCACGCACCTGGGTCGTCAGGTTGCGGAAGACCGTGTTGACGGAGTCCGTGAGGTCCTTCCACGTCCCCGCCGCGCCCGGCACGTTCGCCTGACCGCCGAGCCGGCCCTCGCCGCCGACCTCGTTGGCCACGCGCGTGACCTCGTCGGCGAACGTACGCAGCGTCTCGGTCATCTGGTTGATCGTCTCGGCCAGCTGCGCGACCTCACCGCGCGCACTGACCGTCACCTTCTGCGACAGGTCACCGCTGGCCACGGCGGTCGTCACCTGCGCGATGCCCCGCACCTGCGCCGTCAGGTTGCCGGCCATCAGGTTCACCGAATCGGTGAGGTCCTTCCACACGCCGGCCACACCCGGCACCTGCGCCTGGCCGCCCAGCTCGCCCTCCGTACCCACCTCACGGGCGACTCGCGTCACCTCGGAGGAGAAGGACGACAGCTGGTCCACCATCGTGTTGACGGTGTTCTTCAGCTCCAGCATCTCGCCGGCCACGTGAACCGTGACCTTGCGGGACAGGTCGCCCTTGGCGACCGCCGTCGTCACCAGCGCGATGTCACGTACCTGGGCCGTCAGCCGGTACGCCATGGTGTTGACCGAGTCCGTGAGGTCCTTCCACGAACCGGACATCCCACGGACCCGGGCCTGCCCGCCGAGCTTGCCCTCGGTGCCGACCTCGCTGGCCACCCGCGTCACCTCGTCGGTGAACGTGGACAGCTGGTCGACCAGATTGTTGACGGTCCGCCCGACCTTGAGGAACTCGCCGCGCAGCGGGTGCCCGTTGCCGTCCGCCGCCTGTGCGCGCAGTTCCATGCGGGGCGACAGATCGCCCTCGGCGACCGCGGAGAGTACCCGGCCGACTTCGGAGACGGGCCGTACGAGATCGTCGACCAGCGCGTTGGACGCGTCGATCGCGGCGCCCCAGGAGCCTTCGCAGGCGCCTGTTTCCAGCCGTTCCGTGAGCTTCCCCTCGCGTCCGACCATGCGACGCACGCGGGACAGCTCACCCGTCAGATGGAGATTCCGGTCGGCCACCTCGTTGAAGACCGCGGCGATCTCGGACATCACTCCGTCGCCGGAGACGGTGAGCCGCTTGCGGAAGTTGCCGTCCCGCATCGACACGAGGGCCGCCATCAGGCGGTTCAGGGCAGCGGTGTCGACCTCCGTCGTACCGTTGCGCGGTGTGCGCCCGTTCTCCAGGGACTGTCCGCCTTTCGCGCGCGTCTTACTGCCCCGCGTCGCTGCGCCAGACTCCACTGTGTCCCTCCCGCAAGGGTCGACCATTACTGCTCGGCGTACTCGGGTACTTCTGTTCGGCGTGCTGGACGGCATTCAGCCTGCCCGGACCTTCTCCATGAAGCCTGCCCAGTGTTTCACCCCGGCTGAACCAGGCCATAACAGTTCGGCAGCTTCGCACATCGTCCGCACACCCTCGGGCGGAAACACTGGTGACCGGCATCCGCATGGACGGCGAAGGTAAGTAACCTTGCATGCGGCTGTCCAGCCGTGCCGGTCCCGTCCGGCCTGGGCGGTGGCACGAGCACGAGCGGGCAGGCATCGGAGGGGCACCGCACCATGACCACCGGACTGCGTCCTGAGGGACACCCCCAGGATCCCCGGCCGTCGGGGAACCACGCCCTGCTCCGGCAGGAGCAGGTCGGCCACGGGGCCCTGCACGCAGACAACCGCACGAGGAGTTCTGTGATCACCGCGCGCGCGGCCGCCAGTTTCGAGCCCGTGGGGCGCTCCGTCGCGACCGCCCGCTCGTTCGTCCGTGACACCCTCCAGGGCTGGGGCTTCGGCGACATCGTCGACGATGCGGTGGTCCTGACCAGCGAACTCGTCACCAACGCCGTTGTGCACGCGGGCACCTCCGCGGACGTACTGTGTCTGCGCAGCGACGAGGGCGTACGCATCGAGGTGGCGGACCGCTACCCGGAACGCGAGATTCCACTCCAGGCGGCGGCCATCAATATGGGCAGCCCCGACCGCGAGGGCGGCCGCGGGCTCCAGCTGTGCGCCGCGCTGGCGGCCCGCTGGGGCGTCGAGTACACGCCGACGCACAAGCAGGTGTGGTTCCAGCTCGACCTCCCCGAGCGCCCGGTCGGCACCCGCGCGGCAGGCCCCTCCCTGCCCGCCGACCTCCTTCCGCTCGCCGACGGACGCGTCCGTGTCGCGGTCGTCCAGATCGACCGCTCCGGCTGCATCAGCGCCTGGAGCGAGGACGCGGAGGAGCTGTTCGGGTACGCCGCCGAGCAGGTCGTCGGCAAGCCCCTCACCGACCTCGCGGCCTGGCCGCACACGCCCGGCACCAGCACGGGCATCGCCGAGGCCCTCCAACTCTCCCGCTGGGAGGGCAGTTACGGCATCCGCGGCGCCGACGGCCGGGTGACACCCGTCTACGCCTCCCACCTCCGCGTCCGCGACACGGCCGGCGAGCCCTCCACGGTCTGCCTCCTCGTCCGTGACCACGAACGCGCCGTCCTCCAGACCCCTTTGCGTCTGCCCGCCTCGGACACGGCCGCCGGCCCCGAGGGCCCCACCGCGGACGCCTTCGAGGTCTTCATCGGCTCACCCGCCCCGGACGACCTCGACGGCCTCCTCCAGCGCACGGTGGAGCGCGCCCGGGACATGCTCGACGGCGACTCGGCCTTCCTCCTGCTGGCCACCGACGACGAGACGGAGCTGGAGGTACGGGCCTCGACGGGCCTGCCCTCCGCCCGCCAGCGCTTCGCCCGCGTCCCCGTCGAGGCGGGCCCCGGCCGCTACGGCTCGGCCCGCATGCCCGCCGTGCACGAGGACCTCACGGTCGTCCCCGGCGCCGTACCCCTGCTCGGCGGCACCGGCATGCGTTCGGTCGTCACGGTCCCGCTGAAGGTCGAGGGCCGTCTCACCGGCTCCCTCGGCGTCGCCGCCGAAGCGCCCGGCCGGTACTCCAACGAGGAGGCCCTGCGCCTCCAGTTCGCCGCCGATCGCATCGCTCTGGCGGTGGAATCCGCCCGCCTCGGCGAACTGGAGCGTCTGCGCCGCGGTTCGCTGAGCTTCCTGGTGGAGGCCTCCGACCTCCTCGCCGGCACCCTGGACCGCGACCAGACGCTGGCCCTCATGGCCCAGATGACCGTCCCGACCCTGGCGACCTGGTGTGCCGTCTACACGATCGCCGACCAGGCCTCCGAGCCCTACCTCTCGTACGTCCTGCACGAGGACGAGGAACGCATCGACGGCCTCAAGGCGCTCCTCGCGAAGATCGCCCCGCCGGACCCGGTCCCCACCCCGGGCGCCCGGGTCTGGTCTGCGCCCGCCGAGGCCGCCCATCAGGCGGCCCTGCGTTCCTCCATGCGCAGTCTTGGCCTGGGCGAGCAGCCTTCGGTGTCCTCCGGCATCGGCACGACGCTGGCGACGGCCTCCGCGGTCGGCGGCGAGACCGTCGTCCTCCCTCTGGTGGCCCGCAACCGCGTCATCGGCATGCTGACGCTCGGCAAGCCCTCGGACGAGCACTTCCGCCAGGAAATCCTGGAGTTGGCGGAGGACCTGTCCCGCAGGGCGGCCCTGGCACTGGACAACGCCCGTCTGTACTCGGAGCGCATGGCCATCAGCCAGTCCCTCCAGCGCAGCCTCCTGCCCCCGGAGCTCCCCCTCATCGACGGCGTCGAGGTCGAGGTCATCTACCGCGCGGCCGGCGAGGGCAACGAAGTCGGGGGTGACTTCTACGACCTCTTCCCGATCCGCGACGGCGCGTACGGCTTCGCCATCGGCGACGTCTGCGGCACGGGCCCGGAGGCCGCGGCGGTGACCGGTCTGGCCCGGCACGCGCTGAGGCTGCTGGCCCGCGAGGGCTACGGCGGTCCCGCGGTCCTGGAGCGCCTGAACTCGGCGATCCTCGACGAGGGTGCCCGCAGCCGCTTCCTGACACTCCTGTACGGCGAGTTGTGGCCCCAGGAGGACGGCTCGGCGGTCCTGAAGGTGGTCTGCGCCGGCCATCCGCTCCCGCTGCGCCTGCGCCAGGACGGCACGGTCGAACCGGCCGCGGAACCGCAGCCGCTGCTCGGCGTGATGGACGACCTGGAGCTGTACGAGCAGACCGTCACGCTCGACCCGGGCGACGTGCTGCTGTGCGTCACGGACGGCGTGACGGAGCGCCGCGAGGGCACTCGCATGCTCGGCGACGACGGTCTCGCGGACGTCCTCACCACCTGTACGGGTCTGACGGCCGGCGCTGTCGCGGCCCGCATCATGCGAGCGGTCGAACGCTTCGCCTCCGACGCCCCGTCGGACGACATGGCCATTCTGGCGATGCGCGTGCCGGGGCTTCAGAAGGACTGACACCGAGGACTGAAGGGCGGGGTCCACGAGCACTCGACGGCCGGGCCCCGCGCGCGCTGAACAGCCTTACCGTGGAAGGCATATGCAAAAGGCCCCGCCCACATGGGCGAGGCCTTTTCTCTGAGCCCCCAAACGGAATCGAACCGTTGACCTTCTCCTTACCATGGAGACGCTCTACCGACTGAGCTATAGGGGCCTGTTGCTTTCGGAGGTTTCCCCCCCGGCAACGGAATAGATCATACCCCGGACAGAGGCGTGCTCCTAATCGGTCCCGGTCAGTCCCTTTGGGGTTCCGGTAGGTCAGAATGCGGGCTGCAGCAGACCGCCCAGCGCGTTGCACGCGGAGACGATCCGGTGCATCTCCCGCTTCGTCAGCGCCGCGTCCACGGGCAGCGCGAGGGTCTCGTCGGCGGCCCGCTCCGTCTCCGGGAGCTGGATGTCGCGGCGGAAGGCGGGCATGCGGTGCACGGGGGTCTTCACCGGCACACGGCATTCAACTCCCCTGGCCCGCAGCGCCCGTGCGAACGCGTCACGGTCGGGGCGCCCGTTGCCCGGCACGCGCACGACGTACTGCTGGTACGTGTGCCCGTCACCGCCGTACGGCGTGCGCACTCCGTTCAGCCGTCCGTCGAGGTACGCGGCCCGCTGCCGGCGCTGCGCCGTCTCGTCGTACGGCGCCTCGGACTCGCCCTGTTCGAGCACCAGGAGTCCGTGCCGCTGCCCGATGTCCCTCAGCAGCGCCATGTCGGCCGTGCGCCCGAAGCGGTGTACGACGACGAGAGCGGCCGATCGGGGGGTGAGTACGGCTTCCGCCATGCTCGGGTCGAGGCAGTATGTCGCCGGGTCTATGTCGGCGAAGACCGGGGTCGCGCCGGCCTGGGTCACGGCCTCGGCAACCTCCACGTTGCCGAAGGCCGGCACTATGACCTCGTCGCCCGTCCCGACGCCCGCGGCCCTGAGCATTGCAGCAGTACCCATGTCACGGATGTTGGGCGCGCAACGTGAACGCGAAGTGACGCCAAACAAAAAAGAGCTGGTCCCCGAACCGAAGTTCGGGAACCAGCTCTTTCAATATTTGTTCGGCGGCGTCCTACTCTCCCACAGGGTCCCCCCTGCAGTACCATCGGCGCTGTAAGGCTTAGCTTCCGGGTTCGGAATGTAACCGGGCGTTTCCCTCACGCTATGACCACCGAAACACTATGAAACTGTCAACCGCACCATAGCCGTGGCCCGACTACGGGGTTGTTCGTGGTTTCAGAACCAACACAGTGGACGCGAGCAACTGAGGACAAGCCCTCGGCCTATTAGTACCAGTCACCTCCACGCCTTACGGCGCTTCC
>NZ_AUKV01000015.1:0-240488 GCF_000424945.1 Streptomyces sp. 142MFCol3.1
CGGGATCGGCGGGGGTCCCGGGTGTGGTGCTGGCAAGGGGTGGCTCCGGTCTGTGCGCCGGGATCGGCGGGGGTCCCGGGTGTGGTGCTGGCAAGCGGTGGCTCCCGCCTGTGCGCTCCGGCCGATGGCACGCTCGGCGGGTGGCGACCGGCGCGACGGCTCCGTGCCACGTACCCCGCCCCACGTGCTCGGACCGACGGGCCCCGGCCGGTGGCGACCAGGGCGATGGGCCTCGACGGGTGGCGACGACGGCGAGCCTCCGGCAGGTGGCGACCAGGGCGATCGACCTCGGCAGACGGCGACGGCGGCGACGGGCCTCCGGCAGAGTGCGACCCGAGCGATCAACCTCGGCAGACGGCGATCAGAGCCACGGGCCCCGACAAGTGGCGACCGCACCCACCGCACCCCGGGCCGACCGTGACCGGAGCACCCGGTTCCGACCCGTTCCGGCCCGGCGCGCCCCGTGCGCGGGCTCCGAGGGGCCGGTCTTCCGGGGCGAAGGGCCCGGTCCCGCGCATGCGAGGGGCCCGGATCCACTCTCCGGTGGTCCGGACCCCTCGCGGAACGTGCTCGGTGGACCGTGTCAGGCGGTCGCGCCCTCCGCCTGCGGGTGCGCGACGTCCGCGGGTCCGGCCTCCCGGACGTGCACCTTCCGCAGGGTCGCGGTGGCCAGGACCGCCGCCCCCAGCAGCACCACCGTGCCCGCGATCGCCGCCGCCTGCATGCCGTGGGTGAAGGCCTCCCGGGCGGCCGTGGCCAGGGCCTGGCCGGTGTCGCCGGGGAGCTGCCGCGCCACGGCCAGCGCGCCGCCGAGGGTTTCGTGGGCGGGGGCCGGAGCCCCGGACGGCATGTCGTGACGGTAGACCGCGGTGCCGATGGAGCCGAGGACGGCCATGCCGAGCGCGCCGCCGAACTCGGCGCCCGTCTCCAGCAGGGAGGACGCGGCACCGGCGTTGCCGACGGGGACCGTGCCGAGGGCGAGGTCCATCATCTGCGACATCACGGTGACGATGCCGGAGGCGAGGACACCGGCGCCGGCGAGGACGAGCCACATCGAGTCGGTGCCGGCGAGGGCCAGCAGCGCGTAGCCGCAGGCGGCGGTGACGAAACCGCCGGAGACGACGTGGGCGCGGTGCACGCCCTTGCGCACGAGTTGCGCGGCGACCGGCGCGGCGACGCCGACCAGGACGGTGGGGAGCAGCGCCCACAGCGCGGCCTCCATGGAGCTCTTGCCGAGCACGGACTGGAGGTACTGCGTGGTGAAGAACGCCGATCCCACCATCCCGAAGGACGAGACCAGGTTGAGGACGACGGCGGGGGCGAAGCCCCGGCCGCGGAACAGGGCGGGGGAGATGAGCGGGGACTTCGTGGTGCGCTGGCGGTGGACGAAGAGGGCGGTGAAGAGCAGGCCGACGGTGATGGAGACGACGTAGCGGACGTTCCAGCCCTCGGAGGGGATCTCCTTGATGCCGTAGATGACGGGGAGGACGGCGGCCATCGACAGCGGCACGCCGAGCAGGTCGAAGCGGCCGGGGTTCGGGTCCTTGGACTCGGGGAGCAGGATCGGGCCGAGTATCAGCAGCAGCGCCATCGCGGGCAGGTTGACCAGGAAGACCGAGCCCCACCAGAAGTACTCGACGAGGACGCCGCTCATCACCGAGCCGAGCGCGATGCCTCCGGTCATGACGCCGGACCACAGTCCGATCGCCTTCGCGCGCTGTCCGAGGTCGGTGAACATCGTGCGGATGAGCGCCATCGTCGACGGCATCAGGGTCGCTCCGCCGATGCCGAGGACCGCGCGGGCGGCGATCAGCGTCTCGGCGCTGTCGGCGTAGGCGGCGATCACGGACGCCGTGCCGAAGGCCGCGGCACCGATCAGCAGGAGCTTGCGGCGGCCGATGCGGTCGCCGAGGGAGCCCATCGTCATCAGCAGGCCCGCGAGCACGAACGCGTAGATGTCGAAGATCCAGAGCTGCTGGGTGCCGCTGGGCTCCAGGTCCGCGCTGATCGCGGGGATCGCGAAGTAGAGGACCGAGACGTCCATGGAGACCAGGAGCAGCGGAAGCATCAGGACGCCGAGGGCGGTCCATTCGCGGCGGCCGGCAAAGGCGCCGGACGCGAAGGCGGTCGTGCTCTTCGGGTTCGTCATGGCAGTGACTGTACGAGCGTCTTAAACGCTTGTCTAGTACGCTCGTATAATACACTTGTCTCATACGTACGTATGGGACACTTGTGTGGATCGGGGTACCCTGACCCGCATGGGACACCGTGAGGATCTGCTCGAAGGCGCCAAACGCTGCCTGCTGGCGAAGGGGTTCGTGCGCACCACGGCGCGCGACATCGTGAAGGAGTCGGGGACGAACCTGGCGTCCATCGGTTACCACTACGGCTCCAAGGACACGCTCCTCGCCCAGGCCTACGTCGAACTCATCTCGGACGTCGGCGGGACGTTCGAATCCATCGGCGCGGGCGGGACCGTCGGGGAGCCGGGCTCCCTCGCCCGCTTCCAGGAGGTCTGGACGAACGTCACCAGGTCATTCGTCGAGGACCGTCCGATCTGGATGCTCACCTTCGAGGTCATCACCAACGCCGACCGGCTGCCCACGGTCCGCGATCACCTGGTGAAGGCCTCGGACGAGGGGCGCCGCGGTCTCGTCCCCCTGCTCATGGGCGGATTCGAGGACGACGTGGACGAGGAGACGCTGCGCACGGTGGGCGGCTTCTACCAGACCCTGCTCAACGGACTCAGCGTGCAGTGGCTCTTCGACGCGGACTCGGCGACGACCGCCGAGCAGTTGACCGAAGGCCTGCGACGGGTGCTCGACGGTGCGGCGAAGACCGACGGCCGAGGCGGGACGGCCGCCGGCTGACGTCGTACGGGCAGGCCCCCGGCGCCCGGGGGCCTCGGCACATCGCTCAGGACGACGGCGCCGCGGGTGCGTCCGTCCGCCGGTCGCGCACGGCGGGCACCAGCGCCACCAGCATCAGCACGGCGGTGACCGCGAACGCCCAGGAGTAGCCCGTCCACCCGGCGAGCGCGCCGAAGCCGACCGCGCCGATGCCCATGCCGCCGTCGTACGCGAGGTTCCAGAGCGCGGTGACGGTGCCGTACCCGGAGGCGGTGACCCGTGTGTACATGAGCGTCAGCGTCGCGTTCTGGGCGATGCCGAAGCCGATGCCGAACAGGGCGACCCCTGCGAGCACGGCGACCGCACTGCCGGTCGCGGCGGTGACCAGCATGCCCACGGCGGACAGGAGCAGGCCGGGCAGCACCAGCCGCGCGGGCCCGTGCCGGTCGGCGTGGCGGCCCGCCGCCCAGCGTGCCGCCGTCGACGCGGCGGGCTGGACGAAGAGGGCGATGGCGACGACGCCGTCCAGCGCGGCGGGCACCGCGAGCGGCAGGAACGTGACGACGATGCCGGTCGCGACGGCCGTGGCCGCGAAGACCGCGGCGGGCCGCACCAGGCCCCCGGTGCGCAGGCCGGCCACCACACCCACCGGCTTCTCCCCACCCGGCGCGGGCTCCTGACGGCCCGGCAGGCCCGGCACGGAGGCGACCGAGGCCAGGGCCGCCACACCCGCGGCGACCGCGACGGGCGTGTAGCCGACGTGGGTGGCGAGCCACACGCCCAGCGGCAGGGCGATCAGCGAGGGGACGCCGGAGACCACTCCGACCAGGGCCAGCCCCTCACCGCGCCGCTCGGCCGGGATGAGCGACGCGGTCAGCGCCCCGCCCGCGACCAGGGTGAGCGCGAAGCCGAGGCCCCGCACCAGGCACACCGCCACGATCCATGCCAGGTCGTGCGAGAGGGTCAGGAACAGGGCGGGTGCGCCGAGCAGGACCAGCCCGACGACGAGCGCGAACCGGTGGCCGTAACGGGCCACGAAACGGGGGGCGGCCAGCTCGCCGAGGACCGTGGACAGCATCAGCGCGCCGGTGGCCGGGCCCGCCCCCGACGCCGTCGCGTAGCGGGGGACGACCGACAGGAGCAGGAAGAACCCGGTCGATGCGCCGACCATGCTCACGAAGCGGAGCAGGAGCGGACGGGTGACCAGGCGCGGGCGGGCCGGGGAAGTCGTCGCGGTAGTCGTCATGGGAACGACGCTAGGTGCGCGCCGGACCGCCGGTAAGCTCCAATTCCATGCCGTTGCAGTGGGCCGGTCTGTCACCCGAACTGCTGCTGTACGTCGACCGGGACAGCGGCGAGCACCTACGTGCCCAGCTGGAGCGCCAGGTCCGCGACGCGATCCGCACCGGCCGCCTCGGCCCCGGCGAGCGCCTGCCGTCCTCCCGCGAACTGGCCCGTACGCTCGGCCTGTCCCGAGGTCTGGTCCAGGACTGCTACGCCCAACTCCAGGCGGAGGGCTACCTGGTGACCCGTGTCGGATCCGCCACCCGGGTCGCGACGGTCGCCCACGTGCCCTCCGCGCCGGTCTCGGCGCCCCCGGCGGCCCCCCGGCTCATCGCCGATTTCCGCCACGGCGTACCGGACCTGGGCGGCTTCCCCCTCACCGACTGGCTCTGGGCGATGCGCGAGGCGGGCCGGGCCATGCCGACCTCAGACCTCGACTACGGTGATCCGCGCGGGAGTCCAGTTCTGCGCGAGGTTCTGGCGGGCTATCTGCGCCGGGTGCGGGCCGCGGCGGCCGACCCCGAACGGATCGTGGTCTGCTCCGGCTACGCACAGGGCCTGGGCCTGGCCCTGCACGCCCTGGCCCGCACGGGCGTACGCGTCGTCGCCTACGAGGACCCGGGCGCGCCCGCCACGGCGACGTCGGCGGCCGAGGCCGCGGGCCTGACGGCGGTGCCCGTCCCGGTCGACGAGGACGGCGTCGACGTCGCCGCGCTCGACGCGACCGGAGCGCGGGCCGTCATCGTCACCCCGGCCCACCAGTGGCCGACCGGAGTGGTCCTCGCCCCCGGGCGCCGGCTCGCCCTCGTCGACTGGGCGGCACGACGGGACGCGTACGTCGTCGAGGACGACTACGACGCGGAGTTCCGCTACGACCGCGAGCCCGTGGGCGCGCTCCAGGGGCTCGCGGCGGACCGGGTGATCTCCGTCGGCACCGTCAGCAAGTCCCTCGCGCCGGCGCTGCGCATCGGATGGCTGCTCTGTCCGCCCGCGCTCACCCACCCGCTCACCCGGGCCAAGCACCTGACCGACCGCGGCTCCCCGACCCTCGACCAGCTGGCCCTCGCCCAACTGATCGAGTCCGGCCGCCACGACCGTCATCTGCGCCGCATGCGGACGGTCTACGCGGCCCGGCGCGCGGCCCTCGTCTCGGCTCTCGCCGAGCACGCCCCCGCGGTGCGTCTCACGGGCCTCGCCGCCGGCTTCCACGCGGTCGCCCACCTCGCACCGGAAGCCGACGAGCAGACCGTCGTGGCCGCGGCACGGGAACGCGGCGTCGGCCTCTACGGCATGAGCCCGTGCCGCTCGACCGGCGCGAGCGAGCCGCCCCGGCTGGTCCTTGGCTTCGGGGACGTGGGCGAACGGGCGATCACCGAAGGCATCGCGGCCGTCGGCGACCTGCTGGCGGGCCCCTGACGGCGAACCGGCCCGCACGGCCCCACAGGCGGGCCCCTGGAACCGGCCCGCACCTACAGGCGGGCCCCCTTCAGGGCCATGTGCAGCAGCAGCCGGTCCTCGCCGTCGTCCAGGTCCAGGCCGGTGAGCTGTTCGACCCGGGACAGGCGGTAGTAGAGCGTCTGGCGGTGGACGCCCAGCTCGGCGGCGGTACGGCCGGCCTGGCCCGCGCAGTCGAGGAACACCTCGGCCGTGCGCGCCAGTTCGCGGTGGGCGGGCGCCAGCAGCGCCTTCACCACGGGGTCGTGGGCCACCTCCGGGGGAAGGGAGGTGAGCAGTCTGAAGGGGCCGATGGACGCCCACTCGGCGACCGGGCCGAGCCGCGGCTCGGCGAGGACGGCACGGGCGGCGGCGGAGGCCTCCTGCCAGGCGGCCCCGAGCTCCGCGAGACCCACGCGGGCCACGGCGACCCCGGCCGCGGCCCGGCCCCGCCCGCTGCGCGCGCCGGCCCTGGTCCGTCCGCCCTCCGCGGCGCCCGCGAGCCGTCCGTCCTCCCCGCGCGTCGCGTCCGGGCCGCCCGCCGACGGCCCGCTCTCCCCGCGCCCGCCCTCCGCCTCCCGCACGAACCGGGAGGCCGCCGTGAGCGCCGGGGAGAGCACGTCCGCCGACCTCAGCCGCACGAGCAGCGCCAGACTCCGCCCGGTGTCCCCTGCCTCGACGGCGTGGGAGGTGCCGCCACTCCTGCCCCCACTCCACGGCACCGTGCACAGCGCGGTCGCGCCCGGCACGGTACGGGCGGAGGGGGCGTCGTCCGGGTCGGCCGACGGCCACGGCGCCACGCAGACGACGGTGTGCAGGACGTCGGCGCGCGGGCCGAGCGCCGACCGCAGCTCGGCGACGGCCATGTCGCGCTGCCAGCCGCGCTCCGCGGTGAGCACCGCGCGCAACTCGCGCGTGAGATCCGCGCCCGCCTGCCGCTCGTCCGCGAGCAGGGCGCCGATGCGGGAGGCGACCTCCATGGCGGCTGTGAGCTGGGCGGCGGTGGGGCCCGGGTCGTCGTCGAGGAGCCAGACGTAGCCGAGGACGACACCCCGATGGCGTACGGGCAGACAGATCCTTCCGCGGTACACGCCCGCCTCCGGGGTGGGCGGGATGCGCACCGGCCCGGTGGCGCGGGTGATACCGAAGCCCTCGAACCAGGTGCGGACCGCCGCGGTGGAGCGGCGCGTGAGGATCGAGCGGGCGCGCACGGGGTCCAGGGCCGACGGATCGAGCTCGCCCTCGGAGTCGTAGGCGCCGAAGGCGATGAGCTCGAAGTCCCGGTTCTCCAGCGTCGCCGGCACGCCGAGCAGTGCCGAGATCTCGTCGACCAGCTCCTGGTAGTCCCCTCTGTATTCACCCGTCACCCGGGCATTCTCCCGCATTTTCGCGCGGCCTTCATACATCTGTCTGAGATCCATGGCACGGATGCGTGACAGCTGTCGATGGCAGAGGATCGGAGCGATCCATAGGTTTCACGGTGGTTCTCCGTGCCGTACCCGAATGGTCGGGATTCGGCCTCCTGCTGGCTTTGTTGTGGAGGTGCCCCGTGCTGGGTCCCGTGATTCTCGCCGCCTCGCGCAGCGACAAGATGCGCCGTCTGATCTCGGCGGCCCCGGTGACCAAGCCGGTCGTCGACCGCTTCATACCCGGCGAGACCGTCGACCAGGTCGTCCCCATCATCCGGGACCTCACGGGCAAGGGCCTCGAGGTCACGATGGACGTCGTCGGCGAGGACATCACGACCCCCGAGCAGGCCACCGCGGCCCGCGACGCCTACCTGGACCTGATCGAGCGCCTCAAGCAGCTCGACCTCGGCACCAAGGCCGAGATGTCCATCAAACTGTCGATGTTCGGCCAGGCGCTGGAGGGCGGCCACGAGCTCGCCCTCGCGAACGTCCGCCCCGTCGTCGAGGCCGCCGCCGCCATCGGCACGACCGTCACGCTGGACGCCGAGGACCACACCACCCTCGACTCGATGTTCGCCATCCACGAGGAGCTGCGGAAGGACTTCCCGCAGACCGGCTGCGTCATCCAGGCCTACCTCTTCCGCACCGAGGCCGACGCCCGCCGCCTCGCCGAGAGCGGCAGCCGCGTACGCCTGGTGAAGGGCGCCTACAAGGAGCCCGCCGAGGTCGCCTACCAGCAGAAGACGGAGACCGACAAGGCGTACGTGCGCATCCTGAAGATCCTGATGGAGGGCGAGGGGTACCCGATGATCGGGTCGCACGACCCGCGGCTCATCTCCATCGCGCAGGAGCTCGCGCGCAAGGCCGGGCGCAAACTGGACGAGTACGAGTTCCAGATGCTGTACGGCATCCGCAGCGACGAGCACCTGCGACTCGCCGCCGAGGGGCACCGCATGCGTGTGTACACCGCGTACGGCACCGACTGGTACGGCTACTTCATGCGCCGCCTCGCGGAGAAGCCCGCCAACCTGCTCTTCTTCGCCCGCTCGATCCTCACCAAGGGCTGAGCCCGAACCACCCGCTCACTAAGGAGTACGGAACACATGGACGCTGTGACCCAGGTCCCCACCCCCGTCAACGAGCCGGTGCACGGCTACGCCCCCGGCTCGCCCGAGCGCGCCCGCCTGGAGGCCAAGCTCAAGGAGCTGGCCGAGAACCCGATCGAGCTGTCGATGACCATCGGCGGCGAGAAGCGGCTCGGCGGTGGTGAGCGCTTCGAGGTCGTGCAGCCGCACAACCACAAGGCCGTCATCGGCACCGGCGCGCACGCCACCCAGCAGGACGCGCAGGACGCCATCGACGCCGCCCTCGCGGCCGCGCCGGCCTGGCGCGCGATGGCCTTCGACGACCGCGCCGCGATCATCCTGCGCGCCGCCGAGCTGCTCGCCGGCCCCTGGCGCGAGACGCTGGCCGCCTCCACGATGCTCGGCCAGTCGAAGACCGCCCAGCAGGCCGAGATCGACACCCCGTGCGAGCTCGTCGACTTCTGGCGCTTCAACGTCAAGTACGCCCGTGACCTGCTCGCCGAGCAGCCCCCGGCCAACTCGCCGGGCGTGTGGAACCGCCTCGACCACCGCCCGCTGGAGGGCTTCGTCTACGCGATCACGCCGTTCAACTTCACGGCGATCGCGGGCAACCTGCCCACCGCCCCTGCCCTCATGGGCAACGTGGTGGTCTGGAAGCCGTCCCCGACCCAGACCCACGCCGCGGTGCTGCTGATGCAGCTGCTGGAGGAGGCCGGTCTGCCCAAGGGTGTCATCAACCTCGTCACCGGTGACGGCATCGAGGTCTCCAAGGTCGCCCTGGAGCACCGCGACCTCGCGGGCATCCACTTCACCGGTTCGACCAAGACCTTCCAGTACCTGTGGAAGACGGTCGGCAACAACATCGAGAAGTACCGCTCCTACCCGCGCCTGGTCGGCGAGACGGGCGGCAAGGACTTCCTGGTGGCCCACCCGTCGGCCGACCGCGCCGTCCTCAAGACCGCGCTGACCCGCGGTGCCTTCGAGTACCAGGGCCAGAAGTGCTCGG
Source organism: Streptomyces sp. 142MFCol3.1 (assembly GCF_000424945.1). Taxonomy (NCBI): domain Bacteria; kingdom Bacillati; phylum Actinomycetota; class Actinomycetes; order Kitasatosporales; family Streptomycetaceae; genus Streptomyces; species Streptomyces sp. 142MFCol3.1. Next base: position 9,068 of record NZ_AUKV01000015.1, read on the forward strand.
CCACCTCCCGCGCCTACATCCCGGCCTCCATCTGGAACTCCGGGTTCAAGGAGGAGTTCGCGGCCGAGGTCGACTACCTGACCATGGGTGACGTCACCGACCTGTCGAACTTCATCGGCGCGGTCATCGACGAGCGTGCGTTCGCCAAGAACAAGGCGGCCATCGACCGCGCGAAGGACGACGAGACCTGCACGATCGTCGCGGGCGGCTCGTACGACGACTCCGTCGGCTACTTCGTGCGCCCGACCGTCGTCGAGTGCTCGGACCCGGAGAACGAGGTCTTCAAGACGGAGTACTTCGGCCCCTTCCTCGCGGTGCACGTCTACGAGGACGACCAGTACGACGAGATGCTGACCCAGATGGAGTCGGCGTCGGACTACGCGCTCACGGGTTCGGTCGTCTCGAACGACCGCGCTGCCGCCGCGTACACGATGGAGAAGCTCCGCTACGCCGCGGGCAACTTCTACATCAACGACAAGTCGACCGGCGCCGTCGTCGGCCAGCAGCCCTTCGGCGGCGGCCGGGCCTCCGGCACCAATGACAAGGCCGGTGCCCCGCAGAACCTGATGCGCTGGACGCTGACCCGCGCCATCAAGGAGACGCTGGTGCCGCCGACCGACTACGGCTACCCGCACATGGGCTGACCGCTAGCGGACATGCCGGGCCAGGAAGTCGCCGATCAGGGCGGCTGCCTGGCCCGCGTGCGTTTCCAGGGCGAAGTGGCCCGCGGGGAGCAGGTGGATCTCGGCCTGCGGGAGATCGCGCCGGAAGGCGAGGGCGCCGGCGGGGACGAAGATCTCGTCGTGCGCGCCCCAGAGGGCGAGCAGCGGGACCTGGCTGTCGCGGAAGTACTCGTGGAACGCCGGGTAGAGGGCGAAGTTGGAGCCGTAGTCGGAGATCAGGTCGAGCTGGATCTCGCTCTGGCCCGGTCTGGCCATGCGGGCCGCGTCGTGCTCGTAGGCGTCGGGGCTGACGAGCGTCGGGTCCGGGACGCCGTGCAGGTACTGCCACTTGATGCCGTCCGGGCTGCTGATCTCCCGGACCGGCGCCTCCGTCTCGGGCGTGCGCTGCGCGATCAGCGCGAGCACCGGTGCCCACGCGTCGGCACCCAGGCCCTCCTCGTACGCGTTGCCGTTCTGCGTGATGATCGCGGTCACCCGCTCGGGGTGCGCGAGGGCCAGGCGCAGACCGATCGGGGCGCCGTAGTCCTGGATGTAGAGGGCGTACTCCCTCAGTCCCAGCTGCTCGGTGAACTCGCCGGTGATCTCGGCCAGTCGGTCGAAGGTGTAGCGGAACTCGTCGGCGGCGGGCGTCGCGGAGCGGCCGAAGCCGATGTGGTCGGGGGCCACGAGGTGGTAGCGGTCGGCGAGGAGCGGCATCAGGTCCCGGAACATGTGCGAGCTGGTCGGGAAGCCGTGCAGGAGGAGCAGGACGGGGGCGTCGGCGGGGCCCGCCTCCCGGTAGGCGATCTCCAGGCCTCGGACGGTGGTGGTGCGGTGGTGGATCCGGTGCGCGGTCATGACGGTTCACCTAACCCTTGAAGTTCTCCTTGGTGGTGAGAACACCTCACCACGCCTATGACTAACCGGTCAAGGTGCTTTTGAAGGTTAGTCCGACAAGTGGCCCGACAAGTGGCCCGACAAGTGGTCGACTCCCCGGCGATACTGGCCCGATGACCCCCCGACTGCGCACGGCCCACACCGCGGACCTCGCCCCGGGCGACCTCCGCGCCGTCCGCGAGCTCCTGGACGCCGCCTTCGACGGGGGCTTCGGCGACGACGACTGGGACCACGGACTCGGCGGCCTCCATGTCCTCGTGCACGACGCACGGGGCTTGGCCGCCCACGGCTCGGTGGTCCAGCGCCGCGTTCTGCATCGCGGCCGTTCACTGCGCACCGGATACGTGGAGGCGGTCGGTGTGCGCGCCGACGTGCGGCGCAGGGGCCTGGGCGGGCGGGTGATGGCCGAGCTGGAACGCGTCGTCGACAGCGCGTACGCGCTGGGGGCGCTCTCCGCGAGCGAGGAGGGCGCCGCGCTCTACACGGCCCGCGGCTGGCAGGTCTGGCCGGGCCGGATCTGCGTGCTCGGCCCGGACGGAGTGGTGCGCCTGCCGCAGGAGGAGGGGGCCGCCTTCGTCCGCCCCTCGTCGATCGGCCCCCTCGACCCCGCACACGAGCTGGTCTTCGACTGGCGCGACGGCGACGTGCTCTGACGCCGGACCGGGCGGGCGGCGGCCACCCCCGTGGCCGCACCCAGCCGTGAGTGATGTGGCCAGTGGGATCAGTGCAGGTCAGAGCGGTGCGACCTGAACCGTCGTCTCAGATAGTAGGAAGTCCGACTAACTGTGGAGACAGATGCCCGCTCCTCGCCTAGTTTTGTAGGAGCCGAACGTCTCGCTCGACCCAGCGAATGGCGGTCGTGAGCCGGAGCCCCTGGCAGGCAACCCCTGCGGCACCGCTCCCCGCCCCATCCGGCGTCTCGTAAATCCCTCACCGCACTTCCGGACCACCGCGTCCGGAGGCAAAGGAGTCGATTCATCATGGCCGAGACGACCGTCCGCCGAGTCCGCCACATCTCCCGTACGAGCGATTCCGACCGCAAGAACGCGGCGGCGGCCCTCCAGCGCGCCCTCGACCGCCGGGACAACGGCGGCGAGACGGGCCACTGAGCCGACCGCACGCCCCGGCCGACGGCCGGGCCGCCCACCGGGAGCCGCACCCGCACGAGGTGCGGCGCGGGGCTCACGCGCCGCGCCGCACCTCGAAGTGGTCGATGCGCTCGCCGCTCTGCGCCAGCGCCGACACCTTGAGCCGGGGGGTGGTCCCCGCCTCCGCCTCCACCGAGAGGAAGGAGAAGCCGGTGTACCGCACCCGTGACCACTCCACGGTCTCGGCCTTCTGCTGCCGGGAGCCGGTCCAGTGGAAGGTCTCGACGTATTCGCGGTTCCCGGCCTTCCCCTCGTAGCTGTCCTTCACCCCGGTGGGGAACCGGTACAGGCTCTTGCCCGCGCCGCCCGCCGTGACGTAGACGATCCCGTCCCGTGTCGGGTCCGTCGACGCGCCGACCGGGACGCGCTTGCCGACCTTTCCGCCCCTGACGGCGTCGGTCCGCTCGTACACGTGGTTGTGGCCGTTGATCACCAGGTCGACCTGGTGCTTGGCGAACAGCGGCTCCCACGTGTCCCGAACCCCGCCGTCGGAGGCGTGTGTCGCCGTGGAGTACGCGCAGTGGTGGAAGAAGACCACCACGAAGTCGGCTGTCCGCCGCAGCTCGCCGAGCCGCTTGTCGAGCCAGGCCGTCTGCCGCCCGCCCGAGTAGCCCTTGTTGGCGGGGATCTCGTACGACACGTCGTTCGCGTCCAGTGCCACGATCCCGACATTGCCGTACGTGAAGGAGTAGACGCCCGGCGCCCTGCGCGCGTCGAAGCCGTTGTCCGGGAGCGACCAGCGGGCCGACTGGCCCCCGTACCCGTTCGGCGAGTACCACGCCTCCATGTCGTGGTTGCCGGTCGTCACCATCCACGGCACCGACCTGGCCACGGACTCGGTCTGCTTGAGGAACAGGTCCCAGGCGCTGGGATCGTAGATGTCGGAGTCCTTGCCGAGCCCGACCGAGTCCGCGTAGCAGATGTCGCCCGCGTGCAGGTGGAAAGCCGGGTGGCGGCCGAGGATCAGCTTGTCGTTGGCGAGCGCCTCGGGAGTGACGCCCTGGTCGCCGAAGGCGGTGAACACGAACGTCTCGGCAGCGGCGGGCGCCGTGCGGAAACGGCCGACCGTCGCGTGCCGGTCGCGCGCCGCCGGGTCGAACCCCTCGTGGCCGACGCCGTAGTAGTACGTCGTGCCGGGGCGCAGCCCGTCGAGCGCCGCGTGCAGGTAGTACTGGTCCAGCGCGAACCGCCGACCCGCCAGGCCGGGCGTGTGCAGGGCCCTGACCTCGGCCTCGATCTTCCGGCTCAGCTCCCAGGGCGTCAGCCCCACCCGCACGTACGGCTTCCTGACCGCGAGCGGCACCTGCCAGGAGACGCGCATCTGGGTCCGCGGGTCCGCGCCGAAGGCCAGGTGACGGCCGAAGGGGGTGACGACCGAGCCGTGCACCTGCCCGGTCGCCGCACGCACGGACGGGCCGGACGTGTGCGTCGCCGCCCCCGCCCCCTGCGAGCAGCCGGCCAGCAGACCGCCGCCCGCGAACGCGCCCGCGGTGACCAGGGCGCGCCGACGGGTCAGCTTCGTCCGCAGGTACTCGTGCTGCTCGGCCATGCTCATACGGCGCGCGAGCGGTTCCGGGATGCCGACGTCAGGGGTGTCCATGTCGGGAAACTTCCCACGACGCCCCAACGGCCGCGGTACGTAAGGGTGAACGGCGGGCGTCGGGTCGGCGTTCCGCGAGGCCGTGGCGGCGAACCTGATGTCCGGATGGCGGACATGGCGTGTCATCCCATGGGACAAGGAGTACGGTGCCGTCATGTCTCGCAGCATCAATCTCGCAGTGATCCCCGGTGACGGCATCGGCCAGGAAGTCGTGGCCCAGGGTCTGAAGGTCCTCTCCGCCGTCCTCCCGCAGGATGTGAAGCTGGAGACCAAGGAGTTCGACTTCGGGGCCAAGCGATACCACGCCACCGGTGAGACCCTCACCGACGCGGACCTCGACGCTCTCAAGCAGCACGACGCGATCCTGCTCGGCGCGATCGGTGACCCCTCGGTCCCGTCCGGCGTCCTGGAGCGCGGCTTCCTGCTGAAGCTGCGCTTCGCCTTCGACCATCACGTCAACCTGCGTCCCTCGAAGCTCCTCCCGGGTGTCGAGACCCCGCTCGCCGGCCAGCCCGAGATCGACTTCGTCGTGGTCCGCGAGGGCACCGAGGGCCCGTACACCGGCAACGGCGGCACCATCCGCAAGGGCACCGAGCACGAGGTCGCCACCGAGGTCTCCGTGAACACGGCCTTCGGCGTCGAGCGCGTCGTCCGCGACGCCTTCGCCCGCGCCCAGGCCCGCCCGCGCAAGAAGCTCACGCTGGTCCACAAGAACAACGTGCTGACCTTCGCGGGGCACCTGTGGACCAACATCTTCAACCGGGTGGCTGCGGAGTTCCCCGAGGTCACCACTGACTACATCCACGTCGACGCCGCGACGATCTACCTCGTCACCGACCCGGCCCGCTTCGACGTCATCGTCACCGACAACCTCTTCGGCGACATCATCACCGACCTCGCCGCGGCCGTCTCCGGCGGCATCGGTGTCGCCGCCTCCGGCAACATCAACCCGAGCGGCGAGTTCCCCTCGATGTTCGAGCCGGTGCACGGCTCGGCGCCCGACATCGCGGGCCAGGGCAAGGCCGACCCCAGCGCCACGGTCCTGTCCGTCGCCCTGCTGCTGCGCCACCTCGGCTACGAGACGGCGGCCGTCCGCATCGAGGAAGCCGTCTCGGCCGACCTCGCGGAGCGCGTCGGCAAGCCCGCCCGGAGCACCGACGAAATCGGCGACGCGCTCGCCGTACGAGTAGCCGGCTGACCCGCCGCCACTCGCTTCACGCAGGAGCCGCCGGGTCGCATCCGCACCCGGCGGCTTTTGCTATGCCCTCGCCGGGTGCCACCATCAACCCCTGGGCAAGCCCAAGGGCCGCATTCACGCAGTTTTCGTCCCCGGTGCCCCGCGCGCGATAATCGAACGCGGAGCCGCGGAATGAGGGAATGCTCGGACGTCCTAACACTGGCCACTGGCAGTTCGGGCGTGAGCGCGGCCCGTCACACACAACCGGTGAAGGACAACCACTCATGACGCAGCCCACGATCGAGCTCAAGCCGTCCGCCAGTCCGCTCTCCGCCGCGGAGCGCGAGGCGATCCTGGCCAACCCCGGCTTCGGCCGCCACTTCACCGACCACATGGTGACGATCAAGTGGACCGAGGGCCGCGGCTGGCACGACGGACAGCTCGTTCCGTACGGCCCGCTCTCCCTCGACCCCGCGAACATGACCCTGCACTACGCCCAGGAGATCTTCGAGGGTCTCAAGGCGTACCGTCAGCCCGACGGCTCCGTGGCCACCTTCCGCCCCGACAAGAACGCCCGGCGCTTCCAGGCCTCGGCCCGCCGCCTCGGTATGCCGGAGCTGCCCGTCGAGACGTTCATCGAGGCCTGTGACGTGCTCGTCCAGCAGGACAGCGCCTGGGTGCCCGCGCACGGCGGCGAGGAGTCCCTCTACCTCCGCCCGTTCATGATCGCGACCGAGGTGGGGCTGGGCGTGAAGCCCGCCAATGAGTACCTGTTCCTGGTGATCGCCTCGCCCGCCGGCGCCTATTTCGCCGGCGGCGTGAAGCCGGTCTCGATCTGGCTCTCGGAGGACCGTGTCCGCGCCGTCCCCGGCGGCATGGGCGACGCCAAGACGGGCGGCAACTACGCGGCCTCCCTCCTCGCCCAGGCCGAGGCCGCCGCCAAGGGCTGCGACCAGGTCTGCTACCTCGACGCCGTGGAGCACAAGTGGGTCGAGGAACTCGGCGGCATGAACCTGTACTTCGTGTACGGCGACAGGATCGTCACCCCGTCGCTGACCGGGTCCATCCTGGAGGGCGTCACCCGTGACTCCCTCCTCACCGTCGCCCGTGACCTCGGCTACGGCTCCGAGGAGGGCCGCGTCTCCATCGAGCAGTGGCAGAACGACGCAGCGAACGGCACCCTGACCGAGGTCTTCGCATGCGGCACCGCCGCGGTCATCACCCCCGTCGGCACCGTCAAGCGGTCCGGCACCGAATGGCAGCACTCGGACGGTGAGCCCGGCGAGGTCACCCTGAAGCTGCGCAACGCCCTGCTGGACATCCAGCGGGGCGTGACCGAGGACAAGCACGGCTGGATGCACCCGCTGGGCTGATGCGGCCCGACGCCCGTGCCCGCCCCGGATTCGGAACCGGGGCGGGCACGGGTGTTCTCGGGACGCGCCGGGCCGCCGTGCGCGCAGGGCGCCGGGCGGCACGGGGCAGCCGGCCCTGCCTCACGGGGGCGCGATCAGGTTCACCGGCCCGGTCGGCCGACCTGGACCCCGCTGTCGGCGTGGGCGAGTTCCTCCCCGGCGAGGACGCGGTCCGAAGTCTGCCCGGGCGAGAGCAGCAGATGGGCGGCCCCGCCGACCGCCCCCGAGAGCAGGAAGCTGCAGTCCACCCCGCCGGTCAGCGACAGCAGGGGCCCCTCGTACGAGGGGAGGGACACCGCGAGCAGGCCCACGAAGGCGCCCAGTGCCCAGGACACCGTGGCCTGAATGTTCCAGCCGCCCCGGTACCAGTAGATCCCGCCCCGCGAGCGGCGGTTGAAGACCTGGAGGGCGTCCGGGTCGTAGACGCCCCGGCAGCGGGCGAAGCCGATCAGGGTGATGACGGCCCACGGGGTGCCGATGGCGGTCAGCAGGAGGACGAACGACGTCATCGCCGACTGGGCGTCCCAGGCGTAGTGGCCCACGAAGACACAGGCGGTGGCGACGACGGCGACCGTGCAGGTGGCGCGGGCCCGCGAGGCGCGGGGCAGGATCGCGTCCAGGTCGAGGCCCATCGAGTAGAGCATCAGGCCCGCGTTGCCGACCGAGCCCGCGGAGGCCGCCAGCAGGAGCGGGACCAGGTACCAGGTGGGGGAGGCGGTGACGAGGGGGCCCGCGTAGTCGAGGGCCGCCCGCGCCGCGTACGCCGTGAAGGTGCCGAACAGCTGGGGGACGAGGAGTCCGGCGATCAGCCCGAGCCAGGTGGCGTGCAGGACGGTGCGCGAGGAGTGGCGGGCCGGGGAGATGTAGCGCGTGTAGTCGCCGAGGAGCGTGATGAAGGCGATCGGGCCGGACAGGCCGGCCGCCACGGCGGCGAGCAGCCAGGTCGGCCAGAAGGAGCCGAGCAGATAGCCGCCGGCCTCCGGGAGCGCGGCGGTGGTGAAGTGCGGCGCGTACGCGATCACGCCGAGGACCAGCAGGGCCGTCATCGCGAGGGCCAGCACGCGGGACATGGCGAGGAGCACGCGGTAGCCGTACACGGCACCGGCGACGGTGGCGGCGGCGAGCAGTGCGTAGACGACGGCGTACGACAGTCCGTCGTCCGGCAGCCCGAAGAGGCGGCCGAGCACGCTGACCATCACGTCGCCGCCGATCCACACGGTCAGGGCGGTGTAGCCGAGGGCGAGGAGCAGGCCGACGACGGAGCCGACCAGGCGCCCGCGGACGCCGAACTGGGCGCCGGACGACGTCGACAGGTTCGTCGCCGTGCGCAGCGAGACCAGGGCCAGCGGGGCCGTGAGCGCGGTGCCGACCACCGTGCCCGCCACGATCGAGCTCACCGAGGCCCACCAGCCGAGCCCGAAGGACGGGGGCAGCCAGCCGAAGATGATCACGCCGAGGCAGAGGTTGGAGCCGAGCAGGATCGACACCAGATCGCGGGGACCGCTGGTGCGTTCCTCATCGGGGATGGTGTCGACTCCGCGCTGTTCTATCGGCATGGCTGGTCTCCTTCGACGGCCGCCTGAAGTTTGAGCGACGTTCAATGTGGACTGTTTGGAGGTCGCCCGTCAATGTTTCCGTTTCAGGAATCCGGCGTTTAGAGTGATGCTCTAATAGTGGGAAGCAAGGAGGTGCCGTGTCGTGAGACTGACCCCCACGGAACGTGACCGGCTGCTGCTCTTCGGAGCCGCGGAGCTGGCTCGCGCACGCCGCGCCAGAGGCCTGCGGCTCAACGTCCCGGAGGCGACCGCGCTGATCGCCGACACCGTGTGCGAGGCCGCCCGCGACGGACGCAGGCTCGCCGAGGCCGTCGAGGCGGCCCGGTCCGTACTCGGCCCCGACGACGTGCTGCCCGGTGTCGCCGACGTCGTCACCGAGGTGCATGTCGAGGCCGTCTTCGACGACGGCTCACGACTCGCGGTGGTCAGCGACCCCATCGTCGGCGGCCTCGGCGAACAAGCGCCCGGAGCCCTGCTGCCGGGGCCGGAGCACGCCGAGCCCGAGGCGGCCGTCCGTCTGACGGTGACCAACACGGCCACCGTCCCGGTCTCCGTCACCTCCCACTTCCACTTCTTCGAGGCCAACCCACGGCTCGACTTCGACCGCCCCGCGGCCTACGGCATGCGGCTCGCCGTGCCCGCCGGATCGTCCGTCCGCTTCGGCCCGGGGCAGAGCGCCGAGGTCGGGCTGCTGCCCATCGGCGGCGCGCGCGTCGCGATCGGTTTCGCCGGCCTCGTCGACGGGCCGCTGGACGCCCCCGGGGCCAGAGAAGAGGCCCTGCGCCGGGCCGCCGCCTGCGGCTACCTCGGCGTACCGGAAACCGGTGAACAGGAGGTCGAGCGATGAGCCGCCCCGGAGGCCACCCCGCCGAGGCCCGCCGCCTCACCCCGTACGAGTACGCCGCCACCCATGGGCCCCGCGCCGGTGACCGGATCCGTCTCGGCGACAGCGGGCTGACCGTCCGCGTCGAGTCCGACGCGCAGAGGTACGGCGACGAGTTCCTGGCCGGTTTCGGCAAGACCGCCCGCGACGGACTGCACCTCAAGGCCGCCGCCGTGCGCCGGACGTGCGACGTCGTCATCAGCAACGTGGTGGTGATCGACGCGGCGCAGGGCATCCGCAAGGTCTCCATCGGCATCCGCGAGGGCCGCATCTGCTCGATCGGCCGGGCCGGCAATCCCGACACCCTGGACGGCGTCGACGTCGTCGTCGGCACCGGCACGTCCATCGTCTCCGGCGAAGGCCTCATCGCCACCGCCGGAGCCGTGGACACGCACGTCCACCTGCTGTCGCCGCGCATCATGGAGGCCTCCCTCGCCTCCGGGGTGACCACGGTCATCGGCCAGGAGTTCGGCCCCGTGTGGGGCGTGGGCGTCAACTCGCCCTGGGCGCTGCGCCACGCCTTCAACGCCTTCGACGCCTGGCCCGTCAACATCGGCTTCCTGGGCCGCGGCTCGTCCTCCGACGGCGCGCCGCTGGTGGAGGCACTCGCCGAGGGCGGCGCGTCCGGCTTCAAGGTGCATGAGGACATGGGCGCCCACACCCGTGCCTTGGACACCGCGCTGCGGGTGGCCGAGGAGCACGACGTGCAGGTCGCCCTGCACAGCGACGGCCTGAACGAATGCCTGTCCGTCGAGGACACCCTGCGCGTCCTGGAAGGGCGCACCATCCACGCCTTCCACATCGAGGGCTGCGGCGGCGGCCACGTCCCCAACGTCCTGAAGATGGCGGGGGTCCCGAACGTCATCGGCTCCTCCACCAACCCGACGCTGCCCTTCGGCCGGGACGCGGTCGCCGAGCACTACGGGATGATCGTCTCCGTCCACGACCTCAAGACCGACCTGCCGGGCGACGCGGCCATGGCCCGCGACCGCATCCGCGCCGGCACCATGGGTGCCGAGGACGTGCTGCACGACCTGGGCGCGATCGGGATCACCTCGTCGGACGCGCAGGGCATGGGCCGCGCGGGCGAGACCGTGCGGCGGACCTTCGCGATGGCCGGGAAGATGAAGGCCGAGCTCGGCGCCCCCGAGGGCGACGACAACGCACGCGTCCTGCGCTACATGGCCAAGCTGACCATCAACCCCGCCATCGCGCACGGCCTCGCGCACGAGGTCGGCTCCATCGAGGCCGGCAAGCTCGCCGACATCGTGCTGTGGCGGCCCGAGTACTTCGGCGCCAAGCCGCAGCTCGTCCTGAAGTCCGGGTTCCCCGCGTACGGCGTCGTCGGCGACCCGGGCGCCGCCACCGACACCTGTGAACCCCTCGTCCTGGGACCGCAGTTCGGGGCGCACGGAGCCACTCCCGCCGAGATCTCGGTGGCCTTCGTCGCGCAGGCCGCACTCGACCAGGGCAACGACCGGATGCCCACCCGCAGGCGGCGCGTCGCCGTCCGCGGCACCCGCGGTATCGGCCCCGCCGACCTGCGGCTCAACTCCCGTACCGGAGCCGTCGACGTGGACCAGCGCACCGGAGTGGTCACCCTCGACGGCGAGCCGCTGCGCTCGGAGCCCGCCGACTCGGTGTCCCTGAACCGCCTCTACTTCCTGTGAACGCCACGGCCTTGAGGACCTTCGCCATGAACACCCCCGCCTCCGACGGCTTCCGTATGCCCGCCGAATGGACCCCGCACGAGCGGACCTGGATGGCGTGGCCGGGCGCCAACCCCACCTTCGACGACCCCGACGGCCTCGCCCGGGCCCGGGAGGCCTGGGCGGCCGTGGCCCGTACGGTCCGCCGCTTCGAACCCGTCACCGTCGTGTGCGGCCCCGGGCAGTCCGCCGAGGCGCGCGCCCTGCTCGGCCCGGACGTCGACACCGTCGAGCGTGAACTCGACGACGCGTGGATGCGGGACATCGGCCCCACCTTCCTCACCGACGGCAAGGGCGCGCTCGCGGCCGTGGACTGGACGTTCAACGGCTGGGGCGCCCAGGAGTGGGCGCGCTGGGAGCACGACGCGAAGATGGGCGCGCACGTCGCCGGCCTGGCCGGGGCCCGTACGTACGCCTCGAAGCTGGTCAACGAGGGCGGCGCGATCCACGTCGACGGCGAGGGGACGGTGCTCCTGACCGATACCGTGCAGCTCGGCCCCGAGCGCAACCCCCACTGGACGCGCGAGCAGGTCGAGGCGGAGATCCACGCCCACCTCGGCACCCGCAAGGCGATCTGGCTGCCGCGCGGACTGACCGGCGACTATCCTCCCCCGCTGTCTGAAAGGCGTGGGGGGACCCCCGACGTCTTCGGCACGCTGGGCCACGTCGACATCGTCGCCGCCTTCGCGCGCCCGGGCGTGGTCGTCGTCCACTCCCAGCAGGACCCGGCCCACCCGGACCACGAGGTCAGCAAGGAGGTCATCGGCCTGCTGGGCGCGCAGACCGACGCGCGGGGCCGCCGTCTGGAGGTCGTCGAGGTGCCGGCCCCGACGGTCCTGGAGGCCGACGGCCACTGGGCGGACTACTCGTACATCAACCACTACCTGTGCAACGGCGGTGTCGTGCTGTGCGGCTTCGACGACCCGCGCGACGAGATCGCGGCCGGGATCTTCCGCCGGCTGTTCCCGGAGCGGACGGTGACGCTGGTGGACGCACGTACGATCTTTGCCGGGGGCGGTGGCATCCACTGCATCACCCAGCAGCAGCCGAGGATCTGAGACCCAGGAGTCGTTCGTGGCCGAAAGCCGCACACCGCGGAGGAAGAACGCTCCACCGCGGGAGGATGTGCTGGCCGTAGCCATGGACATGATTGCCGAGCGCGGTCTGGAGAAGCTGACCATGGCGGCGCTCGGCCGCGAGGTGGGCATGAGCAGCGGCCATCTCCTCTACTACTTCCACTCCAAGGACGAACTCCTGCTGCGGACCCTGGAGTGGAGCGAGGGCCGCCTCGGCGCCGAGCGCGCCAGGCTGCTCACGCGGGACGCGCCCGCCCGCGAGCGGCTGGACGCGTTCGTCGACCTGTACGTCCCCGACGGCCACCGTGACCCGCACTGGACACTCTGGCTGGAGGTCTGGAACCGGTCGCAGAACGCCGACGAGGACGCCCGGGAGCGTCAGGTCGCCATCGAGGGCGCCTGGCACCGCGATCTGGTCGCGCTCCTCGCCGAGGGCATCTCGCGCGGCGAGTTCCGCGCCGTCGACCCGGACCGCTTCGCCGCCCGGCTGCGCTCCCTCCTCGACGGCTTCTCCATCCATGTCGCGATCGGCCTGCGCGGCACGGACCGGGCGCACGTTCTCGGCCACGTCAAGGAGTTCCTGGACGAGTCGCTGGGGCGGCCGGGGCACGCGCACCCCTGATCAGGGCCTCAGGGCTCCCGGGCGTCATCGGAGGCGGGGCGGGCGGGCGGGCCGGCGGTCGGTGACGGGTTCGTGCGCCGACCGCGCCGACCTGCACGGTGTCCACGGTCGCGTAGCCCGCTGTTCGCATCCTGAGACGCCCGGTGAGCGCAGGGGCGGTATGTGCCAGACTGCCCCCGTGCTCTCGTTCGCCATGATTATTGGCAGCAGGCGCGCCGGTCCGCAGTGACCGCCTCGTACCACCACGTACGGGCGGACATCGTCGTCCTCGACCCGCGCGCAGACCTCTCGCACCCGCGAGAGGTTTTTCGTTTTCCTGGCCCACCTCAAGTCGGGAAGGGGAGCGCGAGGGACCATGGGGGGACGGTGGAGCCGGTCATTCCGGTAGACCGAGATCCAACATCAGGAGCCAGAGACCATGACGGAAACCAGCGAACTCGACGATTCCTTCCACGTCTTCGACACGACCCTGCGCGACGGCGCGCAGCGTGAGGGCATCAACCTCACCGTGGCGGACAAGCTGGCCATCGCACGGCACCTGGACGACTTCGGGGTGGGCTTCATCGAGGGCGGCTGGCCCGGCGCCAACCCGCGCGACACCGAGTTCTTCGCCCGCGCCCAGCAGGAGATCGACTTCAAGCACGCCGAGCTCGTGGCGTTCGGCGCCACCCGCCGGGCCGGCGCGAAGGCTTCGGAGGATCCGCAGGTCAAGGCACTCCTGGACTCGGGCGCCCAGGTGATCACCCTCGTCGCCAAATCCCACGACCGCCATGTCGAGCTCGCCCTGCGCACCACCCTCGACGAGAACCTGGAGATGGTCCGCGACACCGTCTCCTACCTGCGCTCGCAGGACCGCCGCGTCTTCGTCGACTGCGAGCACTTCTTCGACGGCTACCGCGCCAACCCCGCCTACGCGAAGGCCGTCGTCCGTGCGGCGTCCGAGGCCGGCGCCGACGTCGTCGTCCTGTGCGACACCAACGGCGGCATGCTCCCGGCACAGGTCCAGGCCGTCGTGGCCACCGTCCTCGCGGACACCGGCGCCCGGCTCGGCATCCACGCCCAGGACGACACGGGCTGCGCGGTCGCCAACACCCTCGCCGCCGTCGACGCGGGCGCCACCCACGTCCAGTGCACCGCCAACGGCTACGGCGAGCGGGTCGGCAACTCCAACCTGTTCCCCGTCGTGGCCGCCCTGGAGCTCAAGTACGGCAAGAAGGTGCTCCCCGAGGGGGCCCTGCGCGAGATGACCCGCATCTCCCACGCGATCGCCGAGGTCGTCAACCTCACCCCCTCCACGCACCAGCCCTACGTGGGCGTGTCCGCCTTCGCGCACAAGGCGGGCCTGCACGCCTCCGCCATCAAGGTCGACCCGGACCTCTACCAGCACATCGACCCCGAACAGGTCGGCAACACCATGCGGATGCTGGTCTCCGACATGGCGGGCCGTGCCTCCATCGAGCTCAAGGGCAAGGAGCTCGGCATCGACCTCGGCGGGGACCGCGAGCTGGTCGGCCGTGTCGTCGAGCGGGTCAAGGAGCGCGAGCTCAAGGGCTACACCTACGAGGCCGCGGACGCGAGCTTCGAACTGCTGCTGCGCGCGGAGGCCGAGGGCAAGCCGCTCAAGTACTTCGAGGTCGAGTCCTGGCGCGCCATCGTCGAGGACCGCCCGGACGGGTCCCACGCCAACGAGGCCACGGTCAAGCTCTTCGCCAAGGGCGAGCGCATCGTCGCCACCGCCGAGGGCAACGGTCCGGTCAACGCGCTGGACCGCGCGCTGCGCGTCGCCCTGGAGAAGATCTACCCCCAGCTCGCCAAGCTGGAGCTCGTCGACTACAAGGTCCGCATCCTGGAGGGCAAGCACGGCACGTCCTCCACGACCCGCGTGCTCATCTCCACGTCCGACGGCACCGGCGAGTGGTCCACGGTGGGCGTCGCCGAGAACGTCATCGCGGCGTCGTGGCAGGCCCTGGAGGACGCGTACACGTACGGCCTGCTGCGGGCCGGGGTGGAGCCGGCGGCGTAGGCGACCCGAAGGCCGGAGGGGCCGGGGAGGGCCCCTCCGGCCTGTCGGACGGCGGGCGCGGTGCGCACGGTGACCGGACGTCGTCGCGCCGGCGCCCGCACGGTCCTACTGGAGCCGCCACTTCTGGTTGGCCGCTCCCGTGCAGGACCAGATCTGCGCCCGCGCCCCGTTCGCGGACGAGTTGTCCGTCACGTCCAGGCACTTGTTCGCCGCTGCGTTGACCACGTCACCCGTGGACGCGTTGTACGACCACTGCTGTGCCCCCGTGCCGTTGCAGTCGTACAGCTGCACCTTGGCCCCGTCGGCGGTGGAGCCACCCGTCACGTCGAGGCACTTGCCGAGCGCCCGGACGGAGCCGTCCGCCTGCACGGTCCAGTTCTGCGCCGAGGACCCGTTGCAGTCGTAGAGCTGCACCGCCGTGCCGTTCGCGGACGAACCGCCCGCCACGTCCAGGCACTTGCCGGCGAGCCCGACGAAGGCCCCGGACCGGCTCCCGCCGCCCGACTGCGTGCCCGACCAGGTGAAGGTCGCCGACGTCCGGCCGGGCAGCGAGTAGGTGGCGTGCTGGCCGCCCCAGTTGACGGTCACCGTCTTCGCGGACGACGCCTCGTTGTACGCGATCAGCGCCTTCGACCCGTCGGGATTGCGCCAGGCCACGTTGGGCACGGCCGACGACGCCGTGGAGGCGATCCGCTGCGCTCCCGGCCGCACGAACTTCGTCAGGTGCCCCATCGTGTAGTACTCGATCGTGTAGTCGACCGTCCCGCTCGCCCCGTCCCCGTTGTGCACGGTGATCAGCCCGGAGCAGGTGCCGCAGCCGCCGTTGTGTGGCCCCCGGTTCTGGTCCACGGCCAGCGACCACTTGGTCACCGACTTCGCCCAGTTCCGGGTGTAGTCGACGATGTTGAGCATGTCCTCGCGCTGCTGGTCGGCGATCCAGGTGCCACCGGAGTGCTCGGTGCCGAAGGCGTCGAGGCCCGGGTACTGGTCGTGCACGCTCGTCTGCCTGCCCACGTCGCCGCCGTACCCGTGCCAGGCGATGCCGCCGAAGTTCGGGTGCGAGCGGACCGCCGCGTCGTCCACGGTCTGCGCGGCGTACGCGTCGTACACGTCCCAGTTCCAGTCGTGCGCGAGGACCTTCGTGGACAGCCCCGCCGCCTGGAGCTTGGGCAGCAGCTCGCTCTTGGTGAAGTAGGCGAGCCCCGAGGCGTTCCAGCTCATCGAGGGGTAGCCCGAGCAGCACGTCGGCTCGTTCTGCGCGGTGACGTACGCGACGGGCACGCCCTGGTCGCGGTAGGCCTGGAGGTACTTCACGAAGTACGAGGCGTACGCGCCGTAGTCCTCCGCCTTCAGCCAGCCGCCGTTGAGCTGGCCGCTGTCCTTCATCCAGGCGGGTGCCGTCCACGGCGAGGCCATCACGGTCAGGGACGGGTTGAGCTGGAGCGCCTGCCTGGTCAGGGGCACCACGTCCGCGAGGTCGTGGGCGATCGAGAACTTCGACAGCGAGGAGTCCGTCTGCCCGGCGGGTACGTCGTCGTAGGTGTAGCCGTACCGCGCGAGGTCGGACGCGCCCATGGGGTTGCGCAGGAAGGACAGCCCGATGCCGTCCGTCGGCGAGAACAGCTTCCGCATCGTGGCGTCCCGCGTGCTCTGCGACAGCGCTCCGCTGCTGTTCATCAGCCAGGCGGCGGTGTCCGTGAAGGACGCCCCGCCGCCGGTGAAGGTCTGGTACCGGGTGTTCTCGTCGACGGTGATGTTCTCGCCGCTTCCGCCGCTGCCGGACTGGAAGGCGAACGGCGTCTGGGCCTGGAGCCCGCGCACCACGTGCCGTCCGCCGGCGTCGTCGGTCGTGGTCAGCCAGGCGGTCACCTGTTCGCCCGCGGCCTGCGCGGGCACGGTGCCGACGGCGGTCAGCCCGGCGGTCGTCAGCAGCCCGGCGACGAGTAGCCGGGCCGCCCGGATGGATCTCCTCATGGCGCGCCGCCCTTCTGTGTGGGGGTGGGAGACGGGGCGTGCGAGCCGTGAGTAAATGACGGCTTCGGGTGCGCGTCAAGGGGGTGCGCGTTCAGATTCCGAAGGAACAACTTCCCTGTTCTAGACGTGAGTTACGTGTGTACCGGTTCTGACGTGAAGTCTTGACGGCTACTGGGGGCGCCAGTTAACTCACGCCGTGATCTAAGTCGTAAGAGGAGTGTACGAGTTCAGTCATCGCACGGAGAGAGTCGAGGGAAGGTCCATGCGAAGAACCGCCCTGCTCGTGTCCGCCGCCCTGCTCACCGGACTGCTGCCGCTGGCCTCCGCGAGCGCCGCGGCAGGTGCCGGCGAACCGGCCCCCGTCCCCGTCGACCGCTTCGAGGGCGAGGTGCCCTTCGCCGGCCAGCCCGCCGACGGCATCTTCACCTGGGGGAGCGACTCCGACGACCCGCCCCGGCTCGCTCTGACCGCCCGCACCGACGCACCCGAGGGCGACAAGGTCCTCACCGGCTCCTACGACATCAGCGGCTACGGCGGCTTCACCCACGACTTCGCCGCCGCCCTGCCCGCCCATGACTGGTCGGCCCACAAGGGCATCCGCTTCTGGTGGGAAGGCCGCGGCAGCGGCAAGAAGATCAGCTTCGAGATCAAGGACGGCGGCGCCCACGGTGAGGCCTCCGAGCTGTGGACGACGTCCTTCGCGGACGACTTCACCGGCTGGAAGCAGATCGAGATCCCCTTCACCGACTTCACCTATCGCACGGACTACCAGCCCGTCGGCGGCATCGACCAGGTGCTCGGCCTCACGCAGATGTGGGGGTACGCGGTCACCCTGCCGGTCGGCGTCAAGGGCGAGTTCGCCATGGACGGCGTCGAGCTGTACGGCAAGGCGGACCAGTCGCTGCGCGCCTCCGTGACCGTCGACGCCGCGGTCCGTCCGGTGAAGGAGGGCGGCACGGCGGACGTGCGCGTCTCGGTCGCCACCACCGGTTCCGCCCCGATCGACGAACCGGTGACCGTCGCCTACGAGAGCGCGGGCGGAACCGCCGATCCGGGCAAGGACTACATCCCGGCCAGGGGGACGATCACCTTCCCGGCGGGGACCGTCTCGGGCACCTCCCGGACGATCCACGTACGGACGCTGAAGGACAGGTCCGCCGAACCCGCCGAGACGATCCCTCTCCACCTCACCGTCACCGGCGCCAAGGCCCCGGCCGAGAGCCCGAAGGTGGTCGTCGACGCCCACGGCCTGCCCTATCTCGACCCGAAGCTGCCGGTGCGGAAGCGGGTCGCCGACCTCGTCTCCCGGATGTCCCTGGAGGAGAAGGCCGGCCAGATGACCCAGGCCGAGCGCGGCGCGGTCACCACGCAGGACGACATCGCGGCCTACGGCCTCGGCTCGCTCCTGTCCGGCGGCGGCTCGACCCCCACACCCAACACCCCCGCGGCATGGGCGAAGATGATCGACGCCTTCCAGCTCCGGGCCCAGGCGACCCGCTTCCAGATCCCGCTCGTCTACGGCGTGGACGCGGTGCACGGCCACAACAACCTCGTCGGCTCGACGATCATGCCGCACAACATCGGCATCGGCGCGACCCGCGACCCCGAACTGGCGGAACGGACCGGCGCGGTCACGGCCTCCGAGGTCCGCGCCACGGGCATCCCGTGGGACTTCGCGCCCTGCCTGTGCGTGACCCGCGACGAGCGGTGGGGCCGCTCCTACGAGTCCTTCGGTGAGGACCCGGCCCTCGTCGAGTCCATGGAGACCGTCGTCCAGGGGCTCCAGGGCGCCCGCGACGGCAGGGACCTGAAGGACGACGACAAGGTGCTGGCCACCGCCAAGCACTTCGTCGGCGACGGCGGCACGCAGTACGGCTCGTCCACCACCGGCTCGTACACCATCGACCAGGGTGTCACCAAGGTCACCCGGCAGCAGCTGGAGGCCGTGCACCTGGCGCCGTACCAGGAGGCCGTCGACCGCGGCATCGGCTCCGTCATGCCGTCCTACTCCTCGCTCGACGTCCTCGGCGACGGTCAGGGGCCGGTGAAGATGCACGCCCGCGGGGACATGATCAACGGCGTGCTCAAGGACCGTATGGGCTTCGACGGCTTCGTCATCAGCGACTGGGCGGCCATCGACCAGCTACCCGGCGACTACGCGTCCGACGTCCGCACCTCTGTCAACGCCGGCCTCGACATGATCATGGTTCCGTACGCCTACAAGGACTTCCGCGCCGCGCTGGTCGCGGAGGTGAAGGCGGGCCGGATCAGCGAGGCGCGCGTCGACGACGCCGTCTCGCGGATCCTCACCCAGAAGTTCAAGCTCGGCCTCTTCGAGAAGCCCTACGCGGACACCAGCGGCGCCTCGCGCATCGGCTCGCCCGCACACCGCGCCGTGGCCCGCGAAGCCGCCGCCGAGTCCCAGGTCCTGCTGAAGAACTCCGGCGGCGTCCTGCCCCTGAAGAAGTCCCAGAAGGTCTACGTCGCCGGATCGAACGCCGACGACATCGGCAACCAGACCGGCGGCTGGACCATCACCTGGCAGGGATCGTCCGGAAAGATCACGGACGGCACGACGATCCTCGACGGGATGCGGCGCGCCGGCGGCGACGTCACCTATTCCAAGGACGCCTCGGCGCCCACCGGCGGATACGACGTCGGTGTGGTGGTCGTCGGCGAGACCCCGTACGCCGAGGGCGTCGGCGATGTCGGCAACGGCAACGACCTGGAGCTGACCGCCGCCGACAAGGCCGCCGTGGACAAGGTGTGCGCGGCGATGAAGTGTGCCGTGCTGATCGTCTCCGGACGGCCGCAGCTCATCGGCGACCGCCTCGGCGCCGTGGACTCGCTCGTCGCGTCCTGGCTGCCGGGCACCGAGGGCGACGGGGTCGCCGATGTGCTGTACGGGAAGCGGGCCTTCACCGGCCGGCTGCCCGTCACCTGGCCGAAGTCCGAGTCCCAGCTGCCGATCAACGTCGGTGACACGGACTACGACCCGCAGTTCCCCTACGGCTGGGGCCTCACCACGCTCACGAAGGTCCCGGCCGGCGGCACGGCGACCCTGCGGGCCCTCGGCCTCGTCGCCGCCGCGGCGGACCGGGCCGGATCGGCCTCGGCGGGCCGCGCGGCCGTGACCAAGGCCCGCCTCCTCGTCCAGCAGCGGATCGGCGCGACGATCACGTCCGCGACCGCCAAGCCCTTCGCGGACGCCGACCACCTCCTGCTGACGGGCCACTACGCCGGCGCGGTGGCGAAGCTGAAGGAGGCGTACGAGGCGGCCGGCTGACACCCGGGCACGAGAACGGCGGGGCGGCGGGGGACGGAGTGCCCGGCGCCCCCGCCCCCTGTCGGCCCGGGCCCGCCCCTGGTCCGGGCCCGGGCCGACAGGGCCCGGACGTCGCCCAGGGCCGCCGCCTGTCCACCCTGCCCGGCTCCCCGTCCGGGGGCCGGTGCCTGTCCACCGCGCCCGGGGCTGCCGCCTGTCCACCGCGCCCGGGGCCGCCCTCGATCCACCGGGCCCCCGTCCCGTACCCGCCCTCGGTCCAACGCGCCCGCTCCTCGTTCCGGGTTCCGCACCGATGCCCAATTCGGTGCATTTCGGGTAGCTTCGAAGACATGAAGCCCGCTCGCACCCGAGGTCTCCCGGGATGGCGGGGTCTCCCGGGACTGCTCGTCGCGCTGGTTCTCACCGCCCTGGCGGTCCTCGCGACCGGCATCTCCCGCGCCCAGGCGGCCACCGACGTGGACACGGTGGCCGCCGCCCTGCGCGAAAGCCCCGTGTACGTCGATCCGGCGGCCTCCGCGCAGCTGCCCGAGGCCGACGCCGCCGCCCTGGCCAAGAAGATCAAGGACGCGGACAAGCCCGTATTCGTGGCGGTCCTCCCGGCCGGGTTCCCGTCCCAGAGCCTCTTCCAGAACCTGCGCACCGCCACCGGCATCACCGGCCTGTACGGGGTCCGGCTCGGCGACCGCTTCGACGCGCGGGCCGATGCCTCGGTGATGTCCCGTACCGCCGTGCAGAACCTCGTCACCAGCGTCCAGGGCGAGGACGCGAAGACCCAGCTGAACGACTTCACGGACCGCGCGCTCGCCAACATCAGGGGCTCCGCCCCCGCGAGCTGGGACAGTGGTTCGGCGGGCAGCGGCGTCTCCACGGCCGCCCTGGTCACGGTCGCCGCGGTGGTCGTGGCGGGCGGCGCGGGCGCCTACACGCTCGCCCGCCGCAACCGGCGCCGCAAGGAACAGGAGCGGCGGGCGGCGCTCGACAGGCTCCGCGTGGTCGTGGACGAGGACATCACGGCCTTCGGTGAGGAACTCGACCGGCTCGACTTCCATCCCGCGGAGGCGGGGGCGGACGACGCGATGCGCGCGGACTACGAACGCGCGCTGGACGCCTACGAGCAGGCGAAGTCGTCCATGGCGGCGGCCGCCCGGCCCGAGGACGTCAGCGCGGTGACGCAGGCCCTGGAGGACGGCCGGTTCTCGCTCGCCGTGCTGGCCGCACGCCGTGAGGGCCGCCCTCTCCCCGAGCGTCGCGCCCCGTGCTTCTTCGACCCGCGGCACGGCCCGTCCGTCGCCGACGCGACATGGACGCCGGCGGGCGGCGCGCCCCGGCAGGTGCCGGTCTGCGCGGCGGACCGGGCCCGGCTGGCCGACGGGGTGTCCCCGGCGGTCCGTGAGGTCGAGACCGACTACGGACGCCGTCCCTACTGGGACGCGGGTCCGGCGTACGGCCCCTGGGCGGGCGGCTACTTCGGCGGCGGCATCCTGCCCGGCCTGCTCGTCGGCACCCTGCTCGGCAGTGCGATGGCCAGCCCCTCGTACGCCTCCGACTACGGCGCCGGGTACGGCGACTTCGCCGGCGGCTACGACGGCGGCGACGTCTCCGGCGCCGACTTCGACCCCGGCGACTTCGGCGGTGGTTTCGGGGACGGCGGGGGCGGCGACTTCGGCGGGGGAGGGGACTTCGGCGGCGGCTTCTGAGTCGCACCCCCGACCCCGGCCGACTGCCGGACGGGGCCGGAGATCACTTGAACGCCGCGGCGTTGCGTCCCGCCCAGTGCGTGAAGGCGTGCCCGGGCCGGCCGAGGAGCCGTTCCACGTCCGGGCTCACCCGCTGTTCCTCGGCGACCGGCGTGCCCAGGATGTCCAAAGTGGTGTCCGCCAGCGGCTCGGGCATGAACCGCAGCATCTGCGCCCTGGCCTCCTCGCGGGTCTGCTCGACGAACCGCACCGGCTCGCCGACGGCGTCCGCGATCGCCGCGACCTGCTGCCGCGGCGAGACCGGCGCCGGGCCGGTCAGCTCGTAGGTCATGCCCGCGTGGCCGGGTTCCCGCAGGGCGAGAGCGGCGACCTCGGCGATGTCGAGCGGGTCGACGACCGGCAGCGCGACGTCGCCGAAGGGCGCCCCGGCCGTCCGCGCCGCGCGGACCGTGCCGGCCCACGCCAGCGTGTTGGAGTGGAAGCCCGCCGGCCGGAGCAGGGTCCACTCCAGCCCCGAGCGCTTGACCGCGTCCTCCAGCATGGGTGGGTGACGCCGCGTGCCGACCCCTTGCGAGGAGAGGAGGACGACGCGCCGTACGCCTCCGTCCCGAGCGGTGCCGAGGACGCCGGACAGGTTTCCGCCCGAAGCCAGGAATTCACCGGTGACCAGCAAGAACAGTGCCTCGGCCCCGTCCAGCGCGGGCCGCAGGCTCAACGGGTCCGCCAGGTCCGCCCGGACGTGCCGCACCCCCGGCGGCAGGTCCGCGACGCCCGTCGCCGAGGTGCCGCGCGACACCGCCGTCACCCTCTCGCCCGCCGCGTCCAGCGCCCGCACGAGCAGCCTGCCGACGTTGCCCGTGGCTCCCGTCACCATCATCACGATTGCTCCCCTTTGCCGCAGCGGCATGGCTTCCGGTCAGGTTCAACCGGTTCCTGCCGTTTCTTTCGGACAAAAAGAAAGCTACCGTCCTTGGCATAGTAGGTACCTAGAGGAAAGTAATGGGGAGAGGGGTTCATTGTGACTGACGCCACATCCCGGCCGGTCGCCGTCGATGTCGACCCCGAGGCGGCCTGCCCGATCGCTCCGGTCGTCGACATCGTCTTCAGTCGCTGGACCACGCCCATCCTGTGGGCGCTGCACGAGTACGGACGGCAGCGCTTCGTGGAACTGGAGCGCCGCATCACCCGGATCACGCCCAAGGTGCTGACCCAGCGGCTGCGTCAGCTGGAGCGCGACGGGCTGGTCGTGCGCACGTACCACCCCGAGGTCCCGCCGCGGGTGGAGTACGAGATCAGCGAGCTGGGACGCAGTCTGGCCCCCCTGTTCGCGACGCTGGCGGAGTGGGCCGAGGTCAACCTGGACAAGGTCGAGGAGGCCCGGGTCGCTTATGACGCCGGCTGAGCCACCGACGCTCAGGCGTCGGGCAGTCGGAGCCACTCGCCCCAGGAGAGATCACGTCCGATGAACCGGGGCCGCTCGAAGGGCCAGTCCTCGGCGATCCAGCGCGGCACGAGCGCGTCCAGATCGCGCTCCAGCGCACTGCCGACGCGGGCGTCCACGACCCACCAGGAGATCTCGGCGTCGGCGCCGGTCTTCTCGGGCGGATCGATGTAGACACATCCGTACTCGGACGTGCCCGCGTCGTCGAACAGCACGTAGTTGAAGGACTGGTGGGCGGCGATCTCCGCCTCGTGCCGCCGGAGGTCCTGGAGGTTCGCCTCGTACGTCATGGTCTCGGCGGGCCATCCCCAGGCCTGGCCGAAGATGGACCAGAGCCGTTCACGCGACCCCATGACGGCCGGATAGTCGATGGCGGCGTCCGCGCCGGTGATCGGGCGCAGGTGATGCCCGCCGGGCACGTCGACGCGCAGCGGGTGGACGAAATCGGCGGGCAACCAGGTCATGCCCGGAGGCTAACGGCCGGGCGGAGCACCACGCACCGGGTTATCGGGCCGCGGCACCGAGCCCCGCCGCGGCACCGAGCCCCGCCGCGACGCCGGACCCTGCGCGGCGGTGGGGGTCGGTGCCGCGGCCGTTCGCGCACGGGCGGACCCGGCCGTGGGCGTGCTGCTTCCGGCGTGCTTCCCGTGCCCCGTCATCCGGGCGATCCACGCGATGAAGTCGCCCGGGTCGGGGTTCGAGCCGCGCGGTGCCGACAATTCTGTTGACCTCATGGCGGACCCTCACCGATTCCGGGCCGGCTCACAGGGAAGCCCCCGGACATGCCGGAGCGCCCGTGCTTCTCGTGCGAGAAGAGCGGGCGCTCCGGACGTGCCGCGGCGGGTTCGGTGGGCCGGGCGGTGCGGCACGGTGCGGCGGACGGAACGCGCTCAGGCGGCGTTCCGGATGGCCGAGATGTCGAAGTTCAGCTTGATCTTGTCGGAGACGAGGACGCCGCCGGTCTCCAGCGCGGCGTTCCAGGTGAGGCCCCACTCGGAGCGCAGGAGCTCGGACTTGCCCTCGAAGCCCACGCGCTCGTTGCCGAACGGGTCCTTCGCGGCACCGTTGAACTCCAGGTCGATGGAGATCTCCTTGGTCGTGCCGAGGATCTCCAGGTCGCCCGTGATCCGGTAGTCGTCGCCGCCCAGGGCCTCCGCCTTGGTGGAGCGGAAGGTCATCGTCGGGAACTCTTCCGTCTTGAAGAAGTCGGAGCTCTTCAGGTGGCCGTCGCGGTCGGCGGACCCGGTGTCGATGCTGTCCATCTTGATGTCGAGGCTCGCCGTGGACTTGGACGGGTCGCTGCCGTCCAGGTGCAGCGAACCCTGGAAGTCGAGGAACGAACCCTTCACGTTCGTGACCATCGCGTGGCGCGCGACGAAGCCGATCGACGAGTGCGACGGGTCGATCGTGTAGTCGCCGGTCAGTGCGGCGAGGTCGGCGCTCACGGCGGCGGACGCCGGGGCGGCCGAGGCGGTGTCGTCGGTGTTCTTGCGGCCGAAGATGCCCATGACGTGCTCCTTAGGGGGACGGGTCGCGGATTCGGTCGGAAGCCGCGCTGCAATCTGTTATCTGTTGAATCTTCAACGAGGGGAACAAGAAGCACCGTAGACCTATTCCGTTCAAGTTTCAACATCATCCGCGACGTGTCTACGACGTTACGGCCTGTCATGGCCTTCCGCCTTCCGGGGGAGAGCGATCCGGCCGCCGGGTGAATGTGCTCCGGCCGACCCGGGGAGGGGACTCCGGCAGGGCCGGGGGAGGTGTTCGCGGCCGGGCCGTGGCGGGAACGCCGGTACCGGAGGCGAGGGCCCGGGGCGGCGTGCTCCGGCCGCAGGAGACGAGGCGATCCGGTGCAGTTCGGTCCCCCGCGCAGACAGGTCCCGACGCCCTCTGGCGAACGCGCGTAGACCTCGGGCACCATCTTCCTGCACCTGTACCGACTGCACAACCGCCCCACAGGAAGCACGGTCGTCCGCAGGAAGGTTCCCCCATGAAGCTCCGCTCCGTCCTGACCGCCCTCGCCCTCGTCGTCGCCCCGGGTGTGGCCGTCATCGGCACCTCCACCGACGCCTTCGCCGTCACCAAGATCAGCCATGCCACGGCGACGTCGATGTTCCGCTCCTCCGGCATCACCTGGTCCTCGTCGGGTGGCTGCTCCGACCGGAACAACCCCACCTGTACGTCCTTCGAGCAGCTCAACCTCGCCACCGCCCAGGGCGCCCAGACCCTCAAGGGAGCCAGCGGCTGCGCGCTCAACATCACCGGCGGCACCGAGACCGGCCACGCGAGCGGCACGTACTCACACTGGAACGGCTACAAACTCGACTACGGCAAGAACACCTGCGTCACCGCGTACATCAAGAACAACTTCACCTACATCGGGCTGCGCGGCGACGGTGCCCCGCAGTACAAGTCCGGCTCCGGCAACATCTACGCCGACGAGGGCAACCACTGGGACGTCCTCTACTACAACTGCGGCGGCTGCTAGGCATGACGGCCAGCCGCCGTACGTTCCTGCTGGCGGCCGCCCTCCTGGCGGCCGCCGCACCCCCGGCGGGCGCCGCCTCGGCGGACGACGAGTACGTGCTGCTCCGCCGGCGCTGGGTGGGCATCGCGCTCGGCACCGGCTACGACCCCACGGCCGAGCCCTACGCCTCCCGGCTGCGCCGCACCGGCGAACTCGCCCGCGGCTTCGCGCGGTCCATGGCCCCGACGGCCGTGTCCCTCTGGCCGGACCATCCCTTCGACCCGCCCGCCGGCATCACCGCGAGCTACTCCAGGCTGTGGACGATGACCCAGGCGTATCTCCAGGAGGGAACCGGGTCGGCGGGCAACGAGAACCTCCTCGCGGACGTGATCCGCGGCCTCGACCACCTCTCCGCGACGGTCTACAACCCGTCCACCATCCGGTACGGCAACTGGTGGGAGTGGCAGATAGGCAGCCCCCGGCTGCTCATGGACATCGTCGCCGCCCTCGACGAGAACCTCACCGACGCACATCGGACAGCCGCCTGCGCGGCCGTGGACCACTTCGTCCCGGACGAGATGCTCCGCGACTACTCCGGCACATCCACCGGTGCCAACCGCGTCGACCTGTGCCGGTCCGTGACGCTGCGCGGCGTCCTCGGGCGGGCCCCCGACAAGATCGCGCTGGCCCGGGACGCGCTCTCACCCGTCTTCCCGTACGTGACGTCCGGGGACGGGCTGTACGAGGACGGCTCGTTCGTGCAGCACGTCCAGGTCGCGTACTCGGGAACGTACGGCCAGGTCCTGCTCGACGGACTCGGCCGGCTGTTCGCGCTGCTCGCCGGATCGACGTGGGAGGTGACGGACCCGGACCGGCAGATCGTCCTGGACTCCGTCGAGCACGCCTTCGCGCCCCTCATCCACGACGGACTGGTGATGGACACCGTCAACGGGCGGGCCATCAGCCGGGGTTACCTGAAGAGCGACGACCAGCACGTCCTGCGCAGCGACCACTTCCACGGGCAGGCGCTGATCGCCGCGATCGCGCTGCTCGCCCAGGGCGCGACCCTCGCCGAGCGGCAGCGCTGGCACGGCCTGATCAAGGGGTGGATCGCCCGGGACACGGTGAGCCCGATCCTCACGGCACCCCAGTTCGAGGTCGCCGACCTCGCGCGGCTGCACGCCGTCGCCGGCTCCGCCGCCCCGCCCGCCCCCGAACCCGTCGGCCCCCGCCTGTTCCCCGCGATGGACCGTGCGGTGCACCGCGGGCCCGGCTTCACCGCCGCAGTCTCGATGGCCTCCGAACGGATCGCGCACTACGAGTGCGGGAACGGCGAGAACCCACGCGGCTGGCACACCGGCGCCGGCATGACGCTGTGGTGGGCAGAAGGGCACGCGGACCAGTACACGGACTGGTTCTGGCCCACGGTCGACTGGTACCGGCTGCCCGGAACGACCGTGTCCACCAAGCGGCTCGCCGACCGCGAGGGCGGCGAGTGGGGTGCGCCCCGACCCGCGGTGCGCTGGGTCGGCGGAGCGACGGACGGAACCTGCGCGGCCGTCGGACAGCATCTGAAGGGACTCGGCTCCACCCTGGAGGCCCGCAAGTCCTGGTTCTGCGCCGTCGACTGCCTCATCTGCCTCGGCGCCGGCATCACGGCCGCCGACGGAGTGCCGGTGGAGACGGTGGTGGACAACCGCAGCCTGGGGGAGGGCGGCACCGAGACGCTCACCGTCCGGCGCGGCTGGGCCCACCTCGAAGGCCACGGCGGGTGGGTCTTCCCCGGGCCGGCCGGTACGTCGGCCCTGCGCACCCTCCGCGAGGACCGCAGCGGCGCCTGGTCGGACATCAACACCACCAGCACCACCGAGCGGCGCACCCGCCGCTGGCAGACGCTCTGGCTGGACCACGGCACGGACCCGGTGGGAGCCGGCTACGCCTACGTCTTGATGCCGGGTGCCTCGCGCGCCGCCGTCGCGGCCCGGGCCGCCGATCGCGACTGGCTGCACGTCCTCGCCAACGACGCCCGCCGACAGGCCGTCCACGTGCCCTCCTTGGGGCTCACGGCGGCGAACTTCTGGCAGGCGGGCAGCGCGGGCCCGCTGAGCGCCACGGCAGGCGCCTGCGTCCTGTTACGCCGTCGTGGACGCACCGCTACGCTCTCTGTGAGTGAACCGCCCCGTACGGGCGACCCGCTGGAGGTCGTCTGGGACCGGCCGGTGCGCTCGGTCCTCAGGGCCGATCCGTCGGTCGAGGTGCTCGCCACAGGCCGCCGACTGAGGGTCCGTGTCACTCCGTCGATGGCATGCGCCACACATGAATGTGAGGTGGCTCTCAGCTGACGGCTTTGTGTGACCTCTACAAGCCGGAGGCCCTCTGAGCAGTCAGATCGCCTGCATGGGGTCGCGGTTCTGTTCAGGGCTACCAGTAAAACGGGCCGGAGACTGTACGGAGTCGACGGCTCGCTTTCCTTGCCGGGCTTCGTAAGGTCACTGCATGACCGTTTTGGACGAGGCCGGCCCGACAGACTCCACGAGCGCCACAGGCGAACCCACGGACGCGCGCGGGCGCGTGGCCGAACTGCACGCGATCCGTGCGGAGGCGCTGCGGGGTCCCAGCGAGAAGGCGACCGAGGCGCAGCACGCCAAGGGCAAGCTGACCGCCCGGGAGCGCATCGAGCTGCTGCTGGACGCGGGCTCGTTCCAGGAGGTCGAGCAGCTGCGCCGGCACCGGGCGACCGGCTTCGGCCTGGAGGCCAAGAAGCCGTACACCGACGGTGTCATCACCGGCTGGGGCACGGTGGAGGGCCGCACGGTCTTCGTGTACGCCCACGACTTCCGCATCTTCGGCGGCGCGCTGGGCGAGGCCCACGCCACCAAGATCCACAAGATCATGGACATGGCCATCGCGGCCGGTGCGCCGCTGGTCTCCCTGAACGACGGCGCGGGCGCGCGGATCCAGGAGGGCGTCTCCGCCCTCGCAGGCTACGGCGGCATCTTCCAGCGCAACACCAAGGCCTCGGGCGTCATCCCGCAGATCTCGGTCATGCTCGGCCCGTGCGCGGGCGGCGCGGCCTACAGCCCCGCCCTCACGGACTTCGTGTTCATGGTCCGCGAGACGTCGCAGATGTTCATCACGGGCCCGGACGTGGTCAAGGCGGTGACGGGCGAGGAGATCACCCAGAACGGCCTGGGCGGCGCCGACGTGCACGCCGAGACGAGCGGTGTCTGTCACTTCGCCTACGACGACGAGGAGACGTGCATCGCCGAGGTGCGCTACCTCCTCTCGCTCCTCCCGCAGAACAACCGGGAGAACCCGCCGCGCGTGTCCTGCGAGGACCCGGCGGACCGCCGCTCGGACGTCCTGCTCGACCTGGTCCCCGCCGACGGCAACCGGCCGTACGACATGGCGAAGGTCATCGAGGAGCTCGTCGACGACGGCGACTACCTGGAGGTCCACGAGCGCTGGGCCCGCAACATCATCTGCGCGCTGGCCCGCCTCGACGGTCAGGTCGTCGGCATCATCGCCAACCAGCCGCAGACCCTCGCCGGCGTCCTGGACATCGAGGCATCCGAAAAAGCTGCACGCTTTGTCCAGATGTGTGACGCTTTCAATATTCCGATCGTCACGCTGCTGGACGTACCGGGGTTCCTCCCCGGTGTCGACCAGGAGCACGGCGGGATCATCCGGCACGGCGCGAAGCTGCTGTACGCGTACTGCAACGCGACGGTCCCGAGGATCTCGCTGATCCTGCGCAAGGCGTACGGAGGTGCCTACATCGTCATGGACAGCCAGTCCATCGGGGCCGACCTCACCTTCGCCTGGCCGACGAACGAGATCGCCGTGATGGGTGCGGAAGGTGCTGCGAACGTCATCTTCCGCCGTCAGATCGCCGACGCCGCCGACCCCGAGGCCATGCGTGTCCGCATGGTCAAGGAGTACAAGGCCGAGCTGATGCACCCGTACTACGCGGCGGAGCGGGGCCTGGTCGACGACGTCATCGACCCGGCGGAGACCCGCGAGGTGCTGATCAAGTCGCTCGCGATGCTGCAGAGCAAGCACGCGGACCTGCCGTCGCGCAAGCACGGCAACCCCCCGCAGTAACCCAGCGGATCCTCCGCGGTACCCCCGCGGAAACCTCTCTCACGGAGACTGAGCCTATGAGCACCCCGGACATTCGCGTCGAGAAGGGCCACGCCGAGCCCGAGGAAGTCGCCGCCATCACGGCCATCCTCCTGGCCCGCGCCGCCGCCCAGCCGGACACCGCCCCGACCCACCGCGGCCGCGCCAAGGCAGGCTGGCGCCGCCTGGAGCGCGAGCCCGGCTTCCGCGCTCCGCACAGCTGGCACTGAGCCCCGGCCCCGCCCGGGCCGACGCAAGGCCCCGCCTCCCTCGGGAGAGCGGGGCCTCGGCGTTTCCGGAGCTGTGCCGGCCGAAGGGGCCGCCCCGGGCGAGGCACACGAAACGGCCCCCGCGCCTCCAACAGGAGGCGCGGGGGCCGTTCTCGGGCTTTGTGCGGTGTCCGTGCTAGCGCAGCCGCGCCATCAGCGCGTGCTCCACGAGCGTGATCAGCGCCGACTTGGCGTCCGCGCGGTGGCGGGCGTCCGTCGTGATGATGGGGGTGTCCGGTCCGATCTGGAGCGCCTCACGGACCTCGTCCGGGTTGTACGGCTGGTTGCCGTCGAAGCCGTTGAGGGCGATGACGAACGGCAGACCGCTGTTCTCGAAGTAGTCGACCGCGGGGAAGCAGTCGGCGAGCCGGCGGGTGTCGACCAGCACGATCGCGCCGATGGCGCCGCGGACCAGGTCGTCCCACATGAACCAGAAGCGGTCCTGGCCGGGGGTGCCGAACAGGTACAGGATCAGGTCCTGGTCCAGGGTGATGCGGCCGAAGTCCATGGCGACGGTGGTCGTCGTCTTGTCTCCGGTGTGCGTGAGGTCGTCGATGCCCGCGGAAGCGGACGTCATGACGGCCTCGGTGCGCAGCGGGTTGATCTCCGAGACGGCGCCGACGAACGTGGTCTTGCCCACGCCGAAGCCGCCCGCCACCACGATCTTCGCGGACGTGGTGGAGCGGGAAGGCCCTCCGCTAGAGCTTGCGAAGTCCACTGAGCACCCTTTCGAGCAAAGTCACGTCTGGCTGGCCACCGGCGCTTTCGTCGCCGCCGGGCTGATGGATGGCGACCAGTCCCGCCTCCGCCAAGTCGGCGACGAGGATCCTGGCCACGCCGAGGGGGATCGTCAGGAGGGCCGAGACCTCGGCCACCGACTTGATCTCTCGGCAGAGATTGCAGATCCGCTGATGCTCGGGCAACTGGCCCTGCATCTGGTGCGGCTGCGCGGTGGTGTGCACCAGCGCCTCGATGGCGAGCTGGTAGCGGGGCCTGGTGCGACCGCCCGTCATGGCGTACGGGCGCACCAGCGGATTGTTCGACGCCCCGGCCGGCGACGGCTCGGGCGAGCGCCGCTGCGGCTGCACGGGCTGGATGCGCGGCGCCGGCGGCTGGTCGTACGGCGACGGGCCAGGACCCTGGGGGCCCTGGGGCGCGTACGGCTGGCGCCGGTGGCTGGGCGCGGAGGGGAAGTTGTACCGGTTCGGGTTCTGCGAACCGTCACCCTGGCCGCCCTGCCCCTGACCGGGGCCGTACGACCAGTTACCCGAAGACGAACCGCCTGGGGGTGTTGCCACTTTTCTCCTCCTCCGACTGTGCCGGGCACCCAACGCTGTGGGACCGCGTCCCGAAACCTTACGGCCCCAGGACGCCAAGACGCACCGTCTGTCTGCTAGTTGAGAAGGCTCCCCTGGAGCTCCGCCCGGAGATCCGGGGTCAGGACCGTGCCCGCACGGTCCACCAGAAGTGCCATCTCGTACCCAATGAGACCGATGTCCGCCTCCGGGTGTGCAAGGACGGCGAGCGAGGAACCATCAGAAACGGACATGATGAAGAGGAATCCCCGCTCCATCTCCACAACTGTCTGGTTCACGCTGCCGCCCTCGAAGATGCGGGAGGCACCCGCGGTCAACGAGGTCAGGCCGGACGCGACGGCCGCCAGCTGGTCGGCGCGGTCACGGGGAAAGCCTTCGGACATCGCCAGAAGGAGTCCGTCGGCGGAGACCACCACCGTGTGGGACACCCCGGGGGTGTTGTCCACGAAGTTGGTGATCAACCAGTTCAGGTTCTGTGCCGCCTGGCTCATCGGGCTCACACTAACGCTCCTGGTTGTAGGTGCTGTCAGGACCGAAGCCCTGGCCGTTCGTGTCACTGCTTGCATTGCGTCCCCGCTGTACGCCACGGCGCAGGTTGCTCAGCCTGCCCCGGACGTCCTCGGGTGCGCGGGAGACCTGGGGGCCGCCCTGTGGGGTCGATTCCGCGGTTCCCTCGACCAGGTTGGCCTTGGGCACCCGCCGCGGCAGGCCGGAGGAGGTGACCCCGCCCGCCTTGGGCTTGCGGAGCTGTGCCGCCTGCTGCCAGCGGTCGTCGTTGGACGAGCGCCACTCGTCGTTGCCGTCCGAGGCCGGAGCCTTGGGCGCAGGCGCCGCCTGCTCCCGCTGCTCCGCGGGGCGCTGGCCGTTGCCGTTGACACCCGAGGAGGCGCCACGGCGCGGCAGCCCGGCGTCGGTCAGCTGGTGGCCGCCCGAGGGGGCCGGTCCCGGACGGGTGAAGCCTACGCGGTCCTGGTCACTCACGTCAGCGGCCTGCGAGGATTCCGTTTCCGGAGCGTAGCCGGATCGGTACCCGCCCTCGTACGCGTCCTGCTGCGGCCAGTCGTCCTGGTAGGACGGCTCCTCGAAAGCGGAGAACGTCTCCGGGGCGGAACCCTGGACTCCCGCACGGGCGTCCTGGCCCGGCTCCGCATACGCGGGCTCGGGGTAGCCACCGTTGGACGGGAAGTACGTCTCGTCATACGCCGCCTGCTGCGGGTCCTCGTACGCCGTCTGCTGGTCGTACCGGGCCTGCTGCTCGTCGTACGCGCCCTGACCGTCGCCGTAGGCGGGGCCGCCGTCGTAGGAAGGGGCGCCGTTGTCGAACGCGGGACGCTCCGCGAAGTCCGTCTGGTAACCCTGCGGGGCCTCGATGGCCTCGTGATCCTGGGCCTGGGCCTCCAGGGCGGCGCGGCGCTCCTCGCGCATCAGCGAGCGGCCCACGGGGTCCAGGTCGCGGATGTCGTCCGGGACCTCGGTGTAGCGGCTGTCGTCGAAGCCGAGTTCGGCGGCCGTGCGCAGCGGCTGCTGGCTGCCGAAGTCCTCACCCTGGAACGACTGCTGCTCGGGGATGATCTGGGACACGGTGAACTCGTCGCGCAGCGGCTGCTGCTCGCCACCGCCACCATGGGTGATCGCGTCGGGGAGCATGACCAGCGAGGTGGTGCCGGCCTGCTCGCCCGAGGGGCGCAGCTGGACACGGATGCCGTGCCGGTCGGACAGTCGTCCGACCACGAACAGGCCCATGCGCTGCGAGATCGCGGCGTCCACGGTCGGCGGGTTGGCCAGCTTGTGGTTGATGTCCGCGAAGTCCTCGGCGGTGAGGCCGATTCCCTTGTCGTGGATCTCGACCATGATGCGGCCGTCCGGGAGACGGGTCGCGGTGACGCGGACCTTGGTCTGCGGCGAGGAGAACGTGGTGGCGTTCTCCAGGAGCTCGGCGAGCAGGTGCACGAGGTCGGTCACGGCGCGGCCGTGGATCTCGGCCTCCGGGACACCGGAGAGCTCGATGCGCTCGTACTGCTCCACCTCGGAGGAGGCGGCGCGCAGCACGTCGACCAGCGGGACCGGCTGGTCCCAGCGGCGGCCGGGCTCCTCGCCCGCGAGGACGAGGAGGTTCTCGCCGTTGCGGCGCATACGGGTCGCGAGGTGGTCCAGGCGGAAGAGGTTCTCCAGCTGGTCCGGATCGGCCTCGTTGTTCTCAAGGTCGGTGATCAGGGTCAGCTGGCCCTCGATCAGCGACTGGTTGCGGCGCGAGAGGTTGGTGAAGATCGCGTTGATGTTGCCACGCAGGAGGGCCTGCTCGGCGGCGAGCCGGACGGCCTCGCGGTGGACCTGGTCGAAGGCGCGGGCGACTTCGCCGATCTCGTCCGTCGTGGTGATCGGGATCGGCTGGACACGGGTGTCGACGCGGCCCGGGTCGGTGCGCGAGAGCTGGTCGACCAGCATCGGCAGGCGCTGCTCGGCGACACCGAAGGCCGCGTTGCGCAGCTGGCGCATCGAACGGCTCATCTGGCGCGCCACCATGCCGGCCAGGATGAACGCGGCGAGCAGGGCGACCACGACGGCGGCACCGGTGATGATGGCGTCGGTCTTGGCGTCGGCGGAGATGTCCGCGGCCTCGGCCACGGCCTTGTCGGAGAGGTCCGACTCGATCTGGCGGTAGGCGTTGTACTTGGCCGTGTTCACGACCCACCAGTTCTGCGCGGTGACGCCCTTGGCGGCCAGACCGTCGAGCTCGGTCTGCTGCGGGGACTTCAGGCCCGCC
Organism: Streptomyces sp. 142MFCol3.1; assembly: GCF_000424945.1. Taxonomy (NCBI): domain Bacteria; kingdom Bacillati; phylum Actinomycetota; class Actinomycetes; order Kitasatosporales; family Streptomycetaceae; genus Streptomyces; species Streptomyces sp. 142MFCol3.1. Next base: position 43,169 of record NZ_AUKV01000015.1, read on the forward strand.
AGCATGCTGACCATCTCGGTGGGCTTCGACGGCGGCGGGGTGTAGGTCTTCCCCTTGGCGGCGGCGGCCGCGCCGGCCTCCTTCGCCTTGGCCGTCAGGTCGGTCTTGATCTGGGCCTGGGCCGCGTCGAGCTTGTCGGCGTCGGCCTGGGTGCCACCACCGAGGTACTCCTCGACGGCGATGCCTTCGAGGTAGGCGTAGGAGGAGAGGGCGACGCGCTGGGAGGCGAGGCTGCTCAGGCCGGGGCCCGGCTTGACCAGCATGTGCATGCCGATGGACCGCTCCAGCGACAGCGCGGCCTTGGACAGCGAGATCGCGTAGACCGTACGGCCGTAACTGGTGATGTTTCCGGTGCCCAGACCGAGCTCGTTGGCGAACTCCATCAGCGGGTGCTGGATCTGGAGGTAGCCCTCCTCGGTCTGCACACCCTTGGGACCCTTGGGACCGGTGGAGTAGGCGATCTTGCGCCAGTAGTCCAGACGGGGCTCGACCTTGCGGAAGACCGCGAGCCGGCGTTCCAGGCCCGGCGTCTTCGGCATGTTCTGGGCGGCCTCGTCGAAGACGTCGGCGGCCGCGTCGGTGGCCTTGCGGGCCCTCACGACGGTCGGGTCGTCCTGGCCGGCGCCGCTCAGCAGGGGCTGGGCGGTGATGTCGCGTTCCTCGAACAGTTTGTCGCCGTAGGTCAGCGCGGCCTGCACCAGCCGGGCCGTCTTCTCGGCGTCCTGGGCCTCCTGCCAGGTGTTGATCGAGCTCTTCACCTGGAAGCCGCCCATGACGAGGCCGACCACCACGGGTATGAGCAGGATCGCGTTCAGCCTGGTGGGCACACGCCAGTTGCGCGGGGAGAGACGGCCGCCGCTCGGAGCGGGCGCCGCCGTGGGCTCCTGAACGGGCACGTGTGCGGGCGCCGCTCCGCGCGGCGGCGGGGTGAAGTTGCCCCGTGCCGACGGCTCGGGACCGTTCTTGCTTCGCCTCACTCGACCAACAACCTCTCGGCGTCGGCACCTAGGTTGTGCCGCGGTATCTCCAGCGCCCTTGACTACTGGGCAGTTCAGCGCATTCCAGCACGTCAGGCGGCGCCCTTCCAAACACTCGGAATCGACGGTTCCGAGTGGTGCAGGCCCCAGATAAAACGGTCATAAAGAGCGAGCCCCGCCAAAAGGCGGGGCTTTTGTGAGCGCAGCGGTACCGGGTGACCGCGATGCGTGTCTGCGTCTGTGAAATTCTCTGTCGAAACGTTATGAACACTGTGGCCGACCGTGTCAAACGACACAGCCGGCTCCAATGTGTCTACGACAACTTCCGTACAGAGCCTCCGACTTGGGTGCTATCGCAGGCGAGCCATGAGGGCGTGCTCGACCAGCGTGATCAGCGCGCTCTTCGCATCCGCACGGTGTCGGGCGTCCGTCGTGATGATCGGCGCGTCCGGTCCGATCTGGAGCGCCTCGCGCACCTCTTCGGGGTTGTACGGCTGGTGTCCGTCGAAGCCGTTGAGGGCGATGACGAACGGCAGGCCGCTGTTCTCGAAGTAGTCGACCGCGGGGAAGCAGTCGGCGAGCCGGCGGGTGTCCACCAGGACCACCGCGCCGATGGCACCGCGGACCAGGTCGTCCCACATGAACCAGAAGCGGTCCTGGCCCGGCGTACCGAAGAGGTACAGGATCAGGTCCTGGTCCAGGGTGATGCGGCCGAAGTCCATGGCCACCGTGGTGGTGGTCTTGTCCCCGGTGTGGGTCAGGTCGTCGATGCCCGCGGAAGCGGACGTCATGACGGCCTCCGTGCGCAGCGGGTTGATCTCCGAGACGGCACCCACGAACGTGGTCTTGCCGACGCCGAAGCCACCCGCCACCACGATCTTCGCGGAGGTGGTCGCCCGGCCTCCGTCAGAGCTTGCGAAGTCCACTGAGCACCCTTTCGAGCAAAGTCACGTCCGGCGCGCCGCCGTTGTTCTCGTCGCCGCCCGGCTGGTGAATGGCGACGAGTCCGGCCTCCGCGAGGTCCGCGACGAGGATCCTGGCCACACCGAGCGGCATGGACAGGAGGGCCGACACCTCGGCCACCGACTTCACCTCACGGCAGAGGTGGCAGATCCGCTGATGCTCAGGGAGCAGACCCATCAGCTGTGCCGGGTCGGCCGTGGTGCTGATCAGCGCCTCGATGGCGAGTTGGTACCGCGGCCGGGTCCGGCCGCCGGTCATCGCGTACGGACGTACCAGCGGCTGGTCGCCCTCATCCTCGTACGACTGCGCGTACGGATCATGAGAGGCGGTGGGCGGGGTCATGAATCCTCCGGGCTGGACAGCAAGTCGGTCAGTCGTGCCGTCTGTTGGGGCCGGTGGGGGGATTGTGTCGGCCGGACGGTGATTTCGTGCTGTGGGTAGAACCCAGGGCCGTCAGTGGAGCAGACTTCCCTGTAGTTCGGCGCGCAGGTCCGGCGTGAGCACTGCGCCCGCGCGGTCGACGAGCAGCGCCATCTCGTAGCCGACGAGACCGATGTCGCACTCCGGGTGGGAGAGGACCGCCAGGGACGATCCGTCCGAGATGGACATCAGGAAAAGAAAACCGCGTTCCATCTCCACGACCGTCTGCGCCACGGTGCCGCCCTCGAAGATCCGGGAGGCCCCGGCCGTCAGCGAGGTGAGACCGGACGCGACGGCCGCGAGCTGGTCCGCGCGATCGCGGGGAAAACCTTCGGACAGTGCCAGAAGGAGTCCGTCGGCGGACACGACGACGGTGTGGGACACCCCGGGGGTGTTGTCCACGAAGTTGGTGATCAACCAGTTGAGGTTCTGTGCCGCCTGGCTCATCGGGCTCAACTAACGCTCCTGCTGGTGAGTGGGGCTGGGGAAGCTGCCGGTCTGGCCGGTACCGGCCTGGCGACCCTGCTGGATGCCCCGACGGAGATTGGTCAGCCGGCCGCGTACGTCATCGGGCGCACGCGAGACCTGCGGACCGCTTTGGTGCGATTGCTGCTGTGCCGTACCCGCGACGAGGTTCGCCCGCGGGACGCGGCGCGGCAGGCCGGAGGTGGTGACCCCGCCCGCCGACGGTTGACGGACGCGTTCTGCCTGCCGGACGAGGTCGTCGTTCGGCGAGGTGCGCCACGAGGCAGCGGCCGGTGCGGCAGCCGGACGCTGCGGAGCCGAGGGGGCCTGCGGCTGCTGCGCAGCCTGCGGCGAACCCTGGGAGCCGTTGTTCTGGAAGCCCTGGGAGTGGGCGCCGTTCGCCTGACCGTGGAACCAGTTGGTCTCCAGCGTGTCGTACAGCGGCGTACGTCCGTCACCGGGCCCGGGCGCCGGCGGCAGCGCCTCGGGCTCCTGCTGACGGGGAGCCCGCTGCTGCGGCTGCGGACGCTGGGGGGCGCCGGGCCGCTCGAACTGGCCGGTGGAGGACGGGTCCTGGCCGTTGCCGTAGCCGGGGACCGCGAACTGGCCGGTGGACGAGGGGTCCTGGCCGTTGCCGTAACCCGGCCGGGCGAACTGGCCGGTGGAGGACGGGTCCTGGCCGTTGCCGTAACCCGGCATCGCGAACTGGCCCGTGGACGACGGGCTCTGCTGCGCGGGAGCCTGGTGGGACGCGTTGAAGATGTCGGGACGGACGAACTGCCCGGTGTTCTGCCCGGAGTTCTGCGGCGCACCGGCACCGGGGCGCGGGGCGTCGAAGTCGGGACGGGCGAACTCGGACGTGGAGCCCGGGCCCTGACGGTCGTCGATCCGCGGCATGCGCGAGGTGGTGTCGGGCTCCTCGTGACCACGCGGGGCGTCGAGGGACGCGCGCGGCACCGGCGGCTGCGCGTTCTCGTCGCTCCAGCTCGGCACGCGGGGCTGCTGGTCGGCACCGGGCAGCTCGGCACGTGCACCACCGCGGCCGGGAAGCTGCGGCCTGCGGCGTCCGGTCTTGCCGCCCTTCGGCTGCTGCTGCGGCGGCGCGGCCGCGGGGCCGCTGTCGCCGAAGCCGCCCTGGCGCGCACCGGCTCCGCCCTGACGGGCTCCGGGCGCGTCACCGAAGCCACCGCTCTGGCGGGAACCGTCACCGAACGCGTCGCCGAAGCCACCACCCTGGCGGGAACCGTCACCGAAGCCCTGAGCGGAACCGGGCCCGGTGGCCTGGAGACCCTGCGGCGCACCCGGCGTGCCCTGCCCGAAGCCACCGGCGCCGGCACCGGCCGGAGCCGGCCTGCCCTGCTGCCCGGAAGCCGGACCCTGCTGACCACGCGCTCCACCCGGAGCGCCCGGACGACCACCCTGGTTGCTGCCCGGCAACGCGGCCCGCGGGCCCTGCCCCGAGCCGACCTGTCCGCGCTGCGGCGGGGCGCCGAGGCGGCCACCGCCGGCGGCCGGAGCACCGGCACCGAGCGAGGTGCCACCCTGCGAGCCGTTGCCGCGGCGGGCCGCCGCGACACCGGCGGCAGCCTGTGCGGCGGCGGGACCGCCACCGCCCGGGGCGCCCTGGCCGGGCTTGCCCGGGGTGGGCTTCTTGGCGCCCTGGGCGACGTCGACGGGCAGCATGACCAGCGCGGTCGTACCACCGGAGTCGGACGGGCGGAGCTGGATGCGGATGCCGTGGCGCTGCGACAGACGACCGACCACGAACAGACCCATGCGGCGGGACACCGAGACGTCCACGGTGGGCGGCGAGGCGAGCCGCTCGTTGATCGCCGCGAGGTCCTCGGGGGAGAGACCGATGCCGGTGTCGTGGATCTCGATCAGCACGCGGCCGTCGGGCAGCGCGTGACCGGTGACCTTGACCTTGGTCTGTGGAGAGGAGAACGAGGTCGCGTTCTCGAGCAGCTCCGCGAGGAGGTGCACGAGGTCGTTGACGACGCGGCCGGCGACCTCGGTGGTCGGCACGGCGGCCAGTTCGATGCGCTCGTACTGCTCCACCTCGGACGCGGCGGCGCGGAGCACGTCGACCAGCGGGACCGGGCGGGTCCAGCGGCGGCCGGGCTCCTCACCCGCGAGGACGAGGAGGTTCTCGCCGTTACGGCGCATGCGGGTCGCGAGGTGGTCGAGCTTGAACAGCGACGACAGCTGGTCCGGGTCGGCCTCGCGGGACTCGAGCTCGGAGATCAGCGACAGCTGGCGCTGGATGAGGCCCTGGGAGCGGCGCGAGAGGTTGGTGAACATCGCGTTGACGTTGCCCCGCAGAAGGGCCTGCTCGGCGGCGAGGCGGACCGCCTCGCGGTGCACGTCGTCGAAGGCCGCGGCCACCTGGCCGATCTCGTCCCGGGAGTGCACACCGACCGACTCGACGGACGTGTCGACGTCCTGCGGGTCGGACTCGGACAGCTGCTTGACCAGCTCGGGCAGGCGGTCCTGGGCGACCTTGGTCGCGGTCTCCTGGAGGCGGCGCAGCGAGCGGATCATGGAGCGGGCCACGACGAAGGCGCCGACGAGGGAGACACCGAGGACGAGGAGGATCAGCGCACCCGAGATGATCGCTTCGCTCTCGGACTCGTTGCGCAGCTCACGGGCCTTCTGCTCCATCTGGCCGAGCAGCGTGGTCTCGATGGTCGACATGTTCTGGATCTTGGACGTGTCGTCGTCGACCCAGTCCTTGTACGAGCGTTTGGTCTGCGTCTTGAGACCGTCCGGGCCGCCGAGCACGCGCTTGGCGTACTGGTCGGCGGACTGGATGGTCGGGTTGTCGCCCTCGACGGGCTTGAGGAGCTCGGTGACGCCTTCGCCGTAGATGTTCTTGAAGCCGCTGATCTCCGACTCCTGGCTCTCCTGGGCGGAGAGCGCGTACTGCCGGTCGTTCTCGGACAGCGTGCCGAAGGTGGACTTGGTCTCGGGCAGCGCGGCGGCGATGATGGCGCGCTGGACGGAGGCGTACTCCTTGGCGGAGGAGAAGGCGGACAGCGCGCGGGTGCGCTGGATCATCTCCGGGTTGCTGGTCGCCTCGGCCATGTCCTGCGAGAGCGCGAGCAGCTGGGTGACGAGGCGGTGGTAGGCCTCGACCGTCTGCGTCGCGTTCTTCGGGTCGTTGTAGGCGTCGCTGCGGATGCTGCTCAGCTTGTTCAGCTCGCCCGCGATACCGACGAGGCTGTCACGGACGCCGGACAGCTGTCCCTTCGCCGTGGCGTCGTCGATCTCCTGCGTGCCCTCGAGGAAGTGCTTCTTGGCGATATCCGTGGCGTCGCGGACGCCCTTGACCTCGTAGTCGGTGGCCGTGGCGCCGTGCGCCAGCGGGCCGGCCGACTGGTCGCGCTCCTTCTGGAGCGCGGCGGCGAGCTCGGTCGCCTGCTGGGTCATGTCGGTCAGCAGCTTCATGTTGTCGAGCTGCTGGATGTCGTCCATCGACTGGTTGATGCGCAGCGCACCCAGCGAGGTCGCGGCGACCACGGGGAGCGCCAGCAGCGAGACCAGTCGCGTCGAGATGCGCCAGTTGCGCAGGGCCACGCGTGAGCCGGGGCCGGTCGGGCCCTTCGGCTTCGCGGCCGGTGTGGCGGGAGCCTTGGCCTTGGCGCCGGGGCGAGCGGAGTCACCGCTGCCGCCGAGCTCTGCCGGTCCCGGGTTCTGGGCGTGCTGGGGCGAGGAACCGCGGTCGGTCCCGCCGTGCGGCTCCGGCTCCGCCGAAGCGCTGCCATCCCTCTTGAAACGTCCCTGCACTAGCGTCGCAACCTCTGGACCAGGCGTCCCACCGGTGATACGGCGGGACGGTGTCGGCGTCGTTCAAGGGCGCAGATGCGCCCCCTGGTGGTCGTGAGTGACCGGCGCAGGTTCCCCCTTACCGCCGCCAATCGGCGCTGCGTTGCGCCCCTGCGCGCCGGTTCGATCCCGCGGCGGTCCGTGGAATTCCAGCACAGTGCAGGATCTCCAACAAGGCCCGAGAGCCAGGCTGTGACCTCCGTGACACCTTGTGAGTGCAGCGTCACGAGACGTAGAAAGTGATGTCGTACATAACGGGCGTATGCCTACGAGGTGTTGGGGTGTGCCCGGTGTCCCAGTCGCCATGATCAGGAGCGGAATGTTTGCTTCAATGGAGCAATGTCCGTTTCGCCGGGCCGAGTTGGGGGTCTGAATTGACCGGTTTGCCTGCCGGCGAGTGAGGAAACTCACATGGCGATCATGGCCTCTTCCCAGCTTCGCCGGGGAATTGCATGTTTAGCCTGGCGCTTTACAGGGATGGCGAATCCGACAACCCGCGCCGGAATGGGGGCTTTTGAGCCCGCCCGGCGCCCCTCACGACAAGGTCGAGTACACCGGTGAAGACGACGATGATGTTCCGCAACATAGCCAACCCGCGACGCACGACGCTGGCGCACCTCGAGGACGCCGACGCGCTGCAGACGCCGGACCAGCCGGAGCACTCGGTCGATCTTCCCACCCAGACCGCCAACCCGCGCCGCACCGTCCTGATGGAAGCCCCGGTCGCGGCCTCCGTCGCCCAGTAGTACGCGCACGGGCGGCCGGCCGCTCAACGCGAGCCCGCACGGATCCCCGCACCGGCCGCCCCGCCTCCACAGACCGGCCCCTACGCCGGAGTCGTCCCGCGGCACCCCCCGGAAGGCCGGCCCGCCCAGCCGGCGGCGTACGACGTCCGGGGGCGCGGCCACATCGCACCACCCGGTGCGCCCGCGTATATGCGCGAGGCGCGGAGCCCTCCCCGCGTTAGCCTGGAGCGTCAGACTCCAGCCAGCTCAGTGAGGGGCGCAAGGATCCCGTGCGCATCGCCAGATTCTCCATCGACGGCAACGTCGCTTTCGGCGCGGTCGAGGGCGACAAGCCGGACGAGCTCGTCCTCGACATCATCAAGGGCATCCCGTTCGCGGACTTCGAGCTCTCCGGTACGAAGGTCCCGCTGAGCAAGGTCAGGCTGCTGCCGCCCGTGCTCCCCAACAAGATCGTGGCCTTCGGCCGCAACTACGCGGAGCACGCCAAGGAGCTCGGCAACGAGGTGCCCGACGCCCCGTTCGCCTTCTTCAAGCCGTCGACCTCGGTGATCGGCCCCGGCGACGAGATCCAGTACCCCTCCTTCTCGAACGAGCTGCACCACGAGGCCGAGCTGGCGGTCGTCATCGGCCGGATGTGCCGCGAGGTCCCGCGCGAACGCGTCAAGGACGTCGTCCTCGGCTACACCTGCGCCAACGACATCACCGCCCGTGACGTCCAGAAGCGCGAGAAGCAGTGGGCGCGGGCCAAGGGCTTCGACACCTCCTGCCCGCTCGGCCCCTGGGTCGAGACGGAGCTGGACCCGAGCGACCTGACCATCCAGCTCACGGTCAACGGACAGCAGCGCCAGCTCGGCCGTACCAGCGAGATGATCCACTCCGTCGAGGACCTGATCGTCAACATCACCGAGGCCATGACGCTGCTCCCCGGCGACGTGATCCTCACCGGCACCCCGGCCGGGGTCGGCCCCCTGAACGTCGGCGACGAGGTCGCCGTCTCCATCGAAGGCATCGGCACTCTCACCAACAAGGTGATCAAGCGTGGCTAACGCGAACTCCCCCAAGTCCTCGACCGTGCTCGGACAGGGGGTGCCCCCGCGCGTACGTTTCTGTCCCTCGCCGACCGGCAACCCCCACGTGGGCCTGGTCCGCACCGCCCTGTTCAACTGGGCGTTCGCCCGGCACAAGGAAGGCACCCTGGTCTTCCGCATCGAGGACACCGACGCGGCCCGCGACTCCGAGGAGTCGTACGACCAGCTGCTCGACGCGATGCGCTGGCTGGGCTTCGACTGGGACGAGGGCCCCGAGGTCGGCGGCCCGCACGCGCCGTACCGCCAGTCGCAGCGCATGGACGTCTACAAGGACGTCGCGCAGAAGCTCCTGGACGCCGGGCACGCCTACTACTGCTACTGCTCCACCGAGGAGCTCGACGCCCGCCGCGAGGCCGCCCGCGCCGCCGGCAAGCCCTCCGGCTACGACGGCCACTGCCGTGACCTGAGCACCGAGCAGACCGAGGCCTACAAGGCCGAGGGCCGCACGCCCATCGTCCGCTTCCGTATGCCGGACGAGACGATCACCTTCACCGACCTGGTCCGCGGCGAGATCACGTACCTCGCGGAGAACGTGCCGGACTACGGCATCGTCCGTGCGAACGGCGCGCCGCTCTACACCCTGGTGAACCCGGTCGACGACGCGCTGATGGAGATCACCCACGTCCTGCGCGGCGAGGACCTGCTCTCCTCCACCCCCCGCCAGATCGCCCTCTACAAGGCGCTCACCGAGCTGGGCATCGCCAAGGAGACCCCCGCCTTCGGCCACCTGCCGTACGTCATGGGCGAGGGCAACAAGAAGCTCTCCAAGCGGGACCCGCAGGCCTCCCTCAACCTCTACCGGGAGCGCGGTTTCCTCCCCGAGGGTCTGCTCAACTACCTCTCCCTCCTGGGCTGGTCGCTCTCGGCGGACCGCGACATCTTCACGATCGGGGAGATGGTCGCCGCCTTCGACATCGCGGACGTCAACCCCAACCCGGCCCGCTTCGACCTGAAGAAGGCCGAGGCCATCAACGCCGACCACGTCCGCATGCTCGACGTGAAGGACTTCACCGAGCGCTGCGCCCCCTGGCTGCGGGCACCGTTCGCACCGTGGGCGCCCGAGGACTTCGACGAGTCGAAGTGGCAGGCGATCGCCCCGCACGCGCAGTCCCGCCTCAAGGTCCTCTCCGAGATCACGGAGAACGTCGACTTCCTGTTCCTGCCGGAGCCGGTCTCCGACGAGGCGTCCTGGGCGAAGGCGATGAAGGAGGGGTCGGACGCGCTGCTGCGCACCGCGCGCGAGAAGCTCGCCGGCGCCGACTGGACCGACCCGGAGTCCCTCAAGGCGGCCGTCCTGGCCGCCGGTGAGGAGCACGGTCTCAAGCTCGGCAAGGCGCAGGCCCCGGTCCGTGTCGCCGTCACCGGCCGCACGGTCGGCCTCCCGCTCTTCGAGTCCCTGGAGATCCTGGGCAAGGAGAAGACGCTGGCCCGCATCGACGCCGCGCTGGCGAAGCTGTAGCCGTCCGTCCCGGACAAGGGGGCGGGGTCCGGTCCGGACGCCGCCCCCTTGTCCGTGTTTTCCTCGTCACATCCCGGACGCGGTGTTCGTCGCGCGAGTGAGGGACAGGCGAGCGAGCCGCGCGTTACGGTCGGACCATGGACATCGAGGCCGTGCTCTGGGACGTCGACGACACGATCTTCGACTACACGGCCGCGGACCGGGCCGGAATGCGCGCACACCTGGACGTCGAGGACCTCCTGGGGGCCTACGAGTCCGTCGATCAGGCACTCGCACACTGGCGTGAGGTCACCGACCAGCAGTGGGCCAGGTTCTCCGCGGGGGAGTCGGACTGGGAGGGGCAGCGGCGCGACCGGGTGAGGGTCTTTCTGGGGGAACCGCTGAGCGACGCCGAAGCCGACGCGTGGTTCCAGCGCTACGTGGGGCACTACGAAGCCTCGTGGGCCCTCTTCCCCGACGTGCTGCCCGTCCTGGACGCCCTCGCCGCCAGCCACCGGCACGCAGTCCTTTCCAACTCCAGCCTGCAGAACCAGGACCGCAAGCTGCGCGTCCTCGGCGTGCGCGACCGCTTCGAGACGGTCCTGTGCGCGGCCGAGCTGGGCGTCTCCAAGCCCGCCGCGGCGGCCTTCCACGCGGCCTGTGACGCGCTCGCGCTGCCCCCGCACCGGGTCGCCTATGTCGGCGACCACCCCGAGATCGACGGCCGGGGCGCTGCCGACGCCGGCCTGCTCTCCGTCTGGATCGACCGTGGTGGCGTGTACACCGTGCCGGACGGCGCGGCACCCGGTCCGCGCCGCATCGCCTCGCTCGCCGAACTGCCCGCGATCCTCGGCGCGGATACCCGTTTTGGAGCGCCGTCCACCTTCAGGTAATGTTCTTCCTGCGCCGCCGGGGAGCGGGCCGAAAGGCCGGGAACCGGAGGAGCGAACTAGAACAAGAACCCCTCCGGGGCTTGCGTTCCAGTGGCCTATGGTGTAATTGGCAGCACGACTGATTCTGGTTCAGTTAGTCTTGGTTCGAGTCCAGGTAGGCCAGCTCGCAGAGCTCATCTGCAACCGCGGAGATCGACTCCGCAAAGCCCCCGTTGTGTAGCGGCCTAGCACGCTGCCCTCTCAAGGCAGTAGCGCCGGTTCGAATCCGGTCGGGGGTACAGATCCTTCCCAAGGGAGACAGTCCGGGTCGCACCCGCTGACTCTCATGCAGGATCGCTAGGGCCCCCGTTGTGTAGCGGCCTAGCACGCCGCCCTCTCAAGGCGGTAGCGCCGGTTCGAATCCGGTCGGGGGTACGCAGTTGGTCTAAACCATATTGGTCTATGGTGTAATTGGCAGCACGACTGATTCTGGTTCAGTTAGTCTAGGTTCGAGTCCTGGTAGACCAGCTCGGATCTGCGGAAACGCAAGATCCTGGCCCCCGTTGTGTAGCGGCCTAGCACGCCGCCCTCTCAAGGCGGTAGCGCCGGTTCGAATCCGGTCGGGGGTACACAGCAAGGCCCTTCGCTTCGGCGGAGGGCCTTTGTCGTGCCCGGCGCCGGCTACTCGAAGCCGTACCGCCTTGTGGTCTCCTCCTCCTGGGCCAGCCGGTGCAGCGCCTGCAGGATCGGCTCGTTGATGATCGCCCCCAGGATCGCCCACTCGATCCGCTCCTCCTCCGAGGGCTGCGTCTCCATGTTGTCCAGGTCGAGCACGGCTGTCCGGTGCATCAACTCGGCGTACGGCACGAGCAGTTCGGCCCCGAAACCGTAGCCGAGCCGGCGGAACGCGGCCACCGCCACCACCAGCGAGCGGTACGCCGGGGAGATGGTCGAGAGCCGCTTGGCGTTCTCCCAGCCGAGCCGGTCGAGGAGCGCGGAGGCCTCCTGGTGCGCGGCCCGGACGTACTCGTCGTCCTCGTCCGGCTCCGGCACCTGCGGCAGCGCCCACATCGCCGCGCCCAGGCGGAGCGCGCGGCCCATGGAGTCGTCGTCCACGTGCCCGAGCACCTCCCGGACGGTCGCCACGGGGATCCGGCCGACCTGGATCATCGCCCGCACCAGCCGCAGCCGGCGCAGATGCTCCTCGTCGTACTCGGCGGTCCTCGCGTTGATCTGGCGGCCCGGCGCCAACAGTCCCTCGCGCAGGTAGTACTTGATCGTCGCGATGGGCACACCGCTGCGCTCGCTCAACTCGGCCAGCCGCATCCTCTTGCGCCTCTCCTAGGGAAGTGTCACTATCCAATCACTGCACAGAAGGATAGTGCCGGTATCCAATTCTGGAATCAGGGGGACGTCATGTTCGCAAAGCCGTTTCCGGGCCTCAGTACTGCGGCCGTCGAGGGTGATGCGGTGGTCCTGCTGATCGGCATGCGCATCAACCACTTCTGGGCGGTGCACCAGTGGCTGCCGGTCATGCTGTCGATGAAACGCATGCTGGGGGAGCTTGCTCGCGACAGCGGCCGGGGGCTGCTGGGCCACGTCCTGCTGACCGCCTCGCCGCGGACGTACTACGTGGTCCAGTACTGGGAGTCGAAGGAGAAGCTCTACGCCTACGCGACCTCGCCCGACATGTTGCACCACAAGGCGTGGGCGACCATCAACCGCATGGACCGCGCCGGGAAGCTGCGCCAGCACGTGGGACGCTGGCACGAGGCGTACGTCGTGCCCGAGGGTTCGTACGAGTCCATCTACGCGGACATGCCGGCCTTCGGGCTGGCGGCCGCGCACGGGGTGCTGCCGGTCGAGAAGCGGGGGCGGCGGGCCGCGGACCGGTACGCGTACCGCTCGTCCGGGGCGCCCGAAGAGGCCGAGCCGGCCGATAACGCCGGGTGACCCGGGCACGGACCAGGGGGGACGGGGGAATCGGGGAGGGTCTGCCGCGGCGTTGAGGCAGGCCCTCCCCGGTTGTCGTTCCCGGAAGGTCAGCCCGTGCGGCGCAGGGCCTCGGAGAGGCGGGCGGCGGCGTCGATGACCGCCTGGGCGTGCATACGGCCCGGATGGCGCGTGAGGCGCTCGATCGGTCCGGAGACCGAGACGGCGGCCACGACCCGGTTCGAGGGGCCGCGCACCGGCGCGGAGACGGACGCGACGCCCGGCTCGCGCTCGCCGATCGACTGGGCCCAGCCGCGGCGCCGCACGCCCGAGAGTGCCGTCGCCGTGAAGCGGGCCCCCTGGAGGCCGCGGTGCAGCCGCTCCGGCTCCTCCCAGGCCATCAGGATCTGGGCCGAGGAGCCGGCCTTCATCGTGAGCGTGGAGCCGACCGGGACCGTGTCCCGCAGGCCGGACAGCCGCTCGGCCGCGGCGACGCAGATGCGCATGTCGCCCTGGCGCCGGTAGAGCTGCGCGCTCTCGCCCGTGATGTCCCGCAGATGCGTGAGCACCGGGCCCGCCGTCGCGAGGAGCCGGTCCTCGCCGGCGGCCGCGGCCAGCTCGGCGAGGCGGGGGCCGAGAATGAAACGGCCCTGCATGTCACGCGCCACCATGCGGTGGTGCTCAAGTGCCACGGCGAGGCGATGTGCCGTGGGTCGTGCCAGTCCGGTCGCCGCGACCAGGCCCGCGAGGGTGGCCGGGCCGGACTCCAGAGCGCTCAGGACAAGGGCTGCCTTGTCCAGAACGCCGACGCCGCTACTGTTGTCCATGCAACGATACTCGCGTCTCACTCTGTGAAACGCAAGTTCAATTTTCCGTGGAACGCGCCACCCTTGTAGACACAGCGGCCCGCGGACCAACGGGCCCGGCGGACGACGTCCGGTACGAGGGGTACGGACGTTGCCGCCCCGGAAATCTCTAGTTGGGCCGGCGCCACACAGGCCGGCCGGAGGGAAAGCGATGGGTAGGACACTCGCGGAGAAGGTCTGGGACGACCACGTCGTCCGGCGCGCCGAGGGCGAGCCCGACCTCCTCTTCATCGATCTGCACCTGCTGCACGAGGTGACCAGCCCGCAGGCCTTCGACGGCCTCCGCCAGGCCGGGCGTCCCGTGCGCCGCCTCGACCTCACCATCGCCACCGAGGATCACAACACCCCGACCCTCGATATCGACAAGCCCATCGCGGACCCGGTCTCCCGGGCCCAGCTGGAGACGCTGCGCAAGAACTGCGCCGAGTTCGGCGTGCGACTGCACTCGCTGGGCGACGTCGAGCAGGGCGTCGTCCACGTGGTGGGGCCGCAGCTGGGCCTGACCCAGCCGGGCACCACCGTTGTCTGCGGTGACTCCCACACCTCCACGCACGGTGCCTTCGGCGCGCTGGCGTTCGGCATCGGCACCTCGCAGGTCGAGCACGTGCTGGCCACGCAGACGCTGCCGCTGGCCCGCCCGAAGACGATGGCCATCACCGTCGACGGCGAGCTGCCCGAGGGCGTCACCGCCAAGGACCTGATCCTGGCGATCATCGCCAAGATCGGTACGGGCGGCGGCCAGGGCTACATCCTGGAGTACCGCGGCTCCGCCATCGAGAAGCTGTCGATGGAAGCCCGGATGACCATCTGCAACATGTCGATCGAGGCTGGTGCCCGCGCGGGCATGATCGCCCCCGACGAGACCACCTTCGCCTACCTCAAGGGCCGCGCCCACGCGCCCGAGGGCGAGGACTGGGACGCCGCGGTCGACTACTGGAAGACCCTGAAGTCGGACGACGACGCGGAATTCGACGAGGAGGTCGTCATCGACGCCGCCTCCCTGTCGCCGTTCGTCACCTGGGGCACCAACCCCGGCCAGGGCGCGCCGCTTTCGGCGTCCGTCCCCGACCCTGCTTCGTACGAGGACGCTTCGGAGCGCCTGGCCGCCGAAAAGGCCCTGGAGTACATGGGGTTGGCCGCCGGACAGCCGCTGCGCGACATCAAGGTCGACACCGTCTTCGTAGGTTCCTGCACCAACGGCCGCATCGAGGACCTGCGCGCCGCCGCCGAGATCGTCGAGGGCCGCAAAGTCGCCGACGGCGTACGGATGCTGGTGGTCCCGGGCTCCGCACGGGTCGGTCTGCAGGCCGTCTCCGAGGGCCTGGACGTGGTCTTCAAGGAGGCCGGGGCCGAATGGCGGCACGCGGGCTGCTCGATGTGCCTGGGCATGAACCCCGACCAGCTGGCCCCCGGTGAGCGCTCCGCGTCCACCTCCAACCGCAACTTCGAGGGCAGGCAGGGCAAGGGCGGCCGTACGCACCTGGTCTCGCCGCAGGTCGCCGCCGCCACCGCCGTGCTGGGCCACCTGGCCTCCCCGGCCGACCTGTCCGACGCGTCCGCCGCCCGTACGCCCGCTGGAGTCTGAGAAGCCATGGAAGCATTCACCACGCACACCGGCCGGGCCGTGCCGCTGCGCCGCAGCAATGTCGACACCGACCAGATCATCCCGGCCCACTGGCTCAAGAAGGTGACCAGGGACGGCTTCGAGGACGGGCTGTTCGAGGCCTGGCGCAAGGACCCGTCCTTCGTCCTCAACCGGCCCGAGCGCCAGGGCGCCACGGTCCTGGTCGCCGGCCCCGACTTCGGCACCGGCTCGTCGCGCGAGCACGCCGTCTGGGCCCTGCAGAACTACGGCTTCAAGGCCGTCATCTCCTCGCGGTTCGCGGACATCTTCCGCGGCAACTCGCTCAAGAACGGCCTGCTCACGGTGGTTCTGGAGCAGAAGATCGTGGACGCGCTGTGGGAGCTGACCGAGCAGGACCCCGAGGCCGAGGTCACGGTCGACCTGGAGGCCCGCGAGGTGCGCGCCGAGGGCATCACCGCCGCCTTCGAGCTCGACGAGAACGCCCGCTGGCGCCTGCTGAACGGCCTGGACGACATCTCCATCACCCTCCAGAACGAGAGCGACATCGCCGCGTACGAGGCCAAGCGGCCGTCGTACAAGCCGAAGACGCTGCACATCTGAGGCCCG
This sequence comes from Streptomyces sp. 142MFCol3.1, assembly GCF_000424945.1. NCBI lineage: Bacteria > Bacillati > Actinomycetota > Actinomycetes > Kitasatosporales > Streptomycetaceae > Streptomyces > Streptomyces sp. 142MFCol3.1. Next base: position 58,952 of record NZ_AUKV01000015.1, read on the forward strand.
GGCCCGCGGGCCCGGCCCGCGGCTGATTTCGGCCACCGCAACACCCCTCTGTACCCCCAATCGTGGACGGTTGGGGGTACAGCTGCGTCTGCCCCCGAAGGGCCCCCGAAGGGCCCGGGAAGGGGGCTCAACTCCCCTGGTTACAGGGGAGATTGCCTGGGTACCCGCATTCCGCTGCCGCGCCGCGGCGAGCTGCCCAGGACCCCGTCGAGGGGCGGCAGTTGCCCCTGGGCAGGCGACAACTCGCCCCAGATGGCACAATCTGTGCATGGAACACGACGGCCAACTCGAGCTCTACGTGGCAGTCGCGGCCCAACTCAAGGAAGCGCACACAAGAGTGCGCGCACTGCAAGTCCCGGAGGGCGTACGGATGGCGCTGACCCGGAAGCTGCTGGTCATTACGGCCGTGGCCAAGCACGATCTCGCCGACGCGACAAGGCGGCTGGAGCGGTTCACCGACGACCTCGACGAGGGTCGATTCCTCGAAGAGGAACGCTGAGGAACTCCGAGCCGGGCCGAGTTCGTTGCGGCACAAGGGTGATTAGCCCGTTTCGTGTTTGATTTGCGGTATATATCTGCCTAACGTGCGAAAAAGCTTGAACGCATTCGTTCGGGCAATGTCTCCGAAGGGGAAGACGTGAACAAGGCGCAGCTCGTAGAAGCGATTGCCGACAAGGTCGGCGGGCGTCAGCAGGCCGCCGACGCGGTCGACGCCGTACTGGACGCGATCGTCCGTGCAGTTGTCGGCGGGGACCGGGTCTCGGTCACCGGCTTCGGTTCCTTCGAGAAGGTCGACCGCCCGGCCCGTTACGCCCGCAACCCGCAGACGGGTGAGCGCGTCCGGGTCAAGAAGACCTCCGTACCGCGTTTCCGCGCCGGCCAGGGCTTCAAGGACCTGGTCAGCGGCTCGAAGAAGCTCCCGCGCGGCGGCGAGGTGGCCGTCAAGAAGGCGCCCAAGGGCAGCCTGACCGGTGGGGCCACGGCGACGGTCAAGAAGGCCGCGGCCAAGAAGGCCACCGCCAAGAAGGCGGCGGCGAAGAAGACCACGGCCGCCGCGAAGAAGACCACGGCGAAGAAGACCACCGCCGCCGCGAAGAAGACCACGGCGAAGAAGACCACCGCCAAGAAGACCACGGCGGCCGCGAAGAAGACCGCGGCGAAGAAGACCACCGCCAAGACGGCGACGGCGAAGAAGGCCCCGGCGAAGAAGGCGACGGCCAAGAAGGCCCCGGCCAAGAAGTCGACGGCCCGCAAGACCACCGCCAAGAAGGCCACCGCCCGCAAGTAGCAGCGGCGCAGGGCACCTCACGCGCCGGGCCGGGCTCCCCTGGGGAGCCCGGCCCGCGGCATGTCCGCGTCCTGCTCAGAACGTCTGCAGGGTGATCAGGGTGATCCGGCGGGCCTCGCCCTCGCCCTCGGTCTCGATGCGCACGCGCTGCCCGGGGCGCAGCAGCCTGAGCCCGCCCGCCTCGAACGCCGGCCCGTCGAAGGGCACCGGCGTACCGTCGTCGAGCAGCACCTGGCCGCTGTGGGTCTCGGGGTCGTACGTGTACGCGGTCGCCTGCATGGGGGAAGCCTATCCACCGGGCCACGACACCGGGACCGGCACCGGCCGCAGGGCGAGCGGGTGCGGTCCCGCGGAGCGCCGCGGGGAGCGGAACCGGCGCCGCCCGGCCTCAGCGGCCCGGTGGTCCGGGAAGCAGCAGGTGCGCCGCCACCGCCGCGGTGCGCGGGCCCACGCCGAGGGCCAGCGCGGCCCGCAGATCGTCGCCGGTGTCCACGTCCTGGCGTACGGAATCCACCGCGTCGAGGCCGATTTCCACGGCGCCCGAGGCGCGATGGCGGGCGCGGGATTCGGTGCCGAATGCGGGAAGCAATTCCCGGCCCGGAGAGGCGGCCAGCAGAGTCGTACCGATAGCGGCCGCATCGGGGAGAAATGAGCGGGGGAATTCGGTCGCGGCGTCGAGCACCCGGGCCAATTCCGTGGGGCGCAGCGCGGGCAGATCGGCGTTCAGAGCGGCGACCGCGCTTTCGGGACTCCGGGAGCGGACGACGGCCGCCGCGTGGGCCAGGGCGGCGTTCAGTCCGCCGCCAGGCTCTTCCGGGACGACACGGGCGCCGAGGGCTGCCAGCTCCCGTCCGGCCAGCACGTCGTCCGTGACGACCGCCACATCCAGCACGGCCGCGCAGGCCAGCACGGCTGCCACGGTGTCCTGTGCGAAGGCGAGCGCGAGGCCGGGGCGCAACCCGTCCGAGGCGGTGTCCGCCAGCCTGCTCTTGGCCCGCGCCAGGGGTTTGAGGGGTACGACCACAGTCCACCGCACGAACGCTCCACCCTCCCTAGTCGCGTCCCCATTGTGACCCGGCGGCCCTGGCGGTACGGATGTCGGGGCGTACGGTGTTCTCGACAGACAGGCGGCCTGGGGCGACACTTGTGCGGCCCCCCAGGCCCTGGAGGAAGGTGTCCGCGTGCCCCGCCGCAGAATCGGCTTCTGGTACCGCTTCGCAGCGGTCCTCTGCAAACCACCGCTGGTGGTTCTGATCAAGCGGGACTGGCGTGGAATGGAGAACATTCCGGCCGAGGGCGGATTTATCACTGCGGTGAACCACAATTCGCACGTCGACCCGTTCGCGTATGCGCACTATCAGTACAACACCGGGCGCGTTCCTCGTTTCCTCGCGAAGGCCGGCCTTTTCAAGAAGGGATTCGTGGGGGCCGCCATGCGCGGCACCGGACAGATCCCCGTCTACCGCGAGAGCACGGACGCCCTGAGCGCCTTCCGGGCCGCGATCGACGCCGTGGAGCGCGGTGAGTGCGTGGCCTTCTACCCCGAGGGCACCCTCACCCGTGACCCCGACGGCTGGCCGATGACCGGCAAGACCGGCGCCGCCCGGGTCGCCCTGCAGACCAAGTGCCCGGTGATCCCGGTCGCCCAGTGGGGCGCCAACGAACTGCTGCCGCCGTACGCCAAGAAGCCCAACCTCCTTCCGCGCAAGACCCACCGCGTGCTCGCGGGCCCGCCCGTGGACCTCTCGCGCTTCTACGACAGGGAGATGAGCCCGGAACTCCTCAAGGAGGCCACCGAGGTCATCATGGCCGCCATCACCGCGCTGCTGGAGGAGATCCGCGGCGCGAAGGCCCCCAAGAAGCCCTACGACCCGCGCGAGGTGCGTATCGCGCAGCGCCGCAGGGCCGCGGAGGCGGAGCGGGCGAAGGTACGGCAGGAAAAGGGGCAGGGCACGTGAGCAGTCCGGTCAAGGCGGCCGTCTTCGGGACCGGATCGTGGGGGACGGCCTTCGGCATGGTGCTCGCCGACGCCGGGTGCGACGTCACCCTGTGGGCGCGCCGTGCCGATCTCGCCGACGCGGTCAACTCCACGCGCATGAACCCGGACTACCTGCCGGGCATCGAACTCCCGGAGAATCTGCGGGCCACCACGGACCCGGCCGAGGCGGCGCGCGGCGCGGACTTCACCGTGCTCGCCGTGCCCTCGCAGACGCTGCGCGGCAACCTGGCCGAGTGGGTTCCGCTGCTCGCCCCGGACACCGTGCTCGTCTCGCTCATGAAGGGCGTCGAACTCGGCACGGTGAAGCGGATGAGCGAGGTCATCGAGGAGGTCGCCAAGGTCTCGTCCGACCGCGTCGCCGTGGTCACCGGGCCCAACCTCGCCAAGGAGATCGCCCAGCGGATGCCGGCCGCCGCCGTGGTCGCCTGCCGTGACGAGTCGGTTGCCACGCGACTCCAGGCCGCGTGCCACACCCCGTACTTCCGCCCCTACACCAACACGGACGTGGTGGGCTGCGAACTCGGCGGCGCGGTCAAGAACGTGATCGGTCTCGCCGTGGGCATCGCCGACGGCATGGGCCTCGGGGACAACGCCAAGGGCTCACTGATCACCCGCGGCCTCGCCGAGACCACCCGCCTCGGGCTCGTCATGGGCGCCGACCCCATGACGTTCTCCGGCCTCGCGGGCCTCGGCGACCTCGCCGCCACCTGCTCCTCGCCGCTGTCGCGCAACCACACCTTCGGCATCAACCTGGGCAGAGGCATGACGCTCCAGGAGACCGTCGCGGTCACCAGGCAGACCGCCGAGGGCGTCAAGTCCTGCGAGTCCGTGCTGGATCTGGCCCGCAGGCACGGCGTCGACATGCCCATCACGGAGACGGTCGTCAGCATCGTCCACGAGGGCAAGCCACCGGTGGTCGCGCTCAAGGAGCTGATGTCGCGCAGCGCGAAGCCCGAACGTCGCTGAACGGCCTGGCCGGCGATGCCGGGAACGGCCCGGCAGGCGGTCGCCGCGGCCGTTCGCGCGACGCTGAGCGACGGTCCGCACGACGCTGAGCAACCGCCGTCGTGGGGCGCTGACTCACCGCACTACCAACGGGTACTCTCAACGCGATATGAGCACCGAGAACCTCCCCCAGAGCCCTGAGCAGCCGCCTCGCAAGCCGCGCGTGGCCGTCGTCTTCGGCGGCCGCAGCTCCGAACACGGGATCTCCGTGGTGACCGCCGGCGCCGTCCTGAGCGCCATCGACAGGACGAAGTACGACGTACTGCCGATCGGCATCACCCAGGACGGCCGTTGGGCGCTCACCGCGGACGAGCCCGAACGCATGGCGATCGTCGACCGCAAGCAGCCCAGCGTCGAGCAGCTCGCCGAGTCGAGCGAGGGCGGCGTGGTGCTCCCCGTCGACCCCGCCGACCGCGAAGTGGTCTACAGCGAGCCGGGTTCGGTCCCCAAGGCCCTCGGCGAGGTCGACGTCGTCTTCCCCATGCTGCACGGCCCGTACGGCGAGGACGGCACCCTCCAGGGCCTCCTGGAGCTCTCCGGGGTGCCCTACGTCGGTTCGGGCGTGCTCGCGTCCGCCGTCGGCCAGGACAAGGACTACATGAAGCGGGTGTTCACCTCGTTCGGCCTGAAGGTGGGCCCGTACGTGGTGATCCGACCCCGCGAGTGGGAGCGCGACGAGTCGGCCGCCCGCAAGAAGATCATCGACTTCGCGGGTGAGCACGGCTGGCCGCTGTTCGTGAAGCCCGCGCGCGCGGGCTCCTCGTTCGGGATCACGAAGGTGGACGACCTCTCAGGCCTCGACGAGGCGATCGCAGAGGCCCAGCGCCACGACCCGAAGATCATCGTGGAGGCGCTGCTGCGCGGTCGCGAGATCGAGTGCGGCGTCCTGGAGTTCGAGGACGGCCCGCGCGCCTCGGTCCCGGCGGAGATCCCGCCCGTACAGTCCCACGCCTTCTACGACTTCGAGGCCAAGTACATCGACTCGGCCGACGGCATCGTCCCGGCGCCGCTCACCGAGGAGCAGAGGGCCGAGGTGCGGCGGCTGGCCGTCGAGGCCTTCGAGGCGGCTTCCTGCGAGGGCCTGGTCCGCGCGGACTTCTTCCTCACCGAGGACGGCGAGTTCGTGATCAACGAGATCAACACGATGCCCGGGTTCACGCCCATCTCCATGTATCCGCGCATGTGGCAGGAGACCGGGGTCAGCTACCCGGAGCTGGTCGACCGCCTGGTGCAGGCGGCGCTGCGCAGGTCCACCGGCCTGCGCTGAGCACGCGTTCCGGACGAGGTCCGGGTCAGTCGGCGATCCCCTTGGGGATCGCCTTCTTGATGGAGGCGGCGAGGTCGACGAGCATCCCCGAGGTGTCCCGTCCCTCCGGCACGGTCACCTCGACGTAGGCACGGCGTTGTGCGGTGGTGAAGCGGGTCGATCCGTCGTCCCGCTTCTCCATCAGCCAGTCGACGCCGTTCACTCCGCCGCCGACGGCCTTCGGGTCGTCGCCGAGCGCCACCTTGGGGTCGGTCATCTTCGCGGGCCGCTCCACACCGCAGCGCAGTATGATCGCCGGGCTTCCCCAGCCCGCGGTCAGCGCGGACCGGGGCTCGGGGTCATGGCGGCCGAGGCCGTCCACCTTCCGCGGCAGCGCCTTGTCCAGGTTCTGACACAGCTCGGTGACCTTCGTGTCCGGACTCGGAACCGCGACGGAGTCACCGTCGTCTGCTGAGGAGCAGCCCGCGATCGTGATCAGCAGGGCCAGGGCGGGCAGTCCGAGGAAAGCGGAGCGCCGGTGACGGAAGAAGTTCACCGGCCAAGGGTAGACGGGGGCTACAGGTGCACGACCGGGCAGGTCAAGGTACGGGTGATGCCGTCCACTTGCTGGACCTTCGCGACCACCATGCGGCCGAGTTCGTCGACGGTGTCGGCTTGGGCGCGCACGATGACGTCGTACGGTCCTGTCACGTCCTCTGCCTGGATCACCCCCGGGATCTTGCTGATCGTCTCGGCGACGGTCGACGCTTTGCCGACCTCCGTCTGGATCAGGATGTACGCCTGTACCACGGAACCTCCAGGGCGGCCACGAGGATCATGTGGGGAAAAGGAACGCCACGGTATCGCGTCGCCGCTCGCCGCGGGGAGACCCACGGTGACTGGGGCTTGCGCGCCGGGGTGGGCGGACTGCACAAGTTGACGGTCAACTCGACCGTACCGAGTACGGAGACGGCTCGCGACCGGGCACGGGCAGCGAGAGAGGGAGCAGTGCGATCATGAAGGGCACCGTGGGCGAGTTGGGGGAGTTCGGGCTCATTCGAGAGCTCACCTCGCGTCTCACCACCACCCCGGCCGTCCGGGTCGGTCCCGGCGACGACGCCGCGGTGGTGGCCGCGCCGGACCGCAGGGTCGTGGCGAGCACCGACATCCTGCTGGAGGGACGGCACTTCCGCCGTGACTGGTCCACGGCGTACGACGTGGGACGCAAGGCGGCCGCGCAGAACCTCGCGGACATCGCGGCGATGGGCGCCGTACCGACCGCGCTGCTCCTCGGCCTGGTCGTGCCGGCGGAACTTCCGGCGACCTGGCCGTCCGAGCTGATGGACGGACTGCGCGACGAGTGCCAGGTGGCGGGCGCGGCCGTGGTCGGCGGCGACGTCGTACGCGGTGACACCATCACCGTCGCGATCACCGCGCTCGGCGATCTGCGCAACCACGAGCCGGTCACCCGGGCCGGCGCCCAGCCCGGCGACGTCGTCGCGGTGACGGGCTGGCTGGGCTGGTCGGCGGCCGGGTACGCGGTGCTCTCGCGGGGCTTCCGCTCGCCGCGTGCCTTCGTGGAAGCCCACCGGCGCCCCGAACCGCCGTACCACGCGGGTCCCGCGGCGGCCGGACTCGGCGCCACCTCGATGTGCGACGTCAGCGACGGCCTGATCGCCGACCTCGGGCACATCGCCGAGGCCAGCAAGGTGCGCATCGACATCCGTTCCGGCGACATCGACATCCCCTCCCAGATGAACGACATCGGGCAGGCAGTCGGCGTCGACCCCCTCCAGTGGGTGCTCAGCGGCGGAGAGGACCACGCGATAGTGGCGACGTTCCCGCCGGACGTGAAGCTGCCCGCCCGCTGGAAGGTGATCGGCGAGGTCCTCAACCCGTCGGCACTCCCTCAGGTCACCGTGGACGGGGCGCCCTGGACGAGCAAGGGCGGCTGGGACCACTTCGGCGACATGGAGGCGTGATCCGGGCGGCCCCGGGGCCGCCCGGATCACGTACGGGGCCGCCCGTGGGCCCGGCACAGTCGGTGCCGGGCCCACGGGCGGCCCCGTACGTGTCGGTGGTGCCGGGGTGTTCGCCATGTCACCTGTGTCACTGTGCCGGCCCGTGTCCGCCGGGGGGAGCGTGCCCGGTGCCGCGGAAGCGTGCGCGGTGACGTCTCCGCGGCGGTGCGGGCGCAGCAAAAAACCGGCCCACCCGGAGAGGTGGACCGGTTCAGTGCAAGCGAACCAGCAGTGGCCGCGCGCTAGCGGTTGTCAGCGCGAGACCTTGCCGGCCTTGATGCACGAGGTGCAAGCGTTCACGCGCTTCGGCGTCCCGCCGACCACGGTACGGACGCGCTGGATGTTGGGGTTCCAGCGACGGGGCGTACGGCGGTGCGAGTGCGAGATGTTGTTGCCGAAGCCCGGCCCCTTGCCGCAGACGTCGCAGTTGGCAGCCACGGGTCACTCCAAAGACTTCAGATGCACTTACGGTTGATCCCGGCATGCCGGAATCAGGATCTAGGATCTGAGTGGCGGTGCCAGGGGGAAGACCCGATCAGATCGGGCAACTGGAGCAGCATACAACGACTGCGTCCGGAGAACGAAACTACCATGACCGGCGCCTACACCTGGTCCGCGCCCTCATCAGGGTCCCCTACCGACAGTAACCCGTTCTGGGTCTACGCTGCGTCCCACGTTCAGCAGCTCAAGGAGGCGCAGGTGCCGCAGGTGCCGCAGACACTCGATGCTCTCGCGGTGCGCACCTGGTGCGGGCTCGCGCTCGAAGCGCTGGGACGGGCCCGCGAGGAGATCGACGCGATCAACGTCTACCCGGTGGCCGACGGGGACACGGGGACCAACCTGTATCTGACCGTGGAGTCGGCGGCGGCGGCCGTCGAGGCGGTGTTCGCGGGCCACGAGACGATGGCGGTCGCGGACGCTCGCGACCCCCACGGCACCGGTGCCCCTGCCGGCACCGGCACCGATGCCGACGCGCGCGGAGGTCCGGGGGCGGTGCGGGCGGCCGGTGGCCCCAGCCTCGCCGACGCCGTGCGGGCGATGGCCCACGGAGCGCTCATCGGGGCACGCGGCAACTCCGGGACGATCCTCGCGCAGCTGCTGAGGGGTATGGCACAGGTCCTCGCGGCCGACGGTGACACCGCCCACACCGACGGGCGGGGGCTGCGGCTCGCTCTGCGGCACGCCGCGGACTCCGCCCGCCTGGCCGTCGCCCATCCCGTCGAGGGCACCGTCCTCACGGTCGCCGCCGCCGCGGCCGACGCGGCGGACGGAACCGAGGGCGACTGCGTGGCGGTCGTGCGCGCGGCCCACGAAGGGGCACGCGCCGCACTCGCCGCGACCCCGGGGCAGCTGGCCGTCCTGCGGCGCGCCGGAGTCGTCGACGCGGGCGGGCGCGGGCTGGTGGCCGTTCTCGCGGCCCTCGTGGAGACGTTCACGGGGGAGTCGCCCGGCCTGCTCGCGGTGCCCGCGCCCGCCCGCGCGCCTGAGGGGACGACCACGGCCCAGGCTTCCCCGGCCGCCGACGTGTGCACCGACGACGGACCGGAGGACGGCGGGCCCGCCTTCGAGGTGATCTACCTCCTTGAGGCGGAGGACGCGGCCGTCGAGCGGCTCCGGCAGCGCCTCGACGGTCTCGGGGACTCCCTCGTCGTGGTCGGCGGGGACGGGCTGTGGAACGTCCATGTGCACGTCGACGACGCGGGCGCCGCCGTGGAGGCGGGCGTCGAGGCCGGACGCCCGTACCGGATCCGGATCACGCACTTCGGCCTCGGCGACGTCCACACCGCGGGCGCGACCGGCCGTCCGCCGCGGGAGCGGGCCCAGCGCGCGGTGGTGGCCGTCGTGCCCGGCGAAGGACTGGCCGGGCTGTATACGGAGGCCGGGGCGACCGCCGTGCTCGCCCGGCCCGGGGAGCCGCCCGCCAGCGGGGAACTCGTCGAGGCCGTACGGCGGGCCCACGCGCGTGAGGTGGTGCTGCTGCCGAACGACGCCGAGCTGCGGCACACCGCGGCGGCCGCCGCGGAGCAGGCCCGCACGGAGGGTGTCCGGGTCGCGCTCATCCCGACGCGGTCCGCGGTGCAGGGCATCGCCGCGCTCGCCGTGCACGAGCCGGACCGCCGGTTCGACGAGGACGTCGTCGCCATGACCTCGGCGGCCGGTGCCACGCGCCATGCCGAAGTCGTCGTCGCCGAACGGCAGTCCTGGACCATGGCCGGCATCTGCCAGGCCGGGGACGTCCTCGGCCTCATCGACGGCGACGTCGCCGTGATCGGCTCCGACGTCACGGCCACCGCCGAGTCGGTCCTCGACCGCATGCTCGCCGCCGGCGGCGAGATGGTCACGCTCGTCCTCGGCGACGAGGCCCCCGAGTCCGTGGTGCCGCATCTGGAGGCCCGGGTCAGGGAGTCGTACCTGGCGGTCGACACGGTCGTGTACCGGGGCGGACGGCAGGGCGCGTTGCTGCTGATCGGGGTGGAGTAGCGGCGTCCCCGCCCATCAAGCGCCCGACTTCAGCCCGTCCGGCGCTTGAGGACGACGCCGTCCCGGCCGAAGCGGGGGTTTGGGGGCGCAGCCCCCAGGAACAGGCGCAGCCCCCAGGAACAAGGGAAGGGCAGGGGCGGAGGGGGGGGTGAACCGCCGGCCGCGGGAGCTGCGAATCCCCCGGTTCGCGGAGGGTGGCGAACGCTCCGGTCCGCGGAGGGGCAACCCCGATCCGCGGAGGGGACGAACCCAGGGTTTCCCGGCCGCACCGACTCACTCCCCCGGGAGCCCCTCGACCAGCCCCAGCATTCGCTCAGCCTCGGTCCGCCGGGCCTGCGCCGTCTCCCCGTCCAGCCCCGCGCAGGCGGAGAGCACCGCACGCGCGCGTGCGGCAGCCGCGGAGGGGCGGCCGAGGTCGGCCTCCAGCCGGCCGGCGGCGAGTTCGGCCCCGGTCCGGGCGCCGACGCCGTCGTCGCCGAGCGAGGTGAACACGGCGATCGCCCGCGTGACATGGGCGAGGGCCTCCTCCAACGCCGCCCTGGTGGAGGCCTCTTCCCCGCCCCCGGACACGGAACGGGCCACGAGGTCACCGAACTGACGGTGGGTGTGGCCGAGTTCGGCGACCAGACGCTGCCGCGCGTCCTCGTCCTCCGGAGCCCCGGATGCGGAGCCGGACGGTGAGGCGGGCTCCGCCCGGAGAGCCGACTCGCACGCGCGCACGGCCGTCTCCATCAGCTCCCGCGCGGCGTCGAGCCCGGCCTCCAGGCGCGTCGCGGTCCACGCGCGCGCCCGCAGCGACCTGACCAGCCCGTGGACGTTGCCGAGCGCGCGCCACAGGTCGCCGGCACGGGCGTACGCCTGCTCGGCCTGGTCGGTCAGACCGGCGTGCCCCAGGGCCTCGGCGGCCAGATGCGCCAGCATCGCGTGGTCGTGCTGCTCGGGCCAGTGCCGAGCGATGTCGGCGGCCCGCAGCCAGTGCCCGGCGGCCTCACGGTGTTCGCCGAGTTCGGTGAGACAGTCGCCGAGCCACCACCGCGTCTGGACGATCGCGCCGTCCCCGTGCATCTCGGCGGTCAGGTCGGGCAGCGCCGACTCCAGTGCCTCGGCAGCCTCGGCCCACCGCCCCTGGCGGAGCAGCAGCCCGCCGAGCTGGTGCCGGGCCCAGGCGCCGAGCGTGCCCGCCTCGCCCGCCTCGTCAGCCCAGTGCGCGGCTTCCAGTGCCTGTTCCGCGGCGGGACCCACCTGCCCGTCGGCGCCCAGGATCTCGGCGAGCTGGAGGTGCAGCTGGGCATGACCCGCGGGCTCCAGGTACGGACCTGCGTGCTCCAGCGCCGCGCGGGCCGCCCGCTCCGCGGCGCCGGCGTCGCCCAGCTGCATCGCGATGCCGGCGAGGCGGGAGTCGTACTCCACGGCGAACCACGGCAGCCCGGCGGCGACGAACCCGTCCACCGCGGCCGAGAGGTGTTCCACGGCGGCCTCGGCGTCGTCGGCGCGCGCCGCGAGTTCGCCGAGCATCGCCCTCGCCTCCGCGGCCCGCGAGGCGAGCGCCACGTCCTCGCCGACGTGGGGCCCGACGAGCGCGAGCAACTCCCGCGCGGCCGCCCCGGCCGTCCGGGTCGCAGCCGCGGCGTCCGGGCCGGCGGACTCGCCCGCGCTCTCCAGTTCGTCGACCAGGTGCATCCACGTCCGCGCCCGCCCGATCAGCACGGACGCCGTCTGCGGCACACCAGTCCCGCCCCGGGCGTGGAGGGCGAGCACCTCCTCGTACAGCTCCGCCGTCTCAGCCAGCGCCTCTTCGGTGCCGGCGGACAGGGCGTGGACGAAGGCGGCGCGGGCGCGGGCCGCGAGCGCCTCACCGGGGTCGCCCGCCTCCTCGTACAGCTCCGCCGCGCGGCGGAACAGGCCGGCGCCCTCGGGACCGCGGCCCATCGCCTCGTGGTCGGCGATCTCCGCGCGGTCGCGGACCGTCAGCTCGTGACCCTCGGCGGCGCGTGAGACAGCCGCCCACGCCTCCACCGCGTCCGGGCTGCGCAGCCCGGACAGCCGTCGGGCCTCGGCGAGCAGCGTGGGCAGGTCCGCTGCGGCGTCGGCACCCGCCGCCCGCGGCCGGTGCTCCGGCGCCGGCTCGGCGTGACCGGCTGCCGCGGGGCGGGCGGAGCGCACGCCCAGCGGCAGCCGGTCCACCAGAGGCGCCTGGTCCATGCGCGCCCGGGCCCGCTCGCTCACGTAGGAGGTGCCGTTGCGGGAGTCGAAGCGCGCGGCCAGCGCGAGGGTCTCCCCGCGCGCGTGGACGGCCAGTTCCGCCGCGGTCCACGCGCGTCCGGCGGGGCCGGGCACCGTCTGCCCGCCGAGGCCGAGGGAGGTCAGGCGGTCCATCAGGAGGGCCACGACCGCCATGAAGTCCAGCTTGCTGCGCGGGTCCCCGGAGTCCGTGAAGTACGCGGGCCGCTCGGCGAGGAGCTCCAGGGCGCGGGCCTCGTTCCCCGACAGCGCGCAGAACTCCACGTGGTCCGCGTACGCCCCGCGCATGCTCTCCATGGCGCGCACCAGCCGGAAGCCCCGGAGGTGATGGGCACGGGCCTCCTGGAGGCGCCCCAGGCGCAGCAGGGGAAGCAGCGACGACGCGAGGACGGTGTGCGGCTCGTGGGCGCACGTGTACGCGCCCTCCAGGACCGGAGCCCACAGATCGAGCGCCTCCGCGTCGGCGTCCCGCTCCGCGCGCCACCATCCCTGGCTGTGCAGCTCGCATGCGTGGCAGTCCGCCATGCTGTCCCGGTCGGCGGCCAGCCACGCGGCATACGCCCGGTCCGCACGCTCCAGATCCCCGAGATGCGCGGCGACGCTGAACTCCGCGGCCCGCACGGCCCGTTCGGAGTGGCCGGCCAGCCGGTAGCGGCGCTCCATCTCGCCGAGCCACTTCTCGATCGAGGCGAGCGGGATGTGCGGCTGGTCCAGCATTCCGGCCGACATCCACTTGAACACCCAGTACAGAGAGTGGATCTCGTACTCGTCGAAGTCCTCCGGGTGCTCGTCCCACATGCGCAGCAGGCGCGCGAAGGGGACGAACATCTTGTCCTTCTCGGAGCTGTAGTTGTAGACCTTCAGCTGGTGTCCGAGCGCCTCGACGACCGCGAGCGGGATGTTCAGCTTCTCGGCCTCGACGAGCAGTTGCTCCGCGCGCGCGTTGCGTGCGGGCCCCTCGGGCTGCTCGTGGTTGTCCGCCATCTCCTGGCGCAGGGTGTCGAAGTCCATGGCCCCGCTCATCCGTGGTCGTCCCTCCCCGGGTCGGTGTGGGTGGCCCATTCGAGGAGGCCGATGAACGAGCGGTTCAGGAGCGCGGAGTCCGCGGGCCGCAGCGGGCGCTGGGCTCTCAGCAGCGCCTGGCCGTACAGCGACTCGGTGGCGGTGCCGATCAGCTCCGGGTCGGCCAGGGAACCGATCCGCCGGACGAGCGGGTTGAGGTGGTTGAGCACCAGCCGCGCGCGGGGCGCGCTGCCGCGCAGCGAGCCGAGAATGCCGGCCCATAGGTCGTCGGCCTGCTCCTCGGCCTCCGCGCGGGCCTGCTCGTGCCGGGCGGCCCGGTCGTCCAGGTGCAGGGCCGGGACCGAGAGCGGGTGGAAGGCGCGCAGGACGACGTCGCAGCCCAGCGGGTCGAGCTTCGCCCGCGCCGCCGCCAGGAAGGCCGACAGGGCCAGCTCCTCGCCCGGGTCGACCGCGTCCAGATGCGCGGTCACCGTGTCGGCGTCCAGCTCCGAGACGACCGTGCCCGGGCGCACCGAGGGCAGCGCCTCGACCAGCTCGCTGTCGTACGTGTAGCCGCCGTTGACGACGCCGACGCCCTGCGCGGACGCGATCGGTGCGACCTGCCGGTACTCCTCGACGGTGCGCGTGAAGTGCACGACGGGGTGCCGCTGCGCGAACTCTTCCAGGGACAGCCGGCCGTCGGTCGTCTCGAAGGGCAGCCACGGCAGCATCGTGCGCAGCATGTCCGTGTCGTGCCGTGCGAGGGACTTCACCCCCAGGTGGTGCACCGACAGGAACGCCGACAGCCGCTCCGGGTCCCCGGCCGCCAGCCCGGTCAGCCAGGACCGGATGCGCTCACCGAGCGCCTCGCGCACGGCGGCGAGTGTCTCGTCCTCGTACAGCGACTCGCGTGAGGCGGTGGGCCGCAGACTGTCCGTGTCCAGCACGCACCGCACGAAAAACGCCCAGTCGGGCAGCAGCTGCTCGGCCCGCTCGGTGAGCAGCATGCCCTTGAGATGCACCCGGTGGCTCGCCCGCTGGGCGGGACTGACGGCGGTCGGCAGGACGTACGCGACACCGCGGATGCCGGCCAGCGGCACCTTCAGGTCGATCGCGTCCAGCGGAGTGAACCCGAACAGGTCGTGGCAGTGCCGGGCGAGGGCCACCCGACGGGTGGCGGGGCTCGGGTACGCGCGGTCCCACGGCGCCGGCAGGTCGGTGACCGCCTCGTCGCCCACGCGCAGGTCGTACGGCAACAGCGAGCCGAAGTCCCGTGCCAGGGACCGCACCCGCTCCTCGGTGAGCCACTCGCCGGCCCCGGCGCGGGCCACCAGGTGCACGGTGGTGCCGGGTTCGGGGCGTGCCTCGGCGGGCAGCGTCCGCACGGTGTAGGAACCGTCGTCGGCAGCCGTCCACTCCACGGGCGCCGCGTCGGGCGTGCGCGCGCTGCGGCTGACGACGCGGATGCGCTCGGCGACCACGAAACAGGCGAGCAGGCCGATGCCGAACTGGCCCAGGAAGTCCGAGCGCGCCGACTCCAGGCCGTCGTCCCGCTTGGAGCTGCGGCCGATGGTCGCGAGGAGGCTGTGCACGTCGGCCTCGGTGAGCCCCACACCGGAGTCCTCCACCCGCAGCGTGCCGCCCTCGGCATGCAGGCGCACGGTGGCCGGGGCGTCCGGCTGCTCGGCCAGCCGCGCGGTGATCGCGTCCACCGCGTTCTGCAGCAGCTCGCGCAGATAGACCTTGGGACTGGAGTAGAGGTGATGGGAGAGCAGGTCCACCAGACCGCGCAGGTCGACCTGGAACGTATGAGGTGACTGAGGTGCCTGGGATGACTGTGAGGTCTGGGAGTCCATCGTCGCTGCGCCGGTGGGTGGGGGGACGGGCGACGGCGCGGGGTCGGGCGGTCCCGGCGGACGGTGACCGCGAAGAGGGCCGGAACGCGTCATCCTAGGCCCGGAACGACCCGCCTGACCAGCGGATTTGCAGGACGTATACGGCATTGTCAGTGTGGTGGTGTGCAATGGATCTCGTGCCCGTGCTCGAAGAACCACTGAAGAAGGCGCTCGGTCCCGCCACCGCGAAGGTGATGGCCGAGCACCTCGGCCTGCACACCGTCGGCGACCTCCTGCACCACTATCCCCGCAGGTACGAGGAGCGCGGTCAGCTCACCCACCTCGCCGACCTGCCCATGGACGAGCATGTGACGGTGGTCGCCCAGGTCGCCGACGCGCGCCTGCACACCTTCGCGTCGTCCCGGGCGCCGCGCGGCAAGGGCCAGCGTCTCGAAGTCACCATCACGGACGGCAGCGGCCGCCTCCAGCTGGTCTTCTTCGGCAACGGCGTGCACAAGCCCCACAAGGACCTCCTGCCGGGCACGCGTGCGATGTTCTCCGGCAAGGTCTCCGTCTTCAACCACCGCCTCCAGCTGGCCCATCCGGCGTACGAGCTGCTGCGCGGCGACGGCGACGAGGCCGCCGAGAGCGTCGACTCCTGGGCCGGCGCCCTCATCCCGATCTATCCGGCCACGGCCAAGCTGGAGTCCTGGAAGATCGCCAAGTCCGTGCAGACGGTGCTGCCCAGCGCCCAGGAGGCGGTCGACCCCCTCCCGGACTCCCTGCGCGACGGCCGAGGGCTGGTCAGCCTCCCCGAGGCCCTCCTCAAGATCCACCGCCCGCACACCAAGGCGGACATCCACGACGCCCGCGCCCGGCTCAAATGGGACGAGGCCTTCGTCCTCCAGGTCGCCCTGGCCCGCCGCCGCCACGCCGACGCGCAGCTCCCGGCCGTCGCCCGCGTCGCCCGCGCGGACGGCATGCTCACCGCCTTCGACGCCAAGCTGCCCTTCACGCTCACCGAGGGCCAGCAGAAGGTCTCCAAGGAGATCTTCGACGACCTCGCCACCGAACACCCCATGCACCGGCTGCTCCAGGGAGAGGTCGGATCGGGAAAGACGATGGTCGCCCTGCGCGCCATGCTCGCCGTCGTCGACGCCGGGGGGCAGGCGGCCATGCTCGCGCCCACCGAGGTGCTCGCCCAGCAGCACCACCGGTCCGTCACCGAGATGATGGGGGAGCTCGCCGAGGGCGGCATGCTCGGCGGGGCCGAGCACTCCACCAAGGTCGTGCTGCTCACCGGCTCCATGGGCGCGGCGGCCCGCCGCCAGGCACTGCTCGACCTGGTCACCGGCGAGGCCGGCATCGTCATCGGCACGCACGCGCTGATCGAGGACAAGGTGCAGTTCCACGACCTGGGCCTGGTCGTGGTGGACGAGCAGCACCGCTTCGGCGTCGAGCAGCGCGACGCTCTGCGCGGCAAGGGCAAGCAGCCCCCGCACCTCCTGGTGATGACCGCCACCCCGATCCCGCGGACGGTCGCGATGACCGTCTTCGGCGACCTGGAGACCTCCGTCCTCGACCAGCTCCCCGCCGGACGCTCGCCGATCGCCAGCCATGTCGTCCCGGCCGCCGACAAGCCGCACTTCCTCGCGCGCGCCTGGGAGCGCGTGCGCGAGGAAGTGGAGAACGGCCACCAGGCGTACGTCGTCTGCCCCCGCATCGGCGACGACGCCGACGACGCCGACGCGAAGAAGACCAAGAAGAAGTCCCCCGAGGACGAGGCCGAGAAGCGTCCGCCGCTCGCCGTCCTCGACATCGCCGACCACCTCGCCCAGGGCCCCCTGCGGGGACTGAGGGTGGAGATCCTGCACGGGCGGATGCAGCCCGACGACAAGGACGCCGTGATGCGCCGCTTCGCCGCCGGCGAGACGGACGTCCTCGTCGCCACGACGGTCATCGAGGTCGGGGTGAACGTACCGAACGCCACCGCGATGGTGATCATGGACGCCGACCGATTCGGCGTGTCCCAGTTGCACCAGCTGCGCGGTCGCGTCGGCCGCGGCTCGGCGGCCGGACTCTGCCTGCTGGTCACCGAGATGCCGGAGGCCAGCCCGGCGCGCCAGCGGCTGAACGCGGTGTCGTCCACCCTCGACGGCTTCGAGCTCTCCCGCATCGACCTGGAGCAGCGGCGCGAGGGCGACGTCCTCGGCCAGGCCCAGTCCGGCGTCCGCTCGTCGCTGCGGATGCTCGCGGTCATCGACGACGAGGAGATCATCGCCGAGGCCCGCGAGGAGGCCACCGCGGTCGTCGTCGCCGACCCGGCCCTGGAGCAGCTGCCGGGCCTGCGCACCGCCCTGGACGCGCTGCTCGACGAGGAGCGCGAGCAGTACCTGGAAAAGGGCTGACAGACTGGACCCGACACATCCCCGCCGCAAAGGACCCTCATGACCCGCGTGATCGCCGGCCGGGCCGGAGGACGCCGACTGGCCGTCCCGCCGGGCACCGGCACCCGGCCCACCTCCGACCGCGCGCGTGAGGGCCTCTTCTCCACCTGGCAGTCCCTGCTCGGCGGCCCCCTCGACGGAGAGCGCGTCCTCGACCTCTACGCGGGCTCGGGCGCCGTCGGCCTGGAGGCGCTCAGCCGCGGCGCCGGACACACCCTGCTCGTCGAGGCCGACGCGCGGGCCGCCCGGATCATCCGGGAGAACGTGAAGTCGCTGGGCCTGCCCGGAGCCGAGGTCAGGTCGGGCAAAGCGGAACAGATCATCCGCACGGCGTCGCCCGCGTCACCGTACGACCTGGTCTTCCTGGATCCCCCGTATGCCGTCACGGACGACGATCTTCGCGAGATTCTGCTCACACTCCGCTCGGAGGGCTGGCTCGCGGCCGAAGCCCTCGTCACCGTGGAGCGCAGCACCAGAGGCGGCGAATTCGGTTGGCCGGACGGCTTCGAAGCGATCCGGGCCCGTCGTTACGGCGAAGGCACGTTTTGGTACGGTCGCGCCGCCTCTACGTGCGAAGACGCACGATGACCGGACCGGAGAGCGAGGGACCACTGTTGCGCCGCGCCGTCTGTCCGGGGTCATTCGACCCCATCACCAATGGACACCTCGACATCATCGCCCGCGCCTCCAGGCTCTACGACGTCGTGCACGTCGTCGTGATGATCAATCAGGCGAAGAAGGGCCTGTTCAGCGTCGAAAAGCGGATCGAGCTGATCCGTGAGGTCACCGCCGACTACGGCAACGTCCAGGTCGAGGCCTACCACGGCCTGCTGGTCGACTTCTGCAAGCAGCGCGACATTCCCGCCATCGTCAAGGGCCTGCGCGCGGTCAGCGACTTCGACTACGAACTCCAGATGGCCCAGATGAACAACGGCCTCTCCGGCGTCGAGACCCTCTTCATCCCGACCAGCCCCACCTACAGCTTCCTGTCCTCCTCGCTCGTCAAGGAGGTGGCGAACTGGGGCGGAGACATCTCTCACCTGGTGCCGCCGGCGGTCCTGGAGGCGCTCACCGAGCGGCTCGGCAAGGACTGAGACCCTGACAGTCCGTCACCAGGTGTCGGGAGGGGCGGGAGTGGTCGTACAGTCGACCCGTCCGTCTTCAACACAGCTGTAGAGAGTGGCGAGCACACGGTGGACGTGCAGAAGAAGCTCGACGAGATCGTCGCGACGGTCGGCGGTGCCCGTTCCATGCCCATGTCGGCCTCGTGCGTGGTCAACCGCGCCGAGCTGCTCTCGATGCTCGAAGAGGTGCGCCAGGCGCTGCCCGGCTCCCTCGCCCAGGCCCAGGAGCTGATCGGCGGGCGCGAGCAGATGGTCGAGCAGGCCCGCCAGGAGGCCGAGCGGATCATCGAGTCCGCGCACGCCGAGCGCGGTTCCCTGATCTCCGACACGGAGGTCGCCCGCCGTTCGCAGAACGAGGCGGACCGGATCCTGGCCGAGGCCCGCCAGGAGGCCGAAGAGATCCGTGTGGAGGCCGACGACTACGTCGACTCCAAGCTCGCCAACTTCGAGGTCGTCCTCACCAAGACCCTCGGTTCCGTCGGCCGCGGCCGCGAGAAGCTCCTCGGCACCGGCCCCGGCCTCGACGAGCAGGGATACGAGGACGAGGACGCCCCCGAGCGCAGCCACGACCCGGAGACCCTGCGCCGCAACGCCGACGAGTACGTCGACGTCAAGCTCGGGGCCTTCGAGGCCGTCCTCGCCAAGACCCTGGAGGCCGTCGGCCGCGGCCGACAGAAGCTGCACGGCCGGATCGCCTCCGACGACCTCGGTGACCTGAGCGCCTTCGACGAGGACGGGACGCCCGGCCGCCACACCAGCGACGCCGACTACCTGGCCGGACTGGCCGAGCTCGCGGACGCCGCCCCCGAGCAGCCCACGCGGACTCCCGAGGTCCCCGCCCAGCCGTCCTACGGCCAGCAGGAGGCCTACGCCTACCAGCAGCAGTCGGCCGACCCGTACGGCTACCAGCAGCAGTACGCCCAGCAGGACGCCTACGGCTACCAGCAGGCCGACCCGTACGCCGCCTACCCGCAGCAGCAGGCCTACGGCCAGCAGGCCGCGTACGACGACGGCGGCGGCCAGGCCTACGGCGAGCCGCAGGGCCACGCCGCGGACCCGCAGGCGCACGCCCTCGACGAGACCAGCCTCTTCGACACCAGCATGATCAGCGCCGAGCAGCTGCGGGCGTACGAGCAGGGGCGCGGCGGGCACTGAGGCCGGCGCGGGCCGGTCGCCCGGCCGGGACACGGACGGGCGCGCTCCGGCGCCCGGAACCGGGGACGGGCACCGGATTGGGCCGAGAGCGAAAGGTCCAGTATCCTGGCTCTTCGGTCGCGCGTACGTCCGTGATCACCGCTGCCCGGAACACCAGGGCAATGGTTCTTGAGCTTCGAGGATCGAAAGCAGGAATGGCCCTGAACACCCGCCACGACCACCGCAACCCTCTCGTGTTCGACACGCACGAGCTGGGGCGGCGTCCTGGTGCGATGCAGCGCCTGACCCGCACGATCGACGCCCCCGCGGATCTCGGGATCCCGGGAGTCATCGGAGTGCCGGAAGGTGCCCCGGTGGAGCTCGAACTCCGGCTTGAGTCGGTCATGGAGGGGGTGCTTGTCACAGGCACCGCCCGTGCGTCGGCCAAGGGGGAGTGCGTAAGGTGTCTGGAGCCGCTGGAGCAGGAGCTCGAAGCGGACTTCCAGGAGATGTTCTCGTACCCTGACGCCGATGACCGGGGCCGCGTGAAAGCGGATCCGGCCGACGACGCCGAGGAAGACGAGGACAGGCTCTTTGTCGAGGACGGCCTGTTCGACCTCGAACCCGTGCTGCGTGATGCGGTGGTGCTCGCACTGCCGATGCAGCCGGTGTGCCAGGACGACTGCCCCGGCCTGTGCTCCGAGTGCGGAGCCCGGCTCGCGGACGACCCGGACCACCACCACGACGCCGTCGACATCCGTTGGGCGGCACTGCAGGGACTCGCCGGTTCACTCGAAGATGGCGAGAAGGACGAGATGAGCGGCGGCGCGCTTCCTTCAGCGCACGTCGACGAGAAGCAGGAGAAGTAGCCGTGGCTGTTCCGAAGCGGAAGATGTCGCGCAGCAACACGCGCCACCGCCGGTCGCAGTGGAAGGCTGCGGTCCCCACCCTGGTTGCGTGCGAGCGCTGCCACGAGCCCAAGCAGCAGCACATTGCCTGCCCGGCTTGCGGCACCTACAACAAGCGCCAGGTCCTCGAAGTCTGAGTGGCTGGTGAGAGGTCTGATGTCTGACGCCAAGGCGGAATCAAACGCCAAGAAAAAGGCGGACAACACAGCCTCGTCCCACACGCTTCTGGAAGGGCGGCTCGGCTACAAGGTCGAGTCCGCCCTTCTGGTGCGTGCACTGACCCACCGTTCCTACGCGTACGAGAACGGCGGTCTGCCGACCAACGAGCGCCTGGAGTTCCTCGGGGACTCCGTGCTGGGCCTCGTCGTCACGGACACGCTGTACCGCACCCACCCCGACCTGCCCGAGGGCCAGCTGGCCAAGCTGCGGGCCGCGGTGGTCAACTCACGTGCGCTGGCCGAGGTGGGCCGCGGGCTCGAACTCGGCTCCTTCATCCGGCTCGGCCGGGGCGAGGAAGGCACGGGTGGCCGGGACAAGGCATCCATCCTCGCCGACACCCTCGAAGCGGTGATCGGCGCGGTCTATCTCGATCAGGGCCTGGACGCGGCGGGCGAACTCGTCCACCGTCTCTTCGACCCCCTGATCGAGAAGTCCTCGAATCTGGGCGCGGGCCTGGACTGGAAAACCAGTCTCCAGGAGCTCACCGCGACGGAAGGGCTCGGCGTTCCCGAGTACCTCGTCTCGGAGACCGGCCCGGACCACGAGAAGACCTTTACTGCTGCTGCCCGCGTCGGAGGCGTCTCGTACGGCACCGGCACCGGCCGCAGCAAGAAGGAGGCGGAGCAGCAGGCCGCGGAGTCCGCGTGGCGTGCCATCCGTGCTGCCTCGGACGAACGCGCAAAGTCGGCCGAGGCCGCCGCCGAACAGGCGGCCCGGGCCGCCGAGGGGACCGCCGACACCCCCTCGGCACCGACGAGCGATGCGGCCACGGCCTGACTCCTTCACAGCCGGACGCAGTACCCGAACCCCGTCGCAGCGCTCGCGCCGCGACGGGGTTCGTGCGTCGGGCCGCCGCCCGGCACGGTGACCACGTCCGGCAACCGTCGGAGCGGATTGATCATCGCGTCGGGCCGCTGTCCGGCACGGCGACTCCGGCGGGCCGCTGTCCGGCACGGTGACTTCGTCGAGCGCGTCCGGCACGGCGACTCCGTCGGGCCGCTGTCCGGCACGGTGACAGCGTCGGGTGGTGTCCGGCACGGTGACCGAGTCCGGCCGCCGTCCGGACCATGGCCGCGGTCGGCCGCCGATGTCGCAGTGACCGTGGCCGGCGGCCCCGGGAGGGAGCGCGGCGCGAGCCCGGGCTCCCGCGGTCCTGCCTGCCCGAAAGGCCGCGCCGCCGCGCGCCGTTGAGCACGAGGTACCCTTCGGGCACTGCCCCCTCCAACCATCCCTGTGAAGGAGTCCCGTGCCCGAGCTGCCCGAGGTCGAAGTCGTGCGACGGGGCCTGGAGCGCTGGGTCAGCGGACGCGTCGTACAGACCGTCGAGGTGCGGCATCCGCGGGCCGTGCGACGCCATCTCGCCGGCCCCGAGGGCTTTGCGAGGGCCCTCGCGGGACACCGCATGGGCGAGGCCCGACGGCGTGGCAAGTACCTGTGGCTGCCCCTCGACGACTCCCCGTTCTCGGTGCTCGCGCACCTCGGCATGAGCGGGCAGCTCCTCGTGCAGCCGCAGGACGCCCCGGACGAGAAGCACCTGCGCATCCGCATCCGCTTCGACGACGGCATCGGCACCGAACTGCGGTTCGTGGACCAGCGCACCTTCGGGGGGCTCTCGCTGCACGAGAACACTCCGGACGGCCTGCCGGACGTCATCGCGCACATCGCCCGCGACCCGCTGGACCCCCTCTTCGACGACGCCGCGTTCCACACGGCGCTGCGCGCCCGCCGTACGACGATCAAGCGGGCTCTTCTCGACCAGTCGCTGATCAGCGGGGTCGGCAACATCTACGCGGACGAGGCGCTCTGGCGGTCCCGGCTGCACTACGAACGCCCCACGGGGACCTTCACCCGTCCCCGCACCGCGGAACTCCTCGGGCACGTCCGTGACGTCATGAACGACGCCCTGGCCGCCGGCGGCACCAGCTTCGACAGCCTGTACGTCAACGTCAACGGCGAGTCGGGCTACTTCGACCGCTCGCTCGACGCGTACGGCCGCGAGGGCGAACCGTGCCGACGGTGCGGGACGCCGATGCGTCGGCGCGCCTGGATGAACCGGTCGAGCTACTTCTGCCCGCGCTGCCAGCGGGCGCCGCGTCTCCCGGCCTGACGACGGGCGGGCGCTCCCACGGGCGCACGCCTAGGCCTGTCCGATCTTCCCGCCTGCCCGGCGACGCCATGCACGCACGCTCTAGCGCTCGCGCGTCTCGTCGTAGCGCTCGCGGGCTTCCAGCACGTCGTCCATGTGCCCCTCGACGAAGTCGATGAGCGTCAGCAGACGCTCGGAGACCTCGCGGCCGAGCGGTGTGAGCCGGTAGTCGACGCGGGGCGGGTTCGTGGGCTGGGCCTCGCGGTGCACCAGACCGTCGCGCTCCAGCGCGTGCAGCGTCTGGGAGAGCATCTTCTCGCTGACGCCGTCGACACGGCGGCGCAGCTCGTTGAAGCGGAACGTGCCGTCGTGCAGCGCGCCCAGCGTCAGTGAGCCCCATCGCCCGGTGACGTGCTCCAGCGTGCCCCGGGACGGGCAGCTGCGGGCGAACACGTTGTACGCGAGGTCCTTGCCCCGCACGCAGGCGGCGCTCCGGCCGCTGTCGGTGCCCTCGGCGGTCTGCGCGACAGAATCCATACCTCGAGCATACGCGCACACAGCGCTAACCAGCAGGTTGCACTAACTAGAAGTTAGTGCTTTCCTTTCGTCATCTTCAGTGAGCAGCGCAGATGCCGCTGCCCCGCTTTCGTCCCTGAGGAGTACGAACCGTGACGACCCCTGTTGTCTCCATCGCCTACCACTCCGGCCACGGCCACACCGCCGTGCTCGCCGAGGCCGTCCGCGCAGGTGCCGCCGAGGCCGGCGCCCAGGTCGAGCTGATCAAGGTCGACGAGATCACCGACGCGCAGTGGAAGCTGCTCGATGCCTCGGACGCGATCGTGTTCGGCTCGCCGACGTACATGGGCACCGCTTCCGGCGCCTTCCACGCCTTCGCCGAAGCGTCCTCGAAGCGCTGGTTCGGCCAGGACTGGCGGGACAAGCTCGCCGCCGGATTCACCAACTCCGGTTCCAAGAGCGGCGACAAGCTGCATACGCTTCAGTTCTTCCAGATCCTCGCCGCGCAGCACGGCATGAACTGGATCAACCTCGGTCTGCACCCGGGCTGGAACAGCAGCACGGCCTCCGAGCACGACCTCAACCGCCTCGGCGTCTTCGCCGGCGCCGCCGCGCAGACCAATGTCGACGAGGGTCCGGACGGCGTGCACAAGGCCGACATCGCCACCGCCGAGCACCTCGGCCGAAGGATCGCCGAGGCGGCCCGCGTCTTCGCGCTGGGGCGCTCGGCGGGGGCGGCGGTGGCCGCCTGAGGCGCCGCCCCTCGCGGTGTCCGTGCCGCGGGACGTGAGGGGGTGGTGCTTCCGGTGCGCGCCCTTGATGCGAGGGAAATCGAACATATGATTGAATCTTGTCATGCGACCGTTTCCCGACGATCTCGTCCAGGCGCAGCAGGAGTGGAGCACCACCTACCGACGGCTGGCCGAGCAGCCCGGCCGGACCGAGCTGCGCCGGCGTCTGTACCGGCTTTCGACCGCGGTGTTCTTCCATCCGTACTGGCAGGAGCGGGGCCGGACCCCGACAGCCTGGTGGGAGCTGCGCAGCCTGGGGCGGCGGGGGAGCGGCCGGGGATGAGCGGCCGCCCGCTCCCGGCCCGCCCGGGCGGCACCCTCGGGCGAACATGGCAAAGGCGACCCCGAGGGATCGCCGTGAAAGTCGCTGACGCCGGCCTGTAGGCCACCGCCGTGGAAGTGGCCGTGAAGCAGTCGCGGCCATGGGCCTCGGAGCCGGTGGCCGTCCCGGCCACCGGACTCCGTGTCTCAGTAACCGAAGAAGTGCGGGACCGGGTTTCTGACCTGCACCCCGCTCATCGCCCAACGCTGCGACCTGCGGTTTAGCCGTCGACGGTTGTCAGCGTTGGGTGTCGTTGAGCACCCTCGGACGGCCCAGGGACGGCCCGGGCGGGAATGTCGAGGTGTGATCCTCGGTGCGCACGATGCCGTGAGGGTCGCTGAAGCCAGAAGTCACGGGGCGCCTCGCCCGTGGCACCCCGTCGTTGCCTGCGGCTGTCAGTCTCGTGCTCTTGCCCGCCGGCCATCAGGCACGAAGGGAAGTCACCCGGCCTCCACTCTGCGGAAACGTTCCGGCTACTGTGTCGCGACGATCGGCGGCGCAGGGGGCGGGACGGGAGCATGGGCAGAGGCCAACGGGAGTACCGGAGGCGCAAGAGCATGCCACGGGCGTTGCAAGTCTTCTTGGGCGTCCAGGTGCTGTTGGTGACCTTGAGGCTGAGTGCTATCGACAACGACCGCACTTGGGTGCCGTGGCTCAAGGCAGGCATCGTTTTCGCCCTGCTCTTGATGATCATCTGGATGCTGGTACGCCTGCGGGTCGGGCGCACCCTCGTCGGACCGGACGGGGTGACCACTCGGGGGGCCGTGATTCGCCGCCACCGAGCCTGGCCCGACCTCTACGACATCAGGGTCGGGCCGGCCCCGGCCGGCAGGTGGAATCCCGAGCACGTGACGTTTGCTTACGGCATGGACGGGCGCCGCCTGCCGCTCTTCTTCGTGGACAGCCAGCAGTGTGACGACCTCCCCACCGAGGTGGAGGCCATCCGCGTCGATGGTGCCGCGTGGCGCGACATGCCCTGGCCCCGCCTGCCGGAGGTGGAGGAGAAGATCCGCCGCCGAGCACTGCGCCGGGCCAGTTTGAACAGGGCCTTCATCTGCATGATGTGCTCCTACCTCCCCGCACTCCTCCTAGTCCTGTGGCGTTTTTTCCATCACGAGGACGGCCATCCGGTCCTGTTCTTCGTGTGGGGGCCGCTGGCGGTGCTGCTCGCTTGCCTGACGCTGTTCGTGGCGACGGAGTCCCGGCGGCCGGCCCGCTCGGAATGACACGCCCAGACGAAGCCCGGCTGTTTCGAGGGTGCTCCCGCAGCCTGCTGGAGTGGGCACAACCGGAACTCGGTCCCATCTTTGGCATGTCGCCCCTCGATGCGAACTACAGGCAGGAAGGTCGCTGAGGTCTCCGGGTCTGATCACGCAGGTGGCGACGGCTCGGGACGGTTGCCTGCGGTCACCGCGGTTGCTGTACTTCGCTGCTGTACTACAACGGCTCCGGAGTCGTCTGGTCGGCGCTTGGACGATTGCTGGAGGGGACGCTCCAGAGGCCCAGACGTTGGAGACGGCGCTGCCTGTAGCGCTCTCCCAAGGCCGTCAATCCGAAGACGATCCCCAGAGCTGCGCCCATGCCTCCCGTGATCAACACCTCGCCCAACGATCCATGGTTCCCAAGTGTGGTTACCACAAAGAGGGTGCTGACCGGTACCCCGATGCATACGCCGATGCCGAGTGGATGGCGAGCGAAGAAGCGCTGGGATCGAGTCGGGGGCTGCTGTCCGCCGAGTATCCGGTCCATAGACCAGAAGGCACGCTTGAGCTTGTCTTGGGGGGTCGGCACAGCCCGGAGTCTAGGGCCGGCCCAAAGACTCAACCCAGCGGGGCGCCGTCCATGAGTTGAAGACGGCGCCATTGTCCCGCAGAGGCTTTGAGGTACAGCCTCATCTTTATCAGGTCGATCACGGAGAGACTTCGACCTTGCTCGACCCGGCTCGTGCCTCGGCTGTCTGTCTGGCGTCGACCGCCGCTGTTCACGTCTGTTGGTGTCAACTGCTGTTGTCAGGATCCGGGGCGCTCGACAAATTCGGCGCTTCGGGCCGCGGGTGTCGAGGCCGGGCGGGACAACGGCATGCACGCGCTCCGGCACTTCTCGCCTCGGTGCTGCTGGACGCGGGGGAGAGCATCAAGGCGGTCGGCGAGTGCCTGGGGCACCATGACCCCGCTGCGGACGTACACGCACCTGATGCCGTCGAGCGGGACGCGGACCCGGGCCGCCGTGGACGGAGTCTTCACGGAAGAAGAGTCCACGCAGGACGGCCCGGACACGGCTCAGGAGGGCGCTTAGCCCTCTGACCTGCGGTTAGTTCAGTAACCGAAGTCCTGCGTCCACCAAGGGCCGCCCGAGCCGAAGTGGGCTCCGACGCCGAGAGTCTTGAAGTCGCAGTTCAGGATGTTGGCGCGGTGGCCGGGGCTGTTCATCCAGGCCTCCATCACCGCCTCGGCGGTGGTCTGGCCACGGGCTATGTTCTCGCCGCCCAGACCGGTTATCCCGGCCTGCGCCGCACGGTCCCAGGGGCTGAGCCCGCCCGGGTCGGTGTGGTCGAAGAAGTCGCGCAGCGCCATGTCCTCGCTGAACGACTGGGCCAGCTCGGACAGGGAGCTGTTCGCCGCCACCGGGCTGCAGCCGACCTTGGTCCGCTCCTCGTTGACCAGGCGCAGCACCTCGGCCTCGGCCGCCCTCTCCGCGGACACCGTCACCGGCTCCTTGGTCTTCGGCGCCTTGGTGGCCTGCTTGGCCGGCCTGCTCGGCTTGGGTGCCTTCGTCTTGCCGGGCTTGGAGGGGTGGTCCTTCGGGGGCGCCGTGGTGGCCGGCGCGGCCGGCGACGTCGAGGGGGCGGCCGGGGGCGAGACGGAGCGCTGGGCGTCACGGCTCGTCGGGGTGTCGTCGTCGCGGGAGTCGTCCGCGGTGCCCGACATGCCCCCCTGCTGGGTCTCCAGGGACGACGGGGAGCTCGCGGCCTGTACGTTGTCGGAGTTGTTGCTGCCGCCACCGAGCGAGTAGTTCTCGCTGCCCGGCAGCACGCCGGTCGCGACGGCGACCGTGCCCAGCGCCACGGCCGCCGACACACCGAGCAGACCCGTGCGCACGGGCGTCACGGTCTTGCGCTTGCGGTGCGAGCGGGCGGCGGCGGTGGGCGGGAGGTCGGCGACGGCTGCGTAGCCGTACAGATTCTCCGGGCCGTAACTCTCCGTGCGAGCACCGTGTGTGTCCGTGACCCCGGTGGCGCGCCCTGTGGCGGCGCGGCCGGCGGCGGAGCGTCGGTGGCGTCCCATCTCCTGGGCCTTCCTCGATCTTGCGGTCAGCGATCCCCGGATGAACCTCACTCGAAAGAGTGAGTTTCCTGTGAGGCTCATTGGGTCGGGACGGTACCCCATGCCGCGTGAGGGGGAAGTGCTCCGAGAGACATTGTCCGGTTAGCGTGCACCCATGAACGAGGTTGCACGGCTGGTCGTCTGGGTGCGCGGAAGGGTCCAAGGTGTGGGTTTCCGCTGGTTCACGCGCGCCAAGGCCCTGGAGATCGGCGGGCTGAGTGGTTTTGCTCTCAATTTGGACGACGGACGCGTCCAGGTCGTGGCGGAGGGCCCACGGGACGACTGCCAGAGTCTGCTCGACTGGCTCCAGGGCGACGACACGCCCGGCCGGGTCGACGGAGTCACTGAGATCTGGGACACGCCCCGCGGGATCTACGACGGCTTCGCCGTCCGCTGACGACATCGACCCCGATGACCTCGCCGGACGGGGGCCGGGCATGCCACCGGCACCTGCCGGGAGCAGAAATGACCTGGTGGTTGCCAAGAACGGCGAGAAGTGGCAGGCTCCCCAGAGAAGGATGATCTCTACGCCCCGAGGGTCCCGCGGGAGTCGCAGCGCAGCCGTCAGAAGGCCGCGCGACAGCGGGTTGCCCCCCAATACGGGGCGTGATCGTGTTGACCGTCAAACTTTTTGGTGAGACGCTGAAAGCCCCGCGCACCTTAGCTGTTTGGCATGTGGAACGGCAGCAGGACATCAGCAGTGTCAAGCATCGCGGGTGCGATTCCCTCACGACCCACACCGCTTCGGTCGGTCACTCAGTGTGGAGGACCATCCATCATGGCAAAGGCGCTTCTCGGTTACGTCGGCGGTTCCGACCCGCGACTCATCGCCGAGATGCGACGGCTCCAGCAGCGCGTACAGGACCTGGAATCCGAGCTCGTACGGATCCAGGCCGAGAACGACGCGCTCGCGGCTGCCGCTTCTCACGATTCGCTTCTTGAGAGCATCGACGTACCCCAGGCGGAGCCTGCGCTCACCTGATCACTGCACCGCACCACGACAGCAGTGGTTGGGCTGCCCGTATCAACCGCTAAGTTGTCAGATTTGCAAGGGACGCCTCTCCGGCGTCCCTTCTTTCTTGCCCCCGCGTCCCCTTCCCCTCTCTTCACCGTCTGGTGTGCCCTGCACGTTCATGGGTGAAACCGCGCGTTCATGGAGTGAGACCCGGCCCGAAAGGTAGAGTCCAGCGGCGTGCACCTCAAGGCCCTGACCCTGCGCGGGTTCAAGTCGTTCGCCTCGGCGACGACGCTGCGGTTCGAGCCGGGCATCACATGCGTCGTGGGCCCCAACGGTTCGGGCAAGTCCAATGTCGTGGACGCGCTGAGCTGGGTCATGGGCGAGCAGGGAGCCAAGTCGCTGCGCGGCGGCAAGATGGAGGACGTCATCTTCGCCGGCACCACCGGCCGCCCGCCGTTGGGCCGTGCCGAGGTCTCGCTCACCATCGACAACTCCGACGGGGCCCTGCCCATCGAGTACGCCGAGGTCACCATCACGCGGATCATGTTCCGCAACGGCGGCAGCGAGTACCAGATCAACGGTGACACCTGCCGTCTCCTCGACATCCAGGAGCTGTTGTCCGACTCGGGCATCGGCCGCGAGATGCACGTCATCGTCGGGCAGGGCCAGCTCGACTCCGTCCTGCACGCCGATCCGATGGGCCGGCGCGCGTTCATCGAGGAGGCCGCGGGCGTCCTCAAGCACCGCAAGCGCAAGGAGAAGGCGCTGCGGAAACTGGACGCGATGCAGGCCAACCTCGCGCGCGTGCAGGACCTCACGGACGAGCTGCGGCGGCAGCTGAAGCCGCTCGGCCGGCAGGCGGCGGTGGCGCGCCGGGCGGCGGTCATCCAGGCCGATCTGCGCGACGCGCGGCTGCGGCTCCTCGCCGACGACCTCGTACGGCTGCGGCGGGCGCTGCAGACCGAGATCGCCGACGAGGCCGCGCTGAAGACGCGCAAGGAGTCCGCCGAGGCCGAGTTGAAGAAGGCGCTCCAGCGCGAGGCCCTCCTGGAGGACGAGGTGCGGCAGCTGACTCCGCGCCTCCAGCGGGCCCAGCAGACCTGGTACGAGCTGTCGCAGCTCGCCGAGCGGGTGCGCGGCACGATCTCGCTGGCCGATGCACGCGTGAAGAGCGCCACGTCCGTGCCCGCCGAGGAGCGGCGCGGGCGCGACCCCGAGGACATGGAGCGCGAGGCCGCGCGCATCCGCGAGCAGGAGGCCGAGCTCGAAGCGGCGCTGGAGGCGGCCGAACGGGCTCTGGAGGACACGGTCGCGCACCGCGCCGAACTGGAGCGCGAACTCGCGCTGGAGGAGCGCCGCCTCAAGGACGTGGCCCGTGCCATCGCCGACCGCCGTGAGGGCCTCGCCCGCCTGAACGGCCAGGTCAACGCCGCCCGTTCGCGTGCCGCCTCCGCCCAGGCCGAGATCGACCGCCTGGTCTCCGCCCGCGACGAGGCCCAGGAACGCGCCTTCGCCGCCCAGGAGGAGTACGAGCAGCTGAAGGCCGAGGTCGACGGCCTCGACGCGGGCGACGCGGAGCTCGCCGAGCGGCACGAGGAGGCCAAGGAGCAGCTCTCCGAGGCGGAGGCTGCCCTGACCGCCGCCCGCGAAGCGGTCACCGCGGCCGAACGCAGGCGCGCCGCCACCCAGGCCCGCCACGAGGCGCTCGCCCTCGGCCTGCGCCGCAAGGACGGCACGGGCGCGCTGCTCGGGGCCCGCGACCGGCTCACCGGCCTTCTCGGGCCCGCGGCCGAACTGCTCACGGTCACACCCGGTTTCGAGGTCCCACTGGCCGCGGCGTTCGGTGCGGCCGCCGACGCGATCGCCGTCACCACCCCGGCCTCCGCGGCGGAGGCCATCCGGCTGCTGCGCAAGCAGGACGCCGGCCGGGCGGCCCTCCTGCTGACCGGAGCGCCGGACGAGCCCGGGGACGGCACCCCGGGCGGCGCCTCCCCGGCACAGCCGGACGGCCTCCGGTACGCCGCCGAACTGGTCCGTGGTCCCGCCGAGCTGATGCCCGCCGTACGGAGGCTGCTGCGCGGCATCGTCGTCGTCGGCACCCTCGAGGACGCCGAGGACCTCGTCTACGCACGGCCCGAGCTCACCGCCGTCACCGCGGAGGGCGACCTGCTCGGCGCGCACTTCGCACACGGCGGGTCCGCAGGGGCGCCCAGCCTGCTGGAGGTGCAGGCGTCCGTGGACGAGGCGGCGGCCGAGCTGGAGGAACTCGCCGTGCGCTGCGAGGAGCTGACCGAGGCACAGCACCTGGCCGCCGGAGTGCGCGGTGAACGGGCCGCGCTCGTCGAGGAGCTGGGCGAGCGGCGGCGGGCCGCCGAGCGGGAGAAGTCGTCCGTCGCGCAGCAGCTCGGGCGGCTGGCCGGCCAGGCGCGTGGCGCCGCCGGGGAGGCGGAACGGAGTGCGGCCGCCGCGGCGCGGGCCCAGGAGGCACTGGACCGGGCCGTCGAAGAGGCCGAGGAGCTTGCGGAACGGCTCGCGGTGGCCGAAGAGATGCCCGTGGAGGAGGAACCCGACACCTCCGTACGCGACCGGCTCGCCGCCGACGGGGCCAACGCCCGGCAGACCGAGATGGAGGCCCGCCTCCAGGTGCGTACGCACGAGGAGCGGGTCAAGGGGCTCGCCGGACGTGCCGACGGACTCGACCGGGCCGCGCGCGCCGAACGCGAGGCACGCGCGCGTGCCGAGCAGCGGCGTGCCCGGCTGCGGCACGAGGCCGCGGTCGCCGAAGCCGTCGCCTTCGGCGCGCGCCAGCTGCTCGCCCACGTCGAGGTCTCGCTGACCCGCGCGGAGGTGGAGCGGGCCGCCGCGGAGAACGCGAAGACCCACCGGGAGCAGGCCCTCGGCGTCGCCCGCGGCCAGGGCCGTGACCTGAAGGGGGAGCTCGACAAGCTGACGGACTCGGTGCATCGCGGCGAGGTGCTCGGCGCGGAGAAGCGGCTGCGGATAGAGCAACTGGAGTCGAAGGCGCTGGAGGAGCTCGGCGTCGAGCCGGCCGGGCTCGTCGCGGACTATGGTCCGGACCAGCCGGTGCCGCCGTCGCTGCCCGCCGAGGGCGAGGAGCTGCCGGAGGACCCGGAGCACCCGCGCAACCAGCCCCGGCCGTTCCACCGTGCGGAGCAGGAGAAGCGGCTCAAGTCGGCCGAGCGGGCGTATCAGCAGCTCGGCAAGGTCAATCCGCTCGCCCTTGAGGAGTTCGCCGCGCTGGAGGAGCGTCACAAGTTCCTCAGTGAGCAGCTGGAGGACCTCAAGAAGACGCGTGCCGATCTGCTTCAGGTGGTGAGGGAGGTCGACGAGCGCGTCGAGCAGGTGTTCACCGAGGCGTACCGGGACACGGCCCGGGAGTTCGAGGGGGTCTTCAGCCGGCTGTTCCCGGGAGGGGAGGGGCGGCTGATCCTGACCGATCCCGACAACATGCTCACCACGGGTGTGGACGTCGAGGCCCGGCCGCCGGGCAAGAAGGTCAAGCGGCTCTCCCTGCTGTCCGGCGGTGAGCGGTCCCTGACTGCGGTGGCGATGCTCGTGTCGATCTTCAAGGCCAGGCCGAGTCCGTTCTATGTGATGGACGAGGTCGAGGCGGCGCTCGACGACACCAACCTCCAGCGGCTGATCCGGATCATGCAGGAGCTCCAGGAGGCCTCGCAGCTGATCGTGATCACGCACCAGAAGCGCACGATGGAGGTCGCCGACGCGCTGTACGGCGTCTCCATGCAGGGCGACGGTGTGTCGAAGGTCATCAGCCAGCGTCTCCGCTAGCGCCGCGAAAGTGCGTGTAGCCCACACCGGTCTTGACCTGGGCTTCCTGTCGTCTTCACTTTGACTTCAAGTGTTGAACACAACTCTGGTGAGGCTGTGGCTGAAATTCATAGCTGGCTGCCTGTTGACTTCGATACTTGAAGGCATAGTCTCTGCAGCGTTGCTTTTTACCTTCAGGTGGTGGGCGGCGTGAACCTGTGCGCCACTGGAACCACCAGCGAAGGGCTCGCCCCCCACCCCCGGCAGTGACGCCGGTGGCCCGAGGAGTTACCCGTGACCAGCACAGCGCAGGCGCCTCAGTCAGGAGCCAGGTCGGCTCACCCCGAACATCTCGGGCACGTCATCTTCATCGCGGCGGCGGCCGCCATGGGCGGCTTCCTCTTCGGTTACGACAGCGCCGTGATCAACGGTGCCGTCGAGGCCATCCGGAGCCGTTACGACGTCGGCTCCGCAGCCCTGGCCCAGGTCATCGCCATCGCGCTGATCGGCTGCGCCGTCGGTGCCGCCACCGCGGGCCGCATAGCCGACCGCATCGGCCGCATCCGGTGCATGCAGATCGCCGCGGTCCTCTTCACCATCAGCGCCGTCGGTTCGGCGCTGCCCTTCGCGCTGTGGGACCTCGCCTTCTGGCGCATCATCGGCGGCTTCGCCATCGGCATGGCATCCGTGATCGGCCCCGCCTACATCGCCGAGGTCGCCCCGGCCGCGTACCGAGGTCGCCTCGGCTCCTTCCAGCAGGCCGCGATCGTCATCGGCATCGCCATCTCGCAGCTGGTCAACTGGGGCATCCTGAACGCCGCGGGCGGCGACCAGCGCGGCAACCTGATGGGCCTGGAGGCTTGGCAGGTCATGCTCGGCGTCATGGTCGTCCCGGCCGTCCTCTACGGCCTGCTCTCCTTCGTGATCCCCGAGTCGCCGCGCTTCCTGATCTCCGCCGGCCGCCAGGACCGCGCCCGCGAGGTCCTCAAGGAGGTCGAGGGCGACAAGATCGACCTGAACGCCCGCGTCGCCGAGATCGAGCACGCCATGAAGCGTGAGCACAAGTCGACCTTCAAGGACCTGCTCGGCGGTTCCTTCTTCTTCAAGCCGATCGTCTGGGTCGGCATCGGTCTCTCGGTCTTCCAGCAGTTCGTCGGCATCAACGTCGCGTTCTACTACTCCTCGACGCTGTGGCAGTCGGTCGGCGTCGACCCGACGGACTCGTTCTTCTACTCGTTCACCACGTCGATCATCAACATCGTCGGCACCGTGATCGCGATGATCTTCGTGGACCGGATCGGCCGCAAGCCGCTCGCCCTCATCGGCTCCGTGGGCATGGTCATCGGTCTCGGCCTGGAGGCCTGGGCCTTCTCCTTCGACCTGGTGGACGGCAAGCTGCCGGCGACCCAGGGCTGGGTCGCCCTGATCGCCGCCCACATCTTCGTCCTCTTCTTCGCCCTCTCCTGGGGCGTGGTGGTCTGGGTCTTCCTCGGCGAGATGTTCCCGAACCGCATCCGCGCCGCCGCGCTCGGCGTCGCCGCCTCCGCGCAGTGGATCGCCAACTGGGCCATCACCGCGAGCTTCCCGTCGCTGGCCGACTGGAACCTCTCCGCGACCTACGTGATCTACACGATCTTCGCCGCCCTCTCCATCCCCTTCGTGCTCAAGTACGTGAAGGAGACGAAGGGCAAGGCCCTGGAGGAGATGGGCTAGGCCTCGGCGCCCCCACCCGCAGAGGTCCCCGAACTCGGGGAGAAGGGCCAAGTCCCCGCTGCCCCTCTCCTCGTACTCGTAAGAGGCGTACCGCCCCGGCTCAGCCCTTCAGGGCATCGAGCCGGGGCAGCACGTTTTCGCAGAACAGGTGCAGGCTGCGCCAGCCCTCGTCGACCGGCATCCCGCCGGACAGCGGGTGCAGCACGTAGTTGTCGAGCCCCAGAGCCACGCACGCGTCCGGCGTCAGGACGCGGTAGACGCCCTCGGTGCGCAGCTCGTCGAC
Source organism: Streptomyces sp. 142MFCol3.1 (assembly GCF_000424945.1). Lineage (NCBI taxonomy): Bacteria > Bacillati > Actinomycetota > Actinomycetes > Kitasatosporales > Streptomycetaceae > Streptomyces > Streptomyces sp. 142MFCol3.1. The sequence continues at coordinate 93,683 of NZ_AUKV01000015.1, forward strand.
CGTCGTGGCCGCGGACTTCACCGCCGAGCGGATGTCCCCCGACTGCCAGGAGGCGTAGGTCCGGGCCTCGTGCAGGAAGTGCCTGCCGTGCTCGGCCCAGGTGCGGTCGGGGTCCTCGGACACGTGCAGCAGCGGGGTCTCGGCCGCGGGCATCATGGTCCAGCCCTCGGTGCCGTACTCGGTCAGCCGCTCCTTGTAGTACGCCTCCAGCTCCGGGAGGTGCGCGCTCGGGAAGAACGGCAGCCCGAGACGGGCGGCACGCCGGGCCGCCGCCTTCGACGAACCGCCGACCAGCAGCAGGGGATGCGGATCGGAGAACGGGCGCGGGGTGACCCGGACCGTACGGCCGCGGTAGGAGAACTCCTCGCCGCTCCACGCCTTCAGCACGGTCTCCAGGAGTTCGTCCTGGAGCCGGCCGCGCCGCTTCCAGTCCACGTCGAACAGGGCGTACTCCTGTGGCCGGTAGCCGATCCCGGCAACCGTCACGAGCCGTCCGCCGCTGAGCAGGTCGAGCACCGCGATGTCCTCGGCGAGGCGCAGCGGATCGTGCAGCGGGCCGATGACCGCCGACACGGTGACCGCGATGTGCCGGGTCGCGCCGAAGACGGCGCCCGCGAACGCGAACGGCGAGGGCAGCCAGTTGTTGGCGACGCCGTGGTGCTCCTCGGTCTGCACGGTGGTGATGCCGCGGTCGTCGGCGTAGGCGGCCATCTCGACGGCCGCCTTGTAACGGGCGCTGAGGGAGGCGGGGGTGGCTTCGGGCTCGACGAGGTTGAAGCGAACGACCGTCACGGGCATGGGTGCCCCCTTCGTGTGTGGGGGAGGACGCTAGCTGACGGATCGTCAGACAGCCATAGTCGTGGCCTCTTCGGCGGAATCCGCGGGCCCGCGGACCGCGGGTTTCGGCAGCACGACGTACAGCAGGAACGCCACCGCCGCGGTGGCCACCCAGCCGAGGCCGTACTCACCGATCGGGTTGCCGGACGCGAGCGGCCCGCTGAACCAGTCCGACGTGGTGAACAGCAGGCCCGAGCCCAGCCCGGCCGCCCACGCGACGACCGCGGCCGGGCTGAAGCCGCGCCGGTACCAGTAGGCGCTGGTGCGCGTGGTGTCGAGCAGTGCCTCGCCGTCGTATGCCGGGCGGCGCAGCATGTCCGCGCCGAAGACGCCGACCCAGGCCGAGAAGGTGACCGCCAGCAGCGACAGGAAGGCGAGGAAGGAGCTCAGGAAGCTGGTCGCGACGAGCATCAGGACGCCACCGAGGACCAGTGAGATCGCGGCGTTGACCGAGACCGCCCAGTGGCGCGGCACCTTCAGGCCGAGGGTCTGCGCGGTGAAGCCCGCCGAGTACATCGACATCGCGTTGATCAGCAGCATGCCGACCAGGGCGATCAGCAGGTACGGCACCGCCATCCACAGCGGCAGGACCTCGCCGAGGAAGGAGACCGGATCGGGTGCCGAGGCCAGGTCCGGGGTGGAGGCCGCCATGACCGCACCCATCAGGATCAACGGGAGCACGACGATCGCGGCACCGCCGACGGTGTTGCGCACGATCGCCACAGACGACGCCGTACGCGGCAGGTAGCGGGTGAAGTCGGGCGAGGACGGTGCCCAGCTCATGCCACCCGCCGCGATCAGCCCCACCCCCGTGACCATCAGGGCCGTGGGGCCCGCCGGCTGTGCGAACACCCGGCCCCAGTCCGTGTCGCCGACGAGGTGGCCGAGGACGAGCACGGAGAAGGCGCCGAACAGGTATGTCGCCCACTTGGTGCATCGGCGCACCGCGCCGATCCCGAGCCCCGAGATCGCGAACGTCATGGCGACGAACAGCAGCAGGGCCGCGACGACCAGGAACGTGCTGCTCCGGACGCCGAAGAGGACGTCCAGCACGGTGAGCAGGGCGTAGGCGCCGGTCACCGCGTTGATCGTCTCCCAGCCCCACCGGGCGACCCAGATCAGCGAGCCGGGCAGGAGGTTCCCGCGCTGGCCGAAGACCGCACGCGACAGCGCCATCCCCGGGGCTCCGCCGCGCTTGCCCGCGATGCCGACCAGCCCCACCAGTCCGTACGACACGGCCGGCGCCGCGACGCCGACGACCAGGGCCTGCCAGATGTTGAGCCGGAAGGTGACGGACAGGCTCGCCCCCATGGTCAGCAGCAGGACGGTGATGTTGGCGGCGACCCAGGTGGGGAAGAGTCCGCGGGTCCTCGCCCGGCGCTCGGCGGGCGGGACGGGCTCGATGCCCCGGGTCTCCGGGGCGCGCGGCGCACGCGCCCCGGAGGTGTCCCCCGCGGGGGGTTCCCGGGTGTCCTCCTCGCGCGGACCGTGACCGGCGCGGGCATGTGCTCCGGGGGATTGCGGGGGGTGGGGTTCGCGGGAGCCGCAGCCGCGGGCGCGAGGCCGGTGGGCGCCATCGGTCGATGCGGTGGAGCTCATGGCCCACTATCGTACGTTGGTCGTACTAAATCCTCTAAATGGCTTATGTTCCCTGGAGGAAAACACAAGCTGGGTTCCCGTGAGGGCCATGGCCGATACTGGGTGGGTTATGGAAACCGTCATCCTTGCTGTAGTCATCGCCGTGGTCGTGATCGGCGCGCTCGGCGGGCTCGTCATCGGCAGCCGCAGGCGCAAGCAGCTGCCCCCGCCGCCCCCGGCCGCCCCCGACATCACCGCCCCTCCGGCCGAGCCGCACGTCGGCGACGAGGCCGAGGCCCCGCACGACGAAGAGCGCCGCACGATCGAGGAGGTGGATCTTCTCGAGGGCCCGGCCGCCGCGCCGGTCGTCGTCGAGGAACCCCTCCCCACCGAGGCGCCCGCCGTCGAGATCCCGGAGCCGACCGCCGGGCGCCTGGTGCGCCTGCGCGCCCGGCTCTCCCGTTCGCAGAACGCGCTCGGCAAGGGGCTGCTCACGCTGCTCTCCCGCGAGCACCTCGACGAGGAGACCTGGGAGGAGATCGAGGACACCCTCCTCACCGCCGATGTCGGCGTGCAGCCCACCCAGGAACTGGTCGAGCGGCTGCGCGAGCGCGTGAAGGTGCTCGGCACCCGGACGCCGGACGAGCTGCGCGGCCTGCTGCGCGAGGAGCTGCTCCAGCTCCTCGTCCCCGAGTTCGACCGCGCGGTCAAGACCGACTCGAACCTCGACACCCCGGGCATCGTCATGGTCGTCGGTGTCAACGGCACCGGTAAGACCACCACCACCGGAAAGCTCGCGCGCGTGCTCGTCGCCGACGGCAAGAGCGTCGTGCTGGGCGCCGCCGACACCTTCCGTGCCGCCGCCGCCGACCAGCTGCAGACCTGGGGCGAGCGTGTGGGTGCCCGCACCGTGCGCGGCCCCGAGGGCGGCGACCCCGCCTCGATCGCCTTCGACGCGGTCAAGGAGGGCATCGAGGAGGGCGCCGACGTCGTCCTCATCGACACCGCCGGCCGGCTCCACACCAAGACCGGCCTCATGGACGAGCTCGGCAAGGTCAAGCGTGTCGTCGAGAAGCACGCCCCGCTCGACGAGGTGCTGCTCGTCCTCGACGCGACCACCGGCCAGAACGGTCTGGTCCAGGCGCGCGTCTTCGCCGAGGTCGTCGACATCACCGGCATCGTGCTGACCAAGCTGGACGGCACCGCCAAGGGTGGCATCGTCATCGCCGTGCAGCGCGAGCTGGGCGTGCCCGTCAAGCTGGTGGGTCTCGGCGAGGGCGCGGACGACCTGGCGCCGTTCGAGCCCGAGGCGTTCGTGGACGCGCTCATCGGCGAGTGAGACCACCCCCGGCCGAGGGTCTGTCCTGCGGAGCACGCCCGGGCCGCGGGAGCGCGGCCGTCCCGTCGTCGAAGAGAAGCGCCCGCCCCCAAGTGCAGTTGGGAGCGGGCGCTTCGTCATGCGGCCCCGTGGCGGGGAGGGCCGGGGGAGTCGATCGGATCACCGCGGCCCCGGGGGACCCGGACCGACACTTCCTAGACGCGCGAACGGTGCGCCACGTACGCCAGCGTGCCCAGGAGCAGCCGGGCCTGCGGCGGCCGGGTCGCCGAGTCGAGGGCGGGGGAGCGCAGCCAGCGCACGGGGCCGAGGCCGCCGCGGTCGGAGGGCGGCGCCGTGATGAAGGAGCCCGGGCCCAGACCGCGCAGGTCCAGTGACGGATCGTCCCATCCCATCCGGTAGAGCAGCTCGGGCAGCTCGGCGGCGGCACCCGGGGCGACGAAGTAGTGCGCGCGGCCGTCCGGCGTCGCCGTCACCGGGCCGAGCGGGAGGCCCATCCGTTCCAGGCGGGCGAGTGCGCGGCGCCCGGCGGGCTCGGCGACCTCGATCACGTCGAAGGAGCGGCCGACCGGCAGCATCACCGCGGCGCCGGGGAAGTCGGCCCAGACCTCGGAGACCTCGTCGAGCGTGGCGCCGGCCGGGACGGTGGGGGCGAAGTCCAGGGGGTGCGCACCCGGGGCCACGCAGTCCGCCTTGCCGCACGAACACGTCCCCGTGGCGGCACGGGCGCCCGGGACCGCGTCCCAGCCCCACAGTCCGGTGAACTCGGCCACGGCGGTGCACTCCGACGAGCGGCCGCGGCGCCGCGTGCCGGGCCGGATTTCGCGCAACCCCCGGCTGCTGCCGATCGTGAAGCCCATGCCCCCTCCAACGGGTCCGACGCACCAGTGGTTACGTGGAGGTATCGGAATGTGACCCTCTGTTCCCGACTTCCCCGTGCCGCCCGGTCCAGGTGGCGCGTTGTGGTGCACCGGGTGGTGTTCTCGGTTCCGCGCGCCCCGGCGTACACCGCTCCACCCACCCCTGCTTTTCCTCTGTCAAGTGAATCGCGCGCAGGCCACACGGAGTTCATTCGAAGGGGTGGCGAATGGTGGCGTTTCATGGATCGCCATGGCTGGAGCAGTGATCGTAGGATTACTTTGAGTACACGAGTCCTGGGGGCGTGTGCACTCGTGGGTATGCCAAGGGCAAGTCGGCTTCCCGTTCGAAGGGTGAGAACTACGGGACGAGCGGCCGTATTTACCGGCATTCTGATAGGGCTTGGCGCACGCAGCGTACAAGTGGTCTCAGGGATGGGGGCGTTCCAGTGGGCGGCAACGGCGGAAGCAGTACGAACGCTGACAAGCGCCCCAATGAGCTGCTCGGCTCATGGTTCGTGCGCAGCGGCTGGTCCAAGGGCGAACTCGCACGTCAAGTGAACCGCAGGGCCCGCCAGTTGGGGGCCAGCCACATCTCCACGGACACCTCGCGGGTGCGGCGCTGGCTGGACGGGGAGAACCCGCGCGAGCCGATCCCGCGCATCCTGTCCGAGCTGTTCTCCGAGCGCTTCGGCTGCGTCGTCGCCGTCGAGGACCTCGGCCTGCGGGCCGCCCACCAGTCACCGTCCGTGTCCGGCGTCGACCTGCCCTGGACGGGCCCGCAGACGGTGGCCCTGATCAGTGAGTACTCGCGCAGCGACCTGATGCTGGCGCGCCGCGGCTTCCTCGGCAGCTCGCTGTCGCTGTCCGCCGGACCGGCCCTGATCGAGCCGATGCAGCGCTGGCTCGTCCCCACCCCCGCCGCACCCCACGAGGAGCCCGAGCCCCCGGCATCGGCACGCCGCGGCGGCCGGCTCTCCAAGCCGGAGCTGGACCTGCTGGAGTCCACCACGGTGATGTTCCGCCAGTGGGACGCGAAGTGCGGCGGCGGTCTGCGCCGCAAGGCCGTGGTCGGCCAGCTGCACGAGGTGACGGACCTGCTCCAGGAGCCCCAGCCCGCCGTGACCAACAAGCGTCTGTTCAAGGTCGCCGCCGAACTGGCCGAGCTGGCGGGCTGGATGAGCTACGACGTGGGACTCCAGCCCACCGCGCAGAAGTACTTCGTGCTCGCGCTGCACGCCGCGAAGGAAGCGGGCGACAAGCCGCTCGGCGCGTACATCCTGTCCAGCATGAGCCGCCAGATGATCCACCTCGGGCGGCCCGAGGACGCCATCGAGCTCATCCACCTCGCGCAGTACGGCAGCCGTGACTGCGCGAGCCCGCGCACCCAGTCGATGCTGTATGCGATGGAGGCCCGCGCCTACGCCAACATGGGCCAGCCCGGAAAGTGCAAGCGGGCCGTGCGGATGGCCGAGGACACCTTCTGCGACGTCGACGAGTGGGACGACCCGGACCCCGACTGGATCCGCTTCTTCTCGAAGGCCGAGCTGTACGGGGAGAACTCCCACTCCTACCGCGACCTCGCGTACGTGGCCGGCCGCAGCCCCACGTACGCGTCCCTGGCCGAGCCCCTGATGCAGGAGGCCGTCGACCGCTTCGCCAAGGACTCCGAGCACCAGCGCTCGTTCGCGCTCAACCTCGTCGGCCTGGCCACCGTGCACCTGCTGCAGCGCGAGCCCGAGCGGAGCGTGGCGCTGGCCAGGGACGCCATGAAGATCGCCAAGAAGGTGCGCTCCGAGCGCGTGAACACTCGTATCCGAAAGACGGTCGACGCCGCGATCCGCGACTACGGGGACCTCGCCGAGGTCATCGACCTCACCGACCAGCTGGCCATCGACCTGCCCGAGACCGCAGAGGCGGTCTGACCCGGGGTCGCGGCAGCGGCCCCGCCCAGTACCCCGGCCACGGCCGGTCGTCCCGAACTGCCCGACTCGGCTCCCCCATGCCAGGTCATCGGACGACCCGCCGTGGCCGGTTCTTTTGCCTTCGAAGAAGGTTGCGCCACGATAACGATCGCTCGGCCCGGCAGCAGGCAGTTCATGGACGCGTAACACACAGGACCTCTTCGTCACTGCGGCGAAACATCGAGGGGCTTCGACCGAAACCGCGCTGCGCCAATCTCATGGCGCATAACCGGCCCACCCCTCACGACCACTCAGGCTTCGCCCGCACGGGGCCGTACCAACGACGAGGAGACGCCGATGGCACCAGCCATCACCCTTGCCGCAGAGGCACCCAAGCTGTCTGCCGCCAACACAGGGTTCATGCTCATCTGTTCCGCCCTGGTGCTGATCATGACACCCGGACTCGCCTTCTTCTACGGAGGCATGGTCCGCGTCAAGAGCACCCTGAACATGCTGATGATGAGCTTCATCAGCATGGGGATCGTCACCATCCTGTGGGTGCTGTACGGCTTCTCGGTCGCCTTCGGCACCGACAAGGGCTCCCTCGTCGGCTGGACCTCCGACTTCGTCGGATTCAGCGGCATCGGCAAGATGGAGCTCTGGGACGGCTACACCATCCCGATCTATGTCTTCGCCGTCTTCCAGCTGATGTTCGCGATCATCACGCCCGCCCTGATAAGCGGCGCCCTCGCGGACCGCGTGAAGTTCACCGCCTGGTCCCTGTTCATCGCGCTGTGGGCCACGGTCGTGTACTTCCCGGTCGCGCACTGGGTCTGGGGCACCGGCGGCTGGGCCTTCGACCTCGGCGTGATCGACTTCGCGGGTGGTACGGCGGTCCACATCAACGCGGGTGCGGCCGCACTCGGCGTCATCCTCGTCATCGGCAAGCGCGTCGGCTTCAAGAAGGACCCGATGCGCCCGCACAGCCTCCCGCTGGTCATGCTCGGCTGCGGTCTGCTGTGGTTCGGCTGGTTCGGCTTCAACGCCGGCTCGTGGCTCGGCAACGACGACGGCGTCGGCGCGCTGATGTTCGTCAACACGCAGATCGCCACCGCCGCCGCCATGCTCGCCTGGCTCGCCTACGAGAAGATCCGGCACGGCGCGTTCACCACCCTGGGTGCCGCCTCCGGCGCGGTCGCGGGCCTGGTCGCGATCACCCCGTCCGGCGGCGCGGTCTCCCCGCTCGGCGCGATCGCCGTCGGCGCCATCGCCGGTGTGCTGTGCGCCATGGCCGTCGGTCTCAAGTACAGGTTCAACTACGACGACTCCCTCGACGTCGTCGGCGTCCACCTCGTCGGCGGTGTCATCGGCTCCCTGCTCATCGGCTTCTTCGCCAGCGGCGGCGGCCAGTCCGACGTCAAGGGCCTGTTCTACGGCGGCGGACTCGACCAGTTCTGGAAGCAGTGCGCCGGTGTCTTCGCCGTCCTCGGCTACTCCCTCGTCGCCTCCGCGATCCTCGCCTTCCTGATCGACAAGACGATCGGCATGCGGGTCACCGAGGACGAGGAGATCGCGGGCATCGACCAGGCCGAGCACGCCGAGACCGCATACGACTTCAGCGGCGCCGGTGGCGGCGCGGCCCGGACCGCGGTCCCGACCCCGGTCGCCGACGCGCAGACGAAGAAGGTGGACGCATGAAGCTCATCACCGCCGTCGTGAAGCCCCACCGGCTCGACGAGATCAAGGAGGCCCTCCAGGCCTTCGGAGTACACGGACTGACGGTCACCGAAGCCAGCGGCTACGGTCGTCAGAGGGGCCACACCGAGGTCTACCGCGGTGCCGAGTACACCGTCGACCTCGTCCCCAAGATCCGCATCGAGGTGCTGGCCGAGGACGACGACGCCGAACAGCTCATCGAGGTCGTCGTCAAGGCGGCCCGGACCGGCAAGATCGGTGACGGCAAGGTCTGGTCCATCCCGGTCGACACGGCAGTCCGGGTACGGACCGGCGAGCGCGGCCCGGACGCGCTCTGATCAGCACGAGGACAGGAGTCGCTGGGTGACGAGTACGGACGTGCGTGCGGAAGCAGAGGACTCGGGACCCAGCGGCTACGCGGCGGCCCGGCTGCGCCTCCTCCAGGAGGGGGCGCGGTCCGGGCCGCCGCGCCGTACGGCCCTCGCCGAACTGACCGACGACTGGCTCACCGGCCTGTTCACGGCCGGCTCCGAGGGACTGCGCGGTGTCTCCCTCGTCGCCGTCGGCGGCTACGGCCGCGGAGAGCTCTCCCCGCGCAGCGACCTCGACCTGCTGCTCCTGCACGACGGCAGCGACCCCGGCGGCGTCGCCGCGCTCGCCGACCGCGTCTGGTACCCCGTCTGGGACCTGGGCATCGCCCTCGACCACTCCGTGCGCACCCCCGCGGAGGCCCGCAAGACCGCGGGCGAGGACCTCAAGGTGCAGCTCGGCCTGCTGGACGCCCGGCACATCGCGGGCGACCTCGGCCTGACCGCCGGACTGCGCACGGCCGTGCTCGCCGACTGGCGCAACCAGGCACCCAAACGCCTCCCCGAGCTCCAGGAGCTGTGCGCCGAACGTGCCGAACGCCAGGGCGAGCTCCAGTACCTCCTCGAACCGGACCTGAAGGAAGCGCGCGGCGGGCTGCGCGATGCCACCGCCCTGCGCGCCGTCGCCGCCTCCTGGCTCGCCGACGCGCCCCGCGAAGGCCTCGCCGACGCGCGCAGGCGCCTCCTCGACGTCCGCGACGCGCTCCACCTCACCACCGGACGCGCCACCGACCGCCTCTCGCTCCAGGAGCAGGACCAGGTCGCCGCGGAGCTCGGGCTGCTGGACGCCGACACCCTGCTGCGCGAGGTGTACGAGTCCGCCCGGGTCATCTCGTACGCCAGCGACGTGACCTGGCGCGAGGTCGGGCGTGTGCTGCGCTCGCGAGCCGTACGTCCGCGTCTGCGCGCCATGCTCGGCGGCGGCAAGCCGGTCGCCGAGCGCTCGCCCCTCGCGGAGGGCGTGGTCGAGCAGGACGGCGAGGCGGTGCTCGCCCGTGCCGCACGCCCGGAGCGCGACCCCGTGCTCCCGCTGCGGGCGGCGGCGGCCGCGGCGCAGGCCGGAATTCCGCTGTCGCTGCACGCCGTGCGGCGCATGGCGGCCGTCGCACGCCCCCTGCCCACCCCCTGGCCCGCGGAGGCGCGCGAGCAGCTCGTCACCCTCCTCGGCTCGGGCCGCCCGACCATCGAGGTCTGGGAGGCACTGGAGGCGGAAGGTCTGATCACCCGGCTGCTGCCCGACTGGGAGCGGGTGCGCTGCCGGCCGCAGCGCAACGCCGTGCACATCTGGACCGTCGACCGCCATCTCATCGAGACGGCGGTACGGGCCTCCGAGCTCACCCGGCGCGTCGGCCGCCCCGACCTGCTGCTCGTCGCCGCCCTGCTGCACGACATCGGCAAGGGCTGGCCCGGCGACCACTCCGTGGCCGGCGAGATCATCGCGCGCGACGTGGCCACCAGGATCGGCTTCGACCGCACGGACGTGGGGGTCCTCGCCACTCTCGTACGCCACCACCTGCTCCTCGTCGACACCGCCACCCGGCGCGATCTGGAGGACCCGGCCACCGTCCGCTCGGTCGCCGAGGCCGTCGGCTCCCAGGGCACCCTGGAGCTGCTGCACGCCCTCACCGAGGCAGACGCGCTCGCCACCGGGCCCGCCGCCTGGTCGTCCTGGCGCGGCTCCCTCGTGGCCGACCTGGTCAAACGGGTCTCGGCGGTGCTCGCGGGGGACGATCCCGAGGAGCCCGAGGCCGCGGCGCCCACGGCGGAGCAGGAACGTCTCGCGATCGAGGCGTTCCGGACCGGCGGCCCGGTTCTGGCGCTGCGCGCGCAGACGGAACCGGCCGAGGCCGACACAGCCGCGGACGATCCCGAGCCACTGGGCGTGGAGCTCCTCATCGCGGTGCCCGACCAGCCCGGCGTGCTTCCCGCGGTCGCCGGCGTGCTCGCCATGCACCGGCTGACCGTGCGCACCGCGGGACTGCGCGCACTGGATCTGCCCGAGGAGGTCCAGGGCTCGGTACTACTGCTCGACTGGCGGGTCGCCGCCGAGTACGGGTCGCTGCCCCAGGCCGCCCGGCTGCGCGCCGACCTCGTCCGCGCCCTGGACGGCTCCCTCGACATCGCGGCCCGCCTCGCCGAGCGCGACGCCGCCTACCCGCGGCGCCGGGGGACGATCGCGCCGCCGCCCCGGGTGACGGTCGCCCCCGCAGCCTCCCGGCACGCCACGGTCATCGAGGTCCGCGCCCACGACGCACCCGGGCTGCTGCACCGCCTCGGCAGGGCCCTGGAGGACGCGGGGGTCCGGGTGCGGAGCATGCACGTCTCCACGCTCGGCGCGAACGCCGTGGACGCCTTCTACGTGACCGGCACGAAGGGAGCGCCCCTCCCCGGGGAGGAGGCCGCCGCGGTGGCCCGCGCCCTGGAGGAGGCGCTGCGGGCGTGAGCCCGGCCCGGAGCCCGGCCCGGAGCCCGGCCCGGAGCACGGCCCGGAGCACGGCCCGGAGCCCGGCCCGGTGGGGTGCCCGCTTGAGCCTGGGCCCTGCCCGGCGGGTGAGTCCGCCTGAGCCCACCCCGGCCGGTGTGCCGGGTCGGGCCTGAGCCCGTCCGCGGGTGGGGCCGCCGAGCCTGAGAGCTGGTTCCGGCGGGTGGGCCCGGCCATGTTCCGCGGATGTGCACGGCCGTGTACCCGGCGTGGTCGGCGCGCCCGGCGCCGGCCCGGTGGGGCGCCCCGCCGGGCCGGATCGAGGCCCGTTGTCCTGGGCCGTCCCGGTCTCGTACGAACGCGGTGGAGACCGCACCGCACGCGGCCGGATACCCTGGAGGGCGATTCCCTTCGCCCCCGACCCCTGAGGACCGACGAGCGCCGTGTTCGATACTCTCTCCGATCGCCTCTCAGCGACGTTCAAGAACCTGCGGGGCAAGGGCCGACTGTCCGAAGCCGACATCGACGCCACCGCACGCGAGATCCGTATCGCGCTCCTCGAGGCCGATGTGGCCCTGCCGGTCGTGCGGACCTTCATCAAGAACGTAAAGGAGCGCGCGCTCGGCGCCGAGGTCTCCAAGGCGCTGAACCCGGCCCAGCAGGTTCTCAAGATCGTGAACGATGAACTCGTCACGATCCTGGGCGGCGAGACCCGCCGCCTCAGGTTCGCCAAGAACCCGCCCACCGTGATCATGCTCGCGGGTCTGCAGGGTGCCGGTAAGACGACCCTCGCGGGCAAGCTCGGCAAGCACCTGAAGGACCAGGGCCACTCGCCGCTGCTCGTCGCCGCCGACCTCCAGCGCCCGAACGCGGTGAACCAGCTCAGCGTCGTGGCCGAGCGCGCCGGCGTCGCGGTCTACGCGCCCGAGCCGGGCAACGGCGTCGGTGACCCGGTCAAGGTCGCCAAGGACTCCATGGAGTTCGCGAAGACCAAGGTCCACGACATCGTGATCGTGGACACCGCGGGCCGCCTCGGCATCGACCAGGACATGATGCAGCAGGCCGCTGACATCCGTGACGCGGTCTCGCCGGACGAGATCCTCTTCGTCGTCGACGCGATGATCGGCCAGGACGCGGTCAACACCGCCGAGGCCTTCCGTGACGGCGTCGGCTTCGACGGCGTGGTCCTGTCGAAGCTCGACGGTGACGCGCGAGGCGGCGCGGCCCTCTCCATCGCCTCGGTCACCGGCAAGCCGATCATGTTCGCGTCGAACGGCGAGAAGCTCGACGACTTCGACGCCTTCCACCCTGACCGGATGGCCTCCCGCATCCTCGACATGGGTGACCTGCTCACCCTGATCGAGCAGGCGGAGAAGACGTTCAGCCAGGAAGAGGCCGAGAAGATGGCCTCCAAGCTGGCGTCCAAGAAGGGCCAGGACTTCACCCTGGACGACTTCCTGGCCCAGATGGAGCAGGTCCGGAAGATGGGCAGCATCAGCAAGCTGCTCGGCATGCTCCCCGGCATGGGCCAGATCAAGGACCAGATCAACAACCTCGACGAGCGCGACGTCGACCGCACTGCCGCGATCATCAAGTCGATGACCCCGGCCGAGCGCCAGGAGCCGACGATCATCAACGGCTCGCGCCGCGCCCGTATCGCCAAGGGCTCCGGCGTCGAGGTCAGCGCCGTCAAGGGCCTGGTCGAGCGCTTCTTCGAGGCCCGCAAGATGATGTCCCGCATGGCCCAGGGCGGTGGCATGCCGGGTATGCCCGGGATGCCGGGCATGGGTGGCGGCCCCGGCCGCACCAAGAAGAAGGCGAAGCAGGCCAAGGGCAAGCAGCGCTCCGGCAACCCGATGAAGCGCAAGCAGCAGGAGGAAGAGGCCGCCGCGCGCCGCGAGGCGGGCGCGCAGCCGGGCGGCGCCTTCGGCCTGCCGCAGCAGGGCGGCAAGGACTTCGAGCTCCCGGACGAGTTCAAGAAGTTCATGGGCTGACGGCTCGGGAAAGTCCCCGGCCGTCGGCCCGCACCGGGCCGGCCGCGGCGTACGTCATCGAGGGCGCCCCTTTGCGAAGGGGCGCCCTCGGCGTGTGCCGGAGCGGGGGACAGGCCCGGGTGCCGGGCCCGCCCGAAGCGGAGCCGACACGGGCCGCGAGATCACCCTCGTCCCGCGTGGCCGCGCCCTCGGCGTCACGCCCTCCACCCCGGAGTCGGAACCGTACGCGTACAGGGAGGAGTACCTCCGCGGCCGCATCATCGGAGCCCTCGGCGGCACGGGCGCCGAGCAGGTCGTCTGCGGAGTGGTCTCCGCGGGCGCGGAGAACGACCTGGAGCAGGTCACGAACTTCGCCCGCGGCACGGTCGCCCGGTGGGGCATGAGCGACCGGGTCGGCCGTTCGTCCGCTCTCCCGACCGACACCCAGCGGGCCTGCGGGCTCGCCGCGGCACCCCGCACCCTCGACGTGATCGACGGGGAGACGCGCCGCATCGTCGACGAGCGCTACGAGGAGGTCTGCCGCGAGCTCCGCGGCCACCGCGGCCGACTCGACGCGCCGGCCGAGGCCCTCCTCGCGAACGAGACCCTGGAGGAGGCGGACGCCTACCGGGCCTCGGGCATCACCCGTCCGACGAAGGAGACGTAGCGGTCCGGTGCCCGTTCAGGCCGTGCGGGCGATCAGGTACCGGAAGACGTTCGGCATCCACACCGTGCCGTCCTGCCGCAGATGCGGGTGCAGCGCCTCGGCGAGCTCCTTGTCGACCTGTGCCCGGTCGGTGGCCTCGACCGCCGCGTCGAACCGCCCCGTCGAGACCAGTCCCCGCACCGCGCTGTCCACGCCGGCGTACCCGAAGGGGCAGGCGACCCGCCCCGATCCGTCCGGCCGCAGCCCGGCCCACTGGGCGACGTCCTCCAGGTCGTCACGTCGGGCCGCCCGCCAGTTCCCCGCCCCCGGCAGGGGATCGGCCAGCTTGGCGGCGATCCGCAGCACGCCCGAGGTGGCGCAGCGCTCCGGCGGCCCCCATCCCACGAGGACCACGGGCGTCCCCCGCTCCGCGAGCGGTGCCGCCCGGCCGAGCAGTGCGCCGAGCGCCTCGGAGTCCCCGGCCGCGCATCCGACCGGCTCGAAGGCGGTCACCAGGTTGTACGCCGGCGCCCCCGCGGCGACGGCCGCGTCCTCGGGGGAGCCGTCCACCAGCCGGGTGCCCGCACGCGCGCGCGTGCGCCGTCCCTCCGGCAGGAGCCGCTCACGCGCCAGGGCCGTCAGCTCGGGCGACCCGGAGTCGACACCGGTCACCGTCGCACCACGCGCCGCCGCCATCAGCAGCGCGAGTCCCGATCCGCACCCCAGTCCCAGCAGCCGTGTCCCACGGCCCACTTCCAGTCTTTCGTAGACGGCCTCGTAGAGCGGCACCAGCATCCGCTCCTGGATCTCGGCCCAGTCACGCGCGCGTGCACGCAGGTCCACGCGAGGCGATGGACCCGCGTGAGGCAGTCGCTGCCGCACGAGCGTAGGTGTCATCGAAAGCGCCCCAATCCGCCGAGAGTTGCCGCCTTGCCTGTTTCGCCGCCCCCCGTGCAGTGCGCTCGCACTCCCCCCGTATGTCAGGTAACTCCGCGCTCGTCCCGGCGTCCAGGGGTCGGAGGGCCCGGCTTGTCCACCGACCGCGCCCGCCGCGAGAATTCACATTCCGGCAACGTGGGCCCGTACGATCGCCGCATGGCAAAGGCACCCGTTCTCACGCCCCGGGCGGACGACTTCCCCCGCTGGTACCAGGACCTGATCAACAAGGCCGAGCTGGCCGACAACGGCCCGGTGCGCGGCACCATGGTCATCCGGCCGTACGGGTACGGGCTGTGGGAACGGATGCAGCAGGAGATGGACGCCCGCATCAAGGAAGCGGGTGCCTCGAACGCGTACTTCCCGCTCTTCATCCCGCAGTCGTACCTGACGAAGGAGGCCGAGCACGTCGAGGGCTTCGCCCCGGAGCTCGCTGTCGTCACGCACGGCGGCGGCAAGGAGCTGGAGGAGCCGGTCGTCGTCCGCCCCACCTCCGAGACGATCATCAACGACTACTTCTCCAAGTGGGTGCAGAGCTACCGCGACCTGCCGCTGCTGATCAACCAGTGGGCCAACGTGGTGCGTTGGGAGATGCGCCCGCGCGTGTTCCTCCGTACGACTGAATTCCTCTGGCAGGAGGGCCACACCGCCCACGCCACCTACGAGGACGCCCGGGACTACGCCGCGTACATCCACCGCGAGGTGTACGCCGACTTCATGGTGAACGTCCTCGGCATCGACGTCGTCCTCGGCCGGAAGACGGCGAGCGAGCGGTTCGCCGGCGCCATCAACACCCTCACGCTCGAAGGGATGATGGGCGACGGCAAGGCCCTCCAGATGGGCACCAGCCACGAGCTCGGCCAGAACTTCGCCAAGGCGTTCAACACCCAGTACCTGTCCAAGGAGGGCAAGCAGGAGCTCGTCTGGCAGACCTCCTGGGGGTCCTCGACCCGCATGGTGGGTGGCCTGATCATGTCGCACGGCGATGACAACGGGTTGCGGGTGCCCCCGCGGCTCGCCCCCGTGCAGGCCGTCGTCCTCGCGATCAAGGGGGACGAGGCGGTTCTGGCCAAGGTCCGCGAGATCGGCGACCGGCTCAAGGCGGCGGGCGTACGCGTCCAGGTGGACGACCGCACGGACACCCCCTTCGGCCGCCGCGCCGTCGACTGGGAACTCAAGGGCGTACCCGTCCGCATCGAGGTCGGGCCCCGTGACCTGGAGAACGGCACCGCGATGCTCGCCCGCCGCATCCCCGGCGGCAAGGAGCCGGTCGCCATCGACGCCCTGACTGGTCTGCTCCCCACGGTCCTCGAAGAGGACCAGGCGCTGCTGCTGAGGCAGTCGCGCGAGCGCCGCGAGTCCCGCACGTCGGACGTGACGACTGCCGAGGAGGCCGTCGAGGCGGCCGCCGCGGGCGGCTGGGCCCGCCTCCCCTGGGCCGACCTCGGCGAAGAGGGTGAGGCCAAGCTCGCCGAGCACTCCGTGACCGTACGGTGTCTGGTCGCCGAGGACGGGTCGGTGCCCGATGCCGACGACGCACCGGGTAACGTCGCCGTCGTGGCGCGCGCTTACTGAGTAGGTCCCAGGCCGACCGAAAGGCCTCTTGCGCATCTGCTGACTCCAGGTGCCCCGGCGCGCCGACCCCGTCTACGCGCCGGGGCGTACGTGCCTCTACGTACCGCCTTGGTACGAGCTGTGAGGCTTCTCCGCAGATCAGCGCACCCGCCCTCGTCAGGACACATCAGCGGCAACTGACGGGTACGTGCAAATTATTTGGGATGCCCCGGAATAGGAACACAGAGGCACCCCGGCTCGTTGTCACGACGTGAGCACGACACCACCTGTTCTCGCCGCAGAGCTGGCAGGGGCGTGGGCCGACATTCAGCGGCACCACCCCGAGCTGCCCGATCTTGCCGCGCCAGAGTCCCTGATCGGGGAGTCGTCGTCCGCCTGCGGGCACGAACTCTCCTTCGAACGACTGCTTCACGAAGCAGTCCACGGCATCGCCGCCGCCCGCGGAGTCCGCGACACCTCGCGCGCCGGCCGATATCACAACCGCAGGTTCCTCGCGATCGCCGAGGAGTTGGGTCTCGACCACCCCGAGGAACCGCATCCCAGCAGCGGCTTCTCCCTGGTCACGCTCAACCCCGAGGCGAAGCGCCGGTACCGCCCGACCATCGAGCGGCTCCAGCGCGCGCTGAAGGCGCACTCGGCCGCGACCGCCGCCGACAGCGCACGGTCGTTCCGCGGTCCGGCCGCGCGCCACGGCTCCTCCGGAGGAGGCGTCCGCGTCAAGGCCGTGTGCGACTGCGGCCGCAATGTGCGCGTCGTCCCGTCGGTGCTGGCCCAGGCGCCGATCGTGTGCGGAGGGTGCGGCAAGCCCTTCCGGATCCCCGAAGTGGTGGGCGCGGCGGCGTCCTGAGAGCACGGCTGCTCGTGGCAGCCGTGCTCAGCCATCCAGGACGGCGGCACCATCGGGCGCCGGGCGGCGTGACGGGCGCCCGGGGGCCGGCGCCGGGTGCCTATGAGCCATGGCCGCGCGCACCCCGCGGGTGAAGGCGACCCGCCGGGATGTGGCACAATGGCTAGCTGTACTCGACAGCCGCACAGGACCCCTCTCTCCTCCGGCTGACGCGTCCATCGGGCACTCGGGTACCGCAACCCCACGCGGCCATCTCGCCGTGCCCAACCACGTCAAGACCAGGAGACACCACTTCCGTGGCAGTCAAGATCAAGCTGAAGCGTCTGGGCAAGATCCGTTCGCCTCACTACCGCATCGTCGTCGCCGACTCCCGTACCCGCCGTGACGGCCGGGCCATCGAGGAGATCGGTCTGTACCACCCGGTGCAGAACCCCTCGCGCATCGAGGTCGACTCGGACCGCGCGCAGTACTGGCTGGGTGTCGGCGCGCAGCCGACCGAGCCCGTGCTCGCCATCCTGAAGCTGACCGGCGACTGGCAGAAGTTCAAGGGCCTGCCGGCCCCGGCTCCGCTGCTCGTCGCCGAGCCGAAGGCCACGCGCCCGTCCTTCGACGCCCTGGGCGGCGAGGACGAGGGCAAGGGTGAGGCCATCACCCAGAAGAAGAAGGCTGAGAAGAAGGACGAGGCCAAGGCCGAGTCCGAGTCGACCGAGGCCTGAGCATGCTCGAGGAGGCTCTCGAGCACCTCGTGAAGGGCATCGTCGACAACCCCGACGATGTGCAGGTCGCCTCGCGCAACCTGCGCCGCGGGCGCGTACTCGAGGTCCGGGTGCACCCCGACGACCTCGGCAAGGTGATCGGCCGCAACGGCCGCACCGCGCGCGCTCTGCGCACCGTCGTGGGCGCCATCGGCGGCCGCGGAGTTCGCGTCGACCTCGTCGACGTGGACCACGTCCGCTGACGTAACAGGCAGCACCGGCTCGGGCCGGGGAGGGCTTACGAGCCTTTCCCGGCCCGTAGTCGTATCGACAGGAGATCAAGCACAGTGCAGCTGGTAGTCGCTCGCGTCGGCCGCGCCCACGGCATCAAGGGCGAGGTCACCGTGGAGGTGCGTACGGACGAGCCGGAACTCAGGCTCGGACCGGGCGCCGTCCTGCTCACCGACCCGGCCTCCGCCGGACCGCTGACCATCGAGACGGGCCGCGTCCACAGCGGCCGTCTCCTGCTGCGCTTCGAAGGCGTACGGGACCGGAACGCCGCCGAGGCGCTGCGCAACACCCTGCTCATCGCCGACGTCGATCCGGAGGAGACGCCGGAGGACCCCGAGGAGTACTACGATCACCAGCTGATCGACCTGGACGTGGTCACCGCGGACGGCGCCGAGGTCGGGCGGATCACGGAGATCTCGCACCTGCCCTCGCAGGACCTGTTCGTGGTCGAGCGGCCGGACGGGACCGAGGTCATGATCCCGTTCGTCGAGGAGATCGTCACCGACATCGACCTCACGGAGCAGCGGGCCGTCATCGACCCGCCGCCGGGACTGATCGACGACCGCGCCGAGATCGCCTCCACCAGGGACGAGGCGTAATGCGGCTCGACGTCGTCACGATCTTCCCCGAGTACCTGGAACCCCTGAACGTCTCGCTGGTCGGCAAGGCACGCGCGCGTGGACAGCTGAACGTGCACGTGCACGATCTGCGGGAGTGGACGTACGACCGGCACAACACCGTCGACGACACCCCGTACGGCGGCGGTCCCGGCATGGTCATGAAGACCGAGCCCTGGGGCGACGCGCTGGACTCCGTCCTGGCCGACGGCTATGAGACGGGCTCCCACGGACCCGCCCTGGTGGTCCCCACGCCCAGCGGACGCCCCTTCACCCAGGAGCTCGCCGTCGAGCTCTCCGAATGCCCCTGGCTGGTCTTCACCCCCGCCCGCTACGAGGGCATCGACCGCCGGGTCATCGACGAGTACGCCACCCGGATGCCCGTCCACGAGGTGTCCATCGGCGACTACGTGCTCGCCGGCGGCGAGGCGGCCGTCCTGGTCGTCACCGAGGCCGTGGCGCGACTGCTGCCCGGTGTCCTCGGCAACGCCGAGTCCCACCGCGACGACTCCTTCGCCCCGGGCGCCATGGCCAACCTCCTGGAGGGCCCGGTGTACACCAAGCCTCCGGCCTGGCGCGGCCGCGAGATCCCGGAGGTGCTGCTCAGCGGCCACCACGGGAAGATCGCCCGCTGGCGCCGCGACGAGGCGCTGCGCCGTACGACGGCCAACCGTCCCGACCTGATCGAGCGCTGCGACCCCGCCGTCTTCGACAAGAAGGACCGCGAGATGCTCTCGATCCTCGGCTGGCAGCCGGGCCCCGACGGCCGATTTTGGCGCACGCCCGAGGCCGTGGAAGAATAGACCGCTGCTGTACGTCGTCCGGCGCGCGCCCCTGCCACAGGGGGACACGACGCTCGCCCCGGCGCGGCAGCGACTTCCGGAAAACCTATCTCCCGTTGATGACCTGTGGCATCAGCGAAGAAAGCAGACGAAATGTCTCACCTGCTCGACTCCGTCGACAGCGCGTCGCTGCGCAGCGACATCCCGGCCTTCCGCCCGGGTGACACCGTCAACGTCCACGTGCGCGTCATCGAGGGCAACCGCTCCCGTGTGCAGCAGTTCAAGGGCGTAGTCATCCGTCGCCAGGGCGCCGGTGTCCGCGAGACCTTCACGGTCCGCAAGGTCTCGTTCTCCGTCGGCGTCGAGCGCACCTTCCCGGTGCACACCCCGATCGTCGAGAAGATCGAGCTCGTCACCCGCGGTGACGTGCGTCGCGCGAAGCTGTACTACCTGCGTGACCTGCGCGGCAAGGCGGCGAAGATCAAGGAGAAGCGCGAGAACTGATCTCGCGCCGCCGCACGGGGAAACCGCTGGTGAACCCGTCGGCGCGAAGGTGTCACAGCGGGGCCGGATAACATCTGGCTCCGATGGACACCGAAGCACAGCACGTGGAGCGCGACCGCTCCTCCCGCCCTTCCGGATCCGAGGAGATCTTGGACGCAGAGGGGCCGGAGGGACGGTCGCGTTTCGCATGGGTGGACCGCGTCGCCGACTGGCTCCCGGGCGGGCGGATCACCTTGACCGTACTGGCCTGCCTGGCCTTTCTGCTCCTCGTGAGCCGCTTCGTGATGCAGCCCTTCGAGATTCCCAGCGGCTCGATGGAGTCCGGATTGAGGATCGGGGACCGCGTTCTCGTAAATAAGTTGGCGTACCGTTTCGGTGCCGAGCCGCGACGGGGCGATGTCGTCGTGTTCGACGGCACCGGCTACTTCGGAGACGCCGACTACATCAAGCGCGTGGTCGGTGCGGGGGGAGACCATGTGGTCTGCTGCGACAAGGACGGGAGGCTCGAAGTGAACGGCCAGTCGGTGGACGAGTCGGCGTTCGTGCATCACGGGGACAGCCCGTCCGACGTTCCCTTCGACGTCGTCGTGCCCGACGGCACCCTCTTCGTCCTCGGTGACCACCGCAGCGACTCCAGCGACTCCCGCGACCACCTGGGCTCCCCCGGCGGCGGCATGGTCCCCGTCGACGACGTCATCGGCCGGGCCGACTGGGTCGCCTGGCCCGCCGGTCATTGGACGCGGCTGACGCGCCCCGACGCCTACGCGCGCGTGCCCGCCGCGGACGGTGCCCATGGGTAACCGCGGCAAACCGCGCGGCGTGCCGACCAGCGCCGCCGAGAACCTGCTGCCCACCGGCACCCGGCGGGCCTCCGGCGGCGTCGCGCGCACCGGACGCGCCGAGCGACGCAAGCTCCAGCGCAAGGTCAAGCGGCGCAGGCGCCGCTCGGCCATCAAGGAGATACCTCTCCTCGTCGGCGTCGCCGTCCTCATAGCGCTCGTGCTCAAGACCTTCCTCGTGCAGGCCTTCGTGATCCCGTCGGGCTCCATGGAGAACACGATCCAGATCGGTGACCGCGTCCTGGTCGACAAGCTCACCCCGTGGTTCGGTTCCGAGCCCCGGCGCGGTGACGTCGTGGTCTTCAAGGACCCCGGAGGCTGGCTCACCGCCGAGGAGACCAAGAAGAAGGACGACCCCGTCGTCGTCAAACAGGTCAAGGAGGGGCTCACCTTCATCGGTCTGCTTCCCTCCGACAACGAGAAGGACCTGATCAAGCGTGTCGTCGGGGTCGGCGGCGACACGGTCAAGTGCTGCGACGCACAGGGCCGGGTCACCGTCAACGGCACCCCGCTCAGCGAGCCCTACATCCATGCCGACAACAAGCCGTCGGACTTCGCCTTCGAGGTGAAGGTGCCCCAGGGACGCCTGTTCGTCATGGGCGACCACCGCGCCAACTCCGCCGACTCCCGTTACCATCGCTCCGACAAGTTCAGCGGCACCGTCTCCCTGAAGTCGGTCGTCGGCCGCGCCAGGTACATCGCGTGGCCCCTCGGACACTGGACCAGCCTGGAGGAGCCGGGCACGTACGCGTCCGTGGCCGACGCGCCTGGAGGGTCGACCTCCGTTCTCGCTCAGTCGCATAGGGTGGCCCCTGCGGATCCAGACGGATTGACCCCGCTCCCGACCCCTGCGGAACTCCCGCTCGTTATGGGAGTGGTGGGCCTGCGCCGAATACGGCGTGGGCGGCGGCACGGAGTGAGGAGTGGATGTGGGGGATGTGGCGGTCGGCGCACGGTCCGGACAAGACGGTCCCGAAGGGAAGCCGGAGCGGTCCGACGATTCGGCTTCCCCGGCCGTAGAGGACGCGTCGAATCCCGGGAGTGACGCCGAGGACGGTGGAGCCGCGGCCGAGCGGGACGCGAAGTCGAAGAAGCAGCGCTCCTTCTGGAAGGAGCTGCCGATCCTCATCGGCATCGCCCTGGTCCTCGCGCTGCTCATCAAGACCTTCCTGGTGCAGGCGTTCTCGATCCCCTCGGACTCGATGCAGAACACGCTTCAGCAGGGTGACCGCGTCCTGGTCGACAAGCTGACCCCGTGGTTCGGTTCCGAGCCGGAGCGCGGCGAGGTCGTCGTCTTCCACGACCCCGACAACTGGCTCGCGGGTGAGCCCACGGCGAACCCGAACGCTCTGCAGACGGTGCTCAGTTGGATCGGCCTGATGCCGTCGGCCGAGGAGAAGGACCTCATCAAGCGCGTCATCGGCGTCGGGGGCGACACCGTCGAGTGCAAGGGCTCCGGCCCGCTGACCGTCAACGGCAAGGCGCTGAACGAGGAGTCGTACGTCTACCCGGGCAACACCCCGTGCAGCGTCGACGAGGACGGCGGCCAGTTCAAGGTCAAGGTGCCCAAGGGCATGATCTGGGTGATGGGTGACCACCGCCAGAACTCGAAGGACTCGCGCTACAACCAGATGGACAAGCACCACGGCATGGTCCCCGTCGACAAGGTCGTCGGGCGCGCCATCGTGAAGGCCTGGCCCATCAACCGCTGGGGCACCCTGCCCGTTCCGGACACCTTCGACCAGGACGGTCTGAGCGGCCGGGCCGCCGCGGCCGTGACCTCACCCGACGCCGTGGCGCTGGTCGGAGCCGTACCGCTGGTGCTGCTCGGGCGGCGTCGCAAGGCGTCCGAGCGGAAGACGGACGCGTCCTAGCAGGGGCGCAGCGGCCGGCAATGGTGCGTCCCGGGGCGTCTCAGCCGGTGTGGACGTGTCCCGGAGGTGTCGCGGCCGGTGCGGACCGGTCTCGGGAGGCTTTGGGACGACGCACCCGAGGGCAGCGAAAGGCTGTTTCGCTGCGCGGGCGGACGGACGGCACGACCCGAGTCCGCCCGCGTGGTCCCGGAGCCGGTGATCGTGATCCCCGGCCTGGGCTGACCGCGGACCGTACCCCCGGGTAAGGTGCGGACCCATGGGTGGCGAGAGCACGACGCGTACGGCCCCGCGCAGCGGTGGCACAGACAAGGGCCCGGCGGGCGGCCGGACCGGACAGGTGCTGTCCGGACTGGCTGTCGCGCTGGGCATTGTGCTGTTCCTCGGAGGGTTCGCCTGGGGGGCGGTGGTCTATCGGCCGTACACCGTGCCCACCAGTTCGATGACGCCGACGATCGACGCGGGCGACCGCGTGCTGGCACAGCGGGTCGACGGGGGCGAGGTCAAGCGCGGCGACGTCGTCGTCTTCAAGCAGTCGACGTGGGGCGACGTGCCCATGGTCAAGCGCGTGGTCGCCGTCGGCGGCGACAAGGTCGCCTGCTGCACCGACGGCAAGCTCACCGTCAACGGCAAGCAGATCGACGAGTCGTATCTGCCCAAGGGGTCGGCGGCCGAGCTGACGAAGATCCCGACGGTCACGGTCCCGGACGGCAATCTCTTCCTGCTCGGTGACGAGCGCAGCGGCTCCCTGGACTCCACCGCCCACCTGACCGACGCCGCCAACGGCACCGTGCCGCGCAAGGCCGTCAAGGGACGTGTCGACGCCGTCGTGTGGCCGATGAACGGCATGCTGGAGCGGCCGGCCGGCTTCGAGCCCCTGGGCAGCCTCTCCGAGCCGGGGCCCCTGCGGCTGATCGTCTCGGCGGTGATCGCCGGCGCGGTGCTCGTCCTGGGCGGCGCGGCCTACGGCCCGATCGCCAACCGGGCGCGCCGGCGGGCCGGGGCCCGCACGGAGCTCGCCGGTGCCCGCTGAGGTGCCGTACGACGCGAGTGGCGAGCACGGGCAGGACCCCTCGACCGCCGGCGCCCCCTCACCCGCCGTCGCCGACGAGGAGTACCGGGGCGGGCTGCGGAAGGTGGCCCGCGTGGTGCTGCTCGACCCCGAGGAACGCATTCTGCTGCTGCACGGGCACGAGCCAGGTGACCCCGCCGACGACTGGTGGTTCACCCCCGGCGGCGGCCTGGAGGGCGACGAGACCCGGGAGCAGGCCGCCGTCCGCGAGCTCGCGGAGGAGACCGGCATCACCGAGGTCGAACTGGGCCCGGTGCTGTGGCGGCGCATGTGCTCGTTCCCGTTCGCGGGCCGCCGCTGGGACCAGGACGAGTGGTACTACCTGGCCCGTACGACCCAGACGGTGACGGCGGCCGCCGGTCTGACGGAGCTGGAACGGCGCAGCGTCGCCGGAGCGCGCTGGTGGACGTGCCAGGAACTGACCGAGGCACATGAGACGGTGTATCCGACCAGGCTCGCCGAGCTGCTGCACAGGCTGCTCGACGAGGGTCCCCCGGCCACGCCCGAGGTCCTCGACACGGAAATCGTCTAGGGGCCCGCGGGGCTGGCGCACAATAGGGGGACGCACGGCTGAAGGGGAACATGCCATGAGCGCCGAGGACCTCGAGAAGTACGAGACCGAGATGGAGCTGAAGCTCTATCGGGAGTACCGCGATGTCGTCGGTCTGTTCAAATATGTGATCGAGACCGAACGGCGCTTCTACCTCACCAATGACTACGAGATGCAGGTGCACTCGGTCCAGGGAGAGGTTTTCTTCGAGGTGTCCATGGCGGACGCCTGGGTGTGGGACATGTACCGACCCGCACGCTTCGTGAAGCAGGTCCGCGTCCTCACGTTCAAGGACGTGAACATCGAGGAGCTCAACAAGAGCGACCTGGAGCTTCCGGGCGGCTGATGACGGGGCGCCGGCACGCTGGAAGCCGTCGGCGGTCACCCCTTGGAGTGACGTGGGGCGGTCGCCCCCGCGGGTGACGGAGTTTTCCACAATCGCACGTTCGTCCACCAAGATCCACAAGCGGGGCGGGACGGCCGCAGTGTTGGCGCCGGAGGTGGTGCCGACATGAACTCGTCCCAGGCACGCAATGCACTCGGCAGGTACGGAGAGGACCTCGCCGCCCGCCGGTTGACCGAGGCCGGCATAACGGTCCTGGCGCGCAACTGGCGCTGCGGCAGGACCGGAGAGATCGACATCGTGGCCCGTGACGGCGACGCGCTGGTGATCTGCGAGGTCAAGACCCGCAAGGCGGGCTCCTTCGAGCACCCGATGGCGGCCGTCACACCGGCCAAGGCCCAGCGCCTGCGGGGCCTCGCCGAACGCTGGGTCCAGGAACACGGAGGGGCGCCCCCCGGCGGCGTCCGCATCGATCTGATCGGCGTCGTCCTGCCCGGCCGCGGCGCGCCCGCCGTCGAGCACGCGCGGGGAGTGGCCTGATGGGATTCGCGCGTACGTGTGCGGTGGCACTGGTGGGCGTCGAGGGCGTCGTGGTCGAGGTCCAGGCCGACCTGGAGCCAGGCGTCGCGGCCTTCACCCTGGTCGGCCTTCCCGACAAGAGTCTCACCGAGAGCCGCGACCGGGTCCGGGCGGCGGTGGTCAACTCGGGCGCCGACTGGCCGCAGAAGAAGCTCACGGTGGGCCTGAGCCCGGCGTCCGTCCCCAAGGCCGGATCGGGCTTCGACGTCGCCGTCGCCTGCGCGGTGCTCGGCGCCGCCGAACGGATCGACCCACGGGTGCTCGCCGACATCGTGATGATCGGCGAACTGGGCCTGGACGGCCGGGTCCGGCCGGTGCGCGGTGTCCTGCCCGCCGTCCTTGCGGCGGCGGACGCGGGATACGAGCAGGTGGTGGTGCCGGAGTGCGCCGCCGCCGAGGCCGCGCTCGTCCCCGGGGTCTCGGTGCTCGGGGTCCGCAGCCTGCGCCAGCTGATCGCGGCCCTCACCGACGAACCGATGCCCGAGGAGGACCCGGACGAGCAGGGCCGCCCCGATCCGCTGCTGGCCGGACTGCGCGTACCCGGCACGGGGGAGGCCACCGGTCTGTACGGCACCACCCTCCCCGACCACGACCAGGGGCACGATCTCGCGGACGTCGTCGGCCAGCTGTCGGCGCGCACCGCGATGGAGGTGGCCGCGGCGGGCGGACACCACGTCTTCCTGCAGGGACCACCCGGCGCGGGCAAGACCATGCTCGCCGAGCGCATGCCGTCCCTCCTGCCGGCCCTGAACCGTCAGGAGTCCCTGGAGGTGACGGCGATCCACTCGGTCGCGGGCCTGCTGCCGCCCGGCAAACCCATGGTGGACATCCCGCCCTACTGCGCACCGCACCACTCGGCGACGATGCAGTCGCTCGTCGGCGGCGGCAGGGGCCTGGCACGACCCGGCGCCGTGTCGCTGTCGCATCGCGGCGTGCTCTTCCTCGACGAGGCGCCCGAGTTCAGCGGCTTCGTCCTCGACGCCCTCCGCCAGCCCCTGGAGGCGGGGCACGTCGTGATCGCGCGCAGCGCCGGGGTCGTGCGGTTCCCGGCGAAGTTCCTGATGGTGCTGGCGGCCAACCCCTGCCCGTGCGGACGCTTCAGCGCGATGAACGACTGCTGCGAATGCCCGCCCTCCGCCATCCGCCGCTACCAGTCCCGGCTCTCCGGACCCCTGCTCGACCGGGTCGACCTGAGGGTCGAGGTCGAGCCGGTCACCCGCTCGGAGCTGACGGCGCTCGGCGCCCGGGGCGAGTCGACGCGCACGGTGGCCGACCGGGTGCGAGCCGCCCGCGACCGGGCCGCCGGCCGTCTGTCCGGCACGCCGTGGCACACCAACGCCGAAATGCCCGGACGCGAGCTGCGCAGCCGCTGGCAGGCGCTACCCGGGGCGATGGACGAGGCGGAGCGCGGACTGGAGCGCGGCCTGCTGACCGCGCGCGGCCTGGACCGTGTGCTCCGCGTCGCGTGGACCGTAGCGGACCTGTCGGGGCACGACCGGCCCGACGCCGGTGACGTCGCCCTGGCGCTCCAGTTGCGCACCGGCGTCCCGCGCGGGGTGCCGATGACGATCGGCTCGCCGGCATGAGCGACGAGGCGCGTATGGCCCGCGTCGCCCTCGCCCGCATCATCGAACCGGGCGACGAGGTGGGCGGACGATGGCTGCGCGAGTTCGGGCCCGTGGAGGTGGCCCGGCGGCTGCTCGAAGGGGGCAGACCGCTGCCGGGGGTGACCGGGAAGCGATGGGCGGGACTGCGGGGACGGGCCGGGCGGGTGCGCCCCGAGCAGGACCTCAGCCAGGCCCGGGCCGCCGGGGTGAGGTACATCTGCCCCGGCGAGCCCGAATGGCCCGCGCAGCTCGACGACCTGGGCGATGCCCGGCCCACGGGCCTGTGGGTGCGCGGGAGCCCCAGCCTGCGGATGTGGGCGCTGCGCTCCGTCGCCGTCGTCGGCGCCCGGGCCTGCACCGAGTACGGCGCCCACATGGCCGCCTGCCTCGGCGCGGGCCTCGCGGAGCGGGGCTGGGTGGTGGTCTCCGGCGGCGCCTACGGCGTGGACGGCGCCGCGCACCGGGGAGCACTCGGGGCGGGCGGAGCCACCATCGCCGTGCTGGCCTGCGGCGTCGACCGGCCCTACCCGCGCGGACACGCCACCCTGATCACGAGAATCGCGGAACAGGGCCTCGTGGTGGGGGAGTTGCCACCCGGCGACCATCCGACACAGAGCAGATTCCTCCTGCGCAACCGTGTCATCGCCGCGCTCACCAGGGGCACGGTGGTCGTCGAGGCGGCGTATCGCAGCGGCGCACTGGTCACGGCCCGTGCGGCGCAGCGCCTCGGACGGTTCACCATGGGGGTGCCGGGCCCGGCCACGAGCGGAGCGTCGGCCGGAGTGCACGAACTGCTGCGCGGCGACGCGGTCCTCGTCTCCGACGCCGCTGACGTCGTGGAGCTGGTGGGTGACATCGGCGAGCTGGCCCCGGACCGGCGCGGGCCCGTGCTGCCACGAGATCTGCTGGACCCGGGCGCCGGACGCGTCCTGGCGGCGCTGCCGGCGCGCGGCCGGGCCGGGGTCGAGGAGATCGCCCGGGGCGCGGCGACCACGCCGGACGACGCGCTCGGGAGGCTGTACGAACTCCGAGCACTTGGTTTCGTCGAACGACACGGCGACGGCTGGAAGTTGACACGCCAGGCGATGATCCTCGTCCATGAAGATCGCCGAGGCTGCTGACCGAGCGTGTTCGGCCGTCCGGGCTAACGCCGACAGCCTTGGGATTTCCCGCAGTTGGCGTCTCGCGACAGTCACGCAGGGCGACCACCGTCACGCGGGGGCGGGTCACGTCAAGTGACTCCGCGTGAGGGTGATCCCCCTTCCTTCGCGCACTGCGACACCTCAGTCACGCTACGCTCACGAGGATTCCGGCTCAGACAGACGATTCTCGACACCAGACCGACAGGTCACTCAGGCAGCCCCAGTTCACGGCAGAACGGCACAAGGCGACGAATGCCCCAGCACACCTCCGGGTCCGACCGGGCGGCGATCCCGCCAGCCGCTCGCGACGGCGGCAGCGTGCGCCCGCCCGCTCCCGCGACACTCGACGAGTTGTGGCGGTCGTACAAGGCGACGGGTGACGACCGGCTGCGGGAGCAGTTGATCCTGCACTACTCACCGCTGGTGAAGTACGTCGCGGGTCGGGTGAGCGTCGGACTGCCCGCCAATGTCGAACAGGCGGACTTCGTCTCGTCGGGGGTGTTCGGGCTGATCGACGCGATCGAGAAGTTCGACATCGAGCGGGAGATCAAGTTCGAGACGTACGCGATCACCCGGATCCGTGGCGCGATGATCGACGAGCTGCGGGCGCTGGACTGGATCCCGCGCTCGGTGCGGCAGAAGGCCCGCAATGTGGAGCGGGCCTACGCGACGCTGGAGGCACGCCTGCGCCGCACCCCGTCGGAGGGCGAGGTGGCCTCCGAGATGGGCATCGCGGTGGAGGAACTGCACGCGGTGTTCAGCCAGTTGTCCCTGGCGAACGTGGTGGCCCTGGAGGAGTTGCTGCACGTCGGCGGCGAAGGCGGTGAACGCCTGAGTCTGATGGACACGCTGGAGGACACAGCGGCCGACAATCCGGTCGAGGTGGCCGAGGACCGAGAGCTGCGCAGATTCCTCGCGCGGGCCATCAATACGCTGCCCGACCGGGAGAAGACCGTGGTCACGCTCTACTACTACGAAGGACTCACACTCGCGGAGATCGGCAACGTGCTCGGGGTCACCGAGAGCAGAGTGAGCCAGATCCACACCAAGTCGGTGCTTCAGCTGCGGGCGAAGCTGGCGAGTTTCGGCCGCTGACGGGTGGCGGGAGCACGTCGAATCGTCCCTGCCCCGCCGGTGTCGGGGCCCCGCCACCACCGCCGGGTGGGCGGAGTGGCTGCCGTCCGGGGCGGTCCGTCCGTACAGTGGTTGACGTGCCAAGGATTCGAGCGGCCTCCGTGGCCGAGCACCGGTCGATGCAGCGAGCCGCCCTGCTGGACGCGGCGCGGTCCCTGCTGTCCGAAGGTGGGACGGAGGCGCTGACCTTCCCTGCCCTCGCCGAACGCACGGGACTCGCGAGATCGTCCGTCTACGAGTACTTCCGCTCCCGCGCGGCCGTCGTCGAGGAGCTGTGCGAGGTCGACTTCCCCGTGTGGGCGGCCGAGGTGTCCGCCGCGATGGAGCGGGCGGACACCCCCGAGAACAAGGTCGAGGCCTACGTCCGCCAGCAGCTCGCTCTGGTCGGCGACCGGCGGCACCGCGCCGTGGTCGCCATCTCCGCGAGCGAGCTCGACGCCGGAGCGCGGGAGAAGATCCGCGCAGCTCACGGCGGCCTGGTCGCGATGATCGTCGAGGCGCTCGGCGACATGGGACACGCGGAACCACGGCTGGCCGCGATGCTCCTCCAGGGGGTGGTCGACGCCGCCGTGCGCCGCATCGAGCTGGGCGCCGCGGAGGAACCCGGCGCGATCACCGACGCGGCCGTTTCCATGGTTCTGCGGGGCGTGCGGGGCTGAGCCCGGCGCCTGCCGGCGGAGGCGACGCCGGGAGTCGTGGCGCGCTGAGGCGATGCTGGGACCGGTGGCGCGCTGAGGCGACGCCGGGGCCGTTGGCGTGCGGAGGCGGTGCTGGGACCGGTGGCGCCGCGTGGACTCGACGCCGGGACCCGTCTCCCTCACGCGGCGGGTGTCCGCGGCACCCCCGCCACCGGCAGCAGGCGTGACGGGCCCGCGCGCAGCAGCCAGGGCGGGAGCAGCGACAGCGGGTCCAGATACGTACTGCCTCTCAGCAGGCCCCAGTGCAGGCACGACCTGGCACAGTGCGAGCCGCCGCCTTCGACAGTGCCGAGCAGGTCGCCTGCCGCGACCTCGTCGCCCTTGCGCACGGACGCGAGCACCGGCTCGTACGTCGTCCGCAGCGGCGGAGTGCCCGTGCCCGGCAGTTCGACGGAGACCACACCTCGGCCCGCGACCCGGCCCGCGAAGGACACCCGGCCCGCGGCGACGGCACGGACCGGCACCCCCGGGGCCGCCCCGAGGTCCACGCCGCGATGGCCCCGGGAGTACCTCGTCGCCGGCGGCTCCCAGCCCCGTACGACCGGAGGGCGCGTGCCCACGGGCCAGGCGCGGCCGACCTTCGGCACCGGGTCGGCGGCAGAAGCGTCTCCCGGATCCGAGCCGGAGTTCGAGGCCGAGACCGAGACCGAGACCGAGACCGAGACCGAGGTCGGGTCTTGGCCCGGGTCTCGATCAGGACGCGACTCCTGATCCGGCCGCGACTCCTGATCCGGGCCCGGGACTTGGCCCGGGGCTGAGTCCGGCACGCGGTCCCGGTCCCGGTCCGGGGCCGAGGCAGTGGACACGGCCGGCGCCGGGGGCGCGGGGCCGTTGGCCCGGGCGGGGGCCGACGGGCCCGCTGCGCCCAGGGCGGTCGCCACCAGGCCCAGCAACAGCCCGAGCCGCGTACGCACACATCGTTTCGCTCGCATGCCGCCACCGTGCCGCAACCAGCCGACCAGGGCCGGGATCTGTGGAGTACCGGCCGGTTGTGGACAGCGGCGTCACCCGGCGCCTCTCGGGTCCCGTACACTTCTGATGGCGATCCGGGTCACCGGGTCGACTTCGCACGCCCCGACACCTGGTCGTCAGCGACCGGTGTCAGCGCCTCTCGGTCCCTTGTGGCAAGGCGCATCGCGGGCGTCAGGCGCGCGTGCCGTCCGGCACACGCGGCACAACCGAGAACACCAAGGAGAACGGCCATGGCCGTCGTCACGATGCGGGAGCTGCTGGAGAGCGGCGTCCACTTCGGTCACCAGACCCGTCGCTGGAACCCGAAGATGAAGCGCTTCATCTTCACCGAGCGCAACGGCATCTACATCATCGACCTGCTCCAGTCGCTGTCGTACATCGACCGCGCCTACGAGTTCGTCAAGGAGACCGTCGCCCACGGCGGCACGGTCATGTTCGTCGGCACGAAGAAGCAGGCGCAGGAGGCCATCGCCGAGCAGGCCACCCGCGTCGGCATGCCGTACGTCAACCAGCGCTGGCTGGGCGGCATGCTCACCAACTTCTCCACCGTCTACAAGCGTCTGCAGCGCCTCAAGGAGCTCGAGCAGATCGACTTCGAGGACGTCGCCGCTTCCGGTCTCACCAAGAAGGAGCTTCTCGTGCTCTCGCGCGAGAAGGCCAAGCTGGAGAAGACCCTCGGTGGTATCCGCGAGATGCAGAAGGTGCCCAGCGCCGTCTGGATCGTGGACACCAAGAAGGAGCACATCGCGGTCGGCGAGGCCCGGAAGCTCAACATCCCGGTCGTCGCCATCCTCGACACCAACTGTGACCCCGACGAGGTCGACTACAAGATCCCGGGCAACGACGACGCGATCCGCTCCGTCACCCTGCTCACCCGTGTGATCGCCGACGCCGTCGCCGAGGGCCTCATCGCCCGCTCCGGCGCCGGCAAGGCCGAGGGTGACAAGGCCGCGGGCGAGCCGCTCGCCGCGTGGGAGCGCGACCTGCTCGAGGGCGAGAAGAAGGCCGACGAGGCCGAGGTCCAGACCTCCGCCGAGACGGAGAAGGTCGCCGACGCCGAGCAGGCCGACGCTCCGGCCGCCGAGGCCGAGGCTGTCGAGGCCCCCGCCGCCGAGGCTCCGGCCGCGGACGCCGAGCAGGCCTGACCCCTCACCCCTTCGGGTTTGTGAACGGCGGGGGCCCACGAAGCCCCCGCCGTTCACCCCGTAGATCTTCAGACTCCGAGAGAGATTCCAGGAATCATGGCGAACTACACCGCCGCTGACGTCAAGAAGCTCCGTGAGCTCACCGGCGCCGGCATGATGGACTGCAAGAAGGCCCTGGACGAGGCCGACGGCAACGTCGACAAGGCCGTCGAGGCGCTGCGCATCAAGGGCCAGAAGGGCGTCGCCAAGCGCGAGGGCCGCTCCGCCGAGAACGGCGCTGTGGTTTCCGTCATCGCTGACGACAACACCTCCGGTGTCCTGGTCGAGCTGAAGTGCGAGACGGACTTCGTCGCCAAGGGCGAGAAGTTCCAGGCCGTCGCCAACCAGATCGCGCAGCACGTCGCCGCGACCTCCCCGGCCGACCTCGACGCGCTCCTCGGCTCCGAGATCGAGTCCGGCAAGACGGTTCAGGCGTTCGTCGACGAGGCCAACGCCAACCTGGGCGAGAAGATCGTCCTGGACCGCTTCGCCCAGTTCTCCGGCGCCTACGTCTCGTCGTACATGCACCGCACCATGCCCGACCTGCCCCCGCAGATCGGTGTCCTGGTCGAGCTGGACAAGGCCGACGCCGACCTCGCCAAGGGCATTGCGCAGCACATCGCCGCCTTCGCGCCGAAGTACCTCTCCCGTGAGGACGTCCCGGCCGAGGTCGTCGAGTCCGAGCGCCGCGTCGCCGAGGAGACCACCCGCGCCGAGGGCAAGCCCGAGGCCGCCCTCCCGAAGATCGTCGAGGGTCGCGTCAACGCCTTCTTCAAGGAGGCCACCCTGCTGGGCCAGCCCTACGCGCTGGACCAGAAGAAGTCCGTCCAGCAGATCCTGGACGAGGCCGGTGTCGCCCTGAAGCGCTTCTCGCGCATCAAGGTCGGCATCTGAGTCCGTACCGCGATCGACGCGCGACCCCGATAGGGTCGACAGCAGTCGTCCCGGTGCGCCGGCACCCACGCGTGCGTGCCGGACGACAGCAGATCTGACGAGGAGGCCATTGCCGAGCATGGGATGCGAACGACACCCCACCGGCAATGGCCTTCTTCGTATGTGCGACACGTAAAAGAGGCGAGATCTCCATGACCACCACCCAGGCCGACAAGGGCGAGAAGACCGACGACAGCAAAGGCGCGGGACGCTTTCTGCTGAAGCTTTCCGGTGAGGCGTTCGCCGGTGGCGGCGGGCTGGGCGTCGACCCCGACGTGGTGCACAAGATCGCCCGCGAGATCGCGGCCGTCGTGCGCGGCGGCGCCCAGATCGCCGTCGTCATCGGCGGCGGCAACTTCTTCCGCGGCGCCGAACTCCAGCAGCGCGGCATGGACCGGGCCCGCTCCGACTACATGGGCATGCTCGGCACCGTCATGAACTGCCTCGCCCTCCAGGACTTCCTGGAGAAGGAGGGCATCGACAGCCGCGTGCAGACCGCCATCACCATGGGGCAGGTCGCCGAGCCGTACATCCCGCTGCGCGCCGTGCGCCACCTGGAGAAGGGCCGCGTCGTCATCTTCGGCGCCGGTATGGGCATGCCGTACTTCTCCACCGACACCACCGCCGCACAGCGCGCCCTGGAGATCGACGCCGAGGCGCTGCTGATGGGCAAGAACGGTGTGGACGGGGTCTACGACTCCGACCCCAAGACCAACCCCGAGGCAGTCAAGTTCGACTCGCTCAGCTACGGCGAGGTCATCACCCGTGACCTCAAGGTCGCCGACATGACGGCCATCACGCTGTGCCGGGACAACAAGCTGCCCATCCTGGTCTTCGAGCTCCTGGCCGAGGGCAATATCGCGCGGGCCGTCAAGGGTGAGAAGATCGGCACACTCGTGGGCGACCAGAGCGGCCGGGCCTGACGGGGACCGTCCCGGACGGGGAACCGGCCCCGGGACGGGGACGGACCCCGGCCGAGGACGGACCCTGACCGGGGGATGGACAATGTCCTGCCGGTCCGGAACCGTGCAGGAATAAGACGCGACGCAGCCGGCCGCCGACCCGATGAGGAAACAGCTGCCGGGCCTACTCAAGACACGCAGGAGCAAGTGGTGATCGAAGAGACCCTCCTCGAAGCCGAGGAGAAGATGGAGAAGGCCGTCGTGGTCGCCAAGGAGGACTTCGCCGCGATCCGCACCGGCCGTGCGCACCCGGCGATGTTCAACAAGATCGTGGCCGACTACTACGGCGCACTGACGCCGATCAACCAGCTGGCCTCGTTCGCGGTGCCCGAGCCGCGCATGGCCGTGGTGACCCCGTTCGACAAGAGCGCGCTGCGCAATATCGAGCAGGCGATCCGCGACTCCGACCTGGGCGTCAACCCCAGCAACGACGGCAGCATCATCCGGGTGGTGTTCCCCGAGCTGACCGAGGAGCGCCGCAAGGACTACATCAAGGTCGCCAAGACCAAGGGCGAGGACGCCAAGGTCTCGATTCGTTCCGTGCGCCGCAAGGCCAAGGACGCCATCGACAAGCTGATCAAGGACGGCGAGGTCGGCGAGGACGAGGGCCGTCGTGCGGAGAAGGAGCTCGACGACACCACCGCGAAGTACGTCGCACAGGTGGACGAGCTCCTGAAGCACAAGGAAGCGGAGCTGCTCGAGGTCTGATGAACGACTCTTCCTGGGGAGCACCGCCACAAGCCGGGTACTGGGGGCCGTCCGAGCAGGGGCCTGCCCAGGGGGCAGGTCCGGCGGGTCCCACGTACGATGCGCATGACGCGCAGCAGACTCGCCCCATGCCCATCGTGCCCGACGAACCCGCACACGGCGGAGACCAGGATGACGACCCGGGGGCCGCTCGGCTGAGTGGCCCCCTGTTCCGCGACGACCCATCGTCGGCGGTGCCCCTCGGGGAGCCGCCGCGCCGCCCGCAGAGCCCGCAGGAGCCCATGCCCAGCGCCGCCCCCCAGCCCGCCCCCGCACCACAGAAGAAGAGTGCGGGACGCGACCTGGGCGCGGCCATAGGTGTGGGCGTCGGGCTCGGCGTCGTGATCGTCTCGTCGTTGTTCATCGTCAAGGCCGTCTTCGTCGGCGTGGTGGCGGTCGCCGTGGTGGTGGGGCTGTGGGAACTCACCTCGCGGCTCGATGAGCGCAAGGGCATCAAGGCGCCGCTCGTTCCGCTGGCGCTCGGCGGGGCGGCCATGGTCGTCGCCGGTTACGTCCGCGGCGCCGAGGGTGCCTGGGTGGCGATGGCGCTCACCGCGCTGGCCGTCCTGGTCTGGCGGATGACGGAACCGCCCGAGGGCTACCTGAAGGACGTCACGGCGGGGGTCTTCGCGGCTTTCTACGTGCCGTTCCTGGCCACGTTCGTGACCATGATGCTGACCGCCGACGACGGGCCGCGCCGCGTCCTGACGTTCCTGCTCCTGACGGTCGTCAGTGACACGGGCGCGTACGCGATCGGCTGGCGCTTCGGCAAGAACAAGCTGGCGCCGCGCATCAGCCCCGGGAAGACCCGCGAGGGCCTGTTCGGAGCGGTCACCTTCGCGATGGCGGCCGGCGCGCTGTGCATGCAGTTCCTGATCGACGGCGGCAGCTGGTGGCAGGGTCTGGTCCTCGGCCTCGCGGTCGCGGCCAGCGCCACCCTCGGCGACCTCGGCGAGTCCATGATCAAGCGGGACCTGGGCATCAAGGACATGGGCACGCTGCTGCCGGGGCACGGCGGCATCATGGACCGGCTGGACTCCCTGCTGCCGACGGCTCCGGTGGTCTGGTTGCTCCTGGTGATATTCGTGGGCTCCGGCTGACCCCCACATCCGTCAGCGGCCTGCTGTTTTGAGGGCGTGGGCCCGCCGTTCCACGGAACGGCGGGCCCTTTGCGTGCCGTGCCGTGTGCTGCCGCCGTGCCGAGTTGTGCGCCGCCGCGAACGGTGCCTGCCGGCTCGCGGCCAACCCGCCGTGACGGCCCGCCTCCCCACCGGCCGAGGCCGTTGCGAGGTGAGCGTCGAACGCGGCGGCTGATCGCCCCGGCCGCCACGAACGGGGGGCGCATGCCACGGCCACGGTGCTCGCCGCGGCGGTTGTCGGTCCCGGCCCCAGCGATCGATGGGGTGGCCGTCCGCCAGGGCCGCCGCGTTCCGGCGGCCGCACGTGAGTCCCGCCGTCAGCAGTGGCAGAGCAGATCGACGACGACGGCCTCGGCCTGCAGGTCGTCGAGGTACGCGTTGGCCCGCTCCCAGTAGCCGTCACTCTGCCCGTCCGACCACGTGCCGTCGAGGGCGAGCAGGGCGAAGCCGGGCACGGCGCACCGGACCGCCGCCCGCCGGGCTTCCTCGTGCTCCTGCGCGAAGTACGCGATCGGATCGTTCAGCAGGAACGACATGTCGAAGTGCGGGTCGCCGGCGACGGCCCGCTGTGCCACCTCCTGCACCAGCGGCTGCGCAAGGTGGTCCTTCTTGGCGTCCTCACGGGAGTAGCCGTCGGGGTCGGAGTCGTGGCGGGCGACGAAGTGGGACAGCGGCTGGGCCTCGGGGTGCCGCGCGGTCAGTTCGTCCCAGGCGGCGAGCAGCGCGTCGTACCTGTGCGCCGACCGTCGCCGCATCGCGTCGAAGTCGAGCATTCCTCGTGGCCCGCCGGAGCACTCCAGCGGTCCGAGCGGATCGAGGTCGGCCTTCCTGCGGGGGACGGTGGAGGCCGTGAAGAGCCTGCGGTCGCCGTCGTTGGCCGGCAGGACGAGGTACGGGGTCCTCGCATCGGAGCGGATCGTCCACCAGTCCCACTCGCCGACCGGATTCCACTCGTCGGTGAGGTTGATGTCGTAGGGCGCCATGGCGGTGGCTATCGCTTCCGGAAGCTTCCGTGGCTTGGTCGGTGGCAGGCACACCGTGGCGATGAACTTGGTCATACGCGGGATCGTAGAGCCGGGGCATTCCCCGAGGTCGTGCGCCCCGCGACGCCCGCGGTCGGCCCCGCGCCGCCGCGGTGCGCGGCGGTGTACGGCGGTGCCGGCCCGGCTCAGTCGAGGACCCCGAGCTCGCTGTCCGGCCGGCAGTGCGAGCAGGCGTCGACCCCCTTGGTGAGGGCCCGCAGCGCATGGTCGCGCGGGATGCCGCGTACGCGCTTGCCGGCCATGTGGCAGCCGCCCACGTGCACCGCGACCGGCGGCCTCTCGCTGCCGATGCCCACTTCGAGCAGCCAGTCGGGCACCGGTGGCCGTGCCTGCCGGCCGCGGTCCCGCTCCACCTCGAGCCGCTCGATGTCGGCGATGCGTCGCTGTACCCGGGTGAGCGAGAGGATCAGCCAGGTCTCCAGCGTGCGGAGCCTAGGCAGGTCGGGCGGCAGGTCATCGTGCACGTGTTCGATTCTATGACCGCATCGGGTCGGGGGCACTCCTCGCCCCCGAGGGCGGTGGGCGCTGGTCTTTGTGGCCGAGCGGACGATGACGGCCGCGGTCGAAGCCGCGGCGCGCTCCACCTCGACGCCCGAACCACGCCCGCTCCACGGTGTGTGGGCCGAAGGCGGACGGGGGTGGGAGCCGGGGAAGGTGGTGGCCCGAGGCGAGAAGGCACCGGTACGCCGCGCGTGAACACCGAGCCCGTAGGGCCACTAGTCCGACTCGTTGATATATGGGCGTGTTACCCCGAACGTGCCAAATGATCCCGTGTGGCCAGTTCAAGCTCGCATCGGATGTAGGAGACATCCGAAACGCTTGACACAAGGAGCACACATGAGTCCTGAGCACAGGACACCTACGCCGTCCGGGCCCCCGCTGCGAGGCAAGCGCAGGAAGATCGGCGGGCTCGCCACAACCGCGCTGCTGGTGGCGATCGGACTGGTCACCCCCGCCGCCGCCATCGCGCACAACATGACCGGCCACGCGTCCGCCGCCGACGGTAAGTGCGACAGGCCTGGCATGGGGGCGCTGGACAAGTGCAGGGGGCCGAGGCCGCCGACCCCGACGCCGACCCCGCCCCCGCCGACGGGCTGCGACGACATCGACTCAGCGGTTCAAGGGATGACCAAGTACGTCTCGGCGGTCTGTAACGGGCAGGTGCGGGTCCTGTCCGTCAATGAGGCTGGTCCGAATCCGCCGACCCCTGTCGCCAACGGAAGCAACGTCTTCTGGCAGCTGGTGGGAGGCCCGACCAACGTATTCGACGCCACGCTGGCTACATTCGATGATGGCCTCCTGGTCACCGAGCTGACGTCAACAGGAGAGGTGTGGCAGGGGGTGTGCACCTCGACGCTGCCGCTCACGGTGCCGTGCACCTTCACGCAGATGCCCACGCCACCGAACACGTAAGAACCTGCTCGCGGCGATCGTGCGGCCGGTCGGAAGCATGCGGCGTCCGCTCACTACCGTGGCGACGTCGGCCGGCCGGGCGACACCGGGCCCCTGGCGTGCCCGTTCGACAGGCACGCCAGGGGGGCACGGGGAGCGGCCCGCCCCTGAACCCCGGAGGCCTCGTGCTTGCCGGACGGGACGACGGCGGTCGACGCGCTTGCCGATCGCCGTGGAGATGCGCCGGCGAGCATGTCTGGTGGAAGTGGTCCGACCGGCCGGATGAGCCCGTCGAGACCTGCTCGGCGCCGCAGCTGTTTCGCTGATCTCCCTCGCATCCACGACTACGGACGGTGGTAGCAGTCGACGACCGTGCATCGCTCGGGGTGGATCGAACTGCTTCAGCAGTGATCACGGCAGTCGGGCCCTGGTCCGTCCCCGGGCCGTGCGAGGTCGACCAAGGCTGACAGACGGCACCCATGGGTGACCGCCCCCACCCCGCTCTGGCCTGGGCCGGTGGAGTTGATCTGCGACACTGAAAGGGTTATGCCGAAGCCCGGAGAACTCACTTTCGTTGCCCCGCGCGGAGCCAAGAAGCCGCCGCGGCACCTTGCCGATCTCACGCCCGCCGAGCGCAAAGAGGCTGTCGCCGCCATCGGCGAGAAGCCGTTTCGCGCCAAGCAGCTCTCGCAGCACTACTTCGCGCGGTTCGCGCACGACCCCGCGGAGTGGACGGACATCCCGGCCGCGTCGCGCGGCAAGCTCCAGGAAGCGCTGCTTCCCGAGCTGATGACCGTCGTGCGGCACCTGTCCACCGACCAGGACACCACCCGCAAGACCCTGTGGCGGCTCTTCGACGGCACGCTCGTCGAGTCCGTGCTGATGCGGTACCCGGACCGGGTGACCATGTGCATCAGCTCCCAGGCCGGCTGCGGGATGAACTGCCCGTTCTGCGCCACCGGCCAGGCCGGCCTCGACCGGAACCTGTCGACCGGCGAGATCGTGCACCAGATCGTGGACGGCATGCGCGCCCTCAGGGAGGGTGAGATCCCGGGCGGCCCGGCGCGGCTGAGCAACATCGTCTTCATGGGCATGGGCGAGCCGCTCGCCAACTACAAGCGGGTGGTCGGAGCGATCCGTGCCCTCACCGACCCCGAGCCGGACGGGCTCGGACTCTCGCAGCGCGGCATCACCGTGTCGACGGTGGGACTGGTCCCCGCCATCCACCGGTTCGCCGACGAGGGCTTCAAGTGCCGGCTGGCCATCTCGCTGCACGCACCCGACGACGAGCTGCGCGACACGCTCGTGCCCGTCAACACGCGGTGGAAGGTGCGCGAGGTGCTGGACGCCGGCTGGGAGTACGCGGCCAAGTCCGGGCGCCGTCTGTCCATCGAGTACGCCCTCATCCGCGACATCAACGACCAGGCATGGCGCGGTGACCGGCTCGGGCGGCTGCTCAAGGGCAAGCCGGTGCACGTCAACCTCATCCCGCTGAACCCGACCCCGGGATCGAAGTGGACCGCCTCGCGGCCCGAGGACGAGAAGGCGTTCGTCGATGCGATCGCCGCCCACGGCGTGCCGGTGACCGTCCGGGACACCCGCGGTCAGGAGATCGACGGGGCGTGCGGACAGCTCGCGGCCACCGAGCGTTAGACCTCGGGCACGACGGCGGCCCGGCCACCGGGCGCGCCACGATCCGGGCCGCGGGGCGCCGCGATCCGGGTGGTCGGGCGCGCCACGATGCGGGCCGCCGGGCGGCACGCCGGCCGCCGCGCGACGACCCCGGAGGCCGGGCGTCGGCCCCGCGGTCACCGCGCGTCGGGCCCGCAGGCGTCAGACGGTACGCTGAGGTCTGTACGTACATCTTCATATTCCGACAGGGGAGCGCCACAGCGCTGAGAGTGCGGGACAGACCGCAGACCCTCTGAACCTTGCCCAGGTCATTCTGGGTAGGAAGTTCGGTCACCACTCAAGCTGTTGCGCCCTGCCCGGGAACTGTCAGAGGTCCCGGGCAGGGCCGCGTCTCTTCCTGGTCACCCAGGAGGAAATCAGTGAGCACCACCAGGAAGTTCGCAGCCGTGGCCGTAGGCCTGGGCCTGGTCACGCTGTCCGCGTGCGGGTCGTCGGGCGGCGGCGGCTCGGCGGACCCGAAGACCGTCACGCTCGTCAGCCACGACTCGTGGGCCGTGTCGAAGAGCGTGCTCAAGGACTTCGAGAAGCAGTCCGGCTACAAGGTCAGGGTCCTCAAGGACGGTGACGCCGGGCAGGCCGTGAACAAGGCGATCCTCACCAAGGACAACCCGCAGGGCGACGTCTTCTTCGGCGTCGACAACACCCTGCTCTCCCGCGCCCTCGACAACGGGCTCTTCCAGCCGTACGAGGCGAAGGGATCGGACCAGGTGCTTCCGCGGTACCGCGTCGATCAGGGCAAGCACCGGGCCACTCCCGTCGACTCGGGCGACATCTGCGTCAACTACGACAAGGCCTACTTCAGCGAGCACAAGCTGACGCCCCCGCAGTCCTTCGACGACCTGATCAAGCCCGAGTACAAGAACCTCCTCGTCACCGAGAACGCGTCCACGTCCTCGCCCGGCCTCGGCTTCCTGCTGGGCACCGCCGCGAAGTACGGCGACGGGGACACCTCCGGCTCGAACGGGGGAGGCTGGCAGGACTACTGGAAGAAGCTCAAGGCCAACGGCGTGAAGGTCGTCGACGGCTGGGAGCAGGCCTACGACGAGGAGTTCTCCGGGTCCGCCGGCGGCAAGAAGGCCGAGGGCGACCGGCCGCTGGTCGTCTCGTACGCCTCGTCCCCGCCCGCCGAGGTGATCTACGCCAGCCCGAAGCCGAAGACGGCGCCCACCGGGGTCGCCACCGGCACCTGCTTCCGCCAGGTCGAGTACGCGGGGCTGCTGAGCAACGCCCAGAACGCCAAGGGCGGCAGGGCGCTCATCGACTTCATGCTCACCGAGGAGTTCCAGGACGACATGCCGCTGAACATGTTCGTCTACCCGGTGCGGGAAGCCGCCCAGGTGCCCGCGGAGTTCGACCGGTACGGCCCGCAGGCCAAGAACCCCGAGACCATGGCGCCCGACAGGATCGCCGCCAACCGTGACCAGTGGGTCAAGTCGTGGACCTCGCTCGTACTGAAGTAGCCGACGCGTCCGAAGCCGCGGCCAAGGCGCCGACGCCCCGGGAGACCGGGAGCGGGCGGCACGGAGGCGGCGGCTTCGGAGGCGAGGGACGCGGCCGACGCCGCGGGGCCGGCGGGCGCGCGAACGCGGCCCGGCTCGGCCTCATGGCCGTGCCCGTCGCGTTCTTCGCCGTCTTCTTCGCCTACCCCGTCGCCGCCATCGTGGCCCGCGGTCTGAAGACCGACGGGCAGTGGAGGCTGGGGCGGATCGCGGACGTGCTCACGCAGTCCGACGTCCGGCACGTGCTCTGGTTCACCACCTGGCAGGCGCTCGCCTCGACGGCGCTCACGCTGCTGATCGCGCTCCCTGGCGCGTATGTGTTCGCGCGCTTCGATTTCAGGGGCAAGCAGGTCCTCAGAGCCGTGGTGACGGTGCCCTTCGTGCTGCCGACCGTCGTCGTCGGCACGGCGTTCCTGGCGCTGGTCGGCCGAGGCGGCCTGCTCGACGAGCTGTGGGGCGTGCGGCTCGACACCACGGTCTGGGCGATTCTGCTCGCGCACGTCTTCTTCAACTACGCGGTCGTCGTACGGACCGTCGGCGGGCTGTGGGCGCAGCTCGACCCCCGCCAGGAGGAGGCCGCGCGGATGCTCGGCGCCTCGCGGTTCGCGGCCTGGCGCAAGGTGACGTCTGCGGCGCTGAGCCCGGCCGTGGCCGCCGCCGCGCTCATGGTGTTCCTCTTCACCTTCACCTCCTTCGGCGTGGTGCAGATCCTCGGCGGCCCCACCTTCTCCACCCTCGAAGTCGAGATCTACCGGCAGACCTCGCAGATCTTCGACCTCGCCACCGCGGCGGTGCTGACGCTCATCCAGTTCGTGGCGGTGGGCGCGATCCTCGCCGTGCACGCCGGGACGGTGCGGCGCCGGGAGACCGCGCTGCGCCTGGTGGCCCCGGAGACGACCGTGCGCAGGCCGCGGGGAGCGGGCCAGTGGGCGCTGCTCTGGGGAGTGCTCGCGAGCGTCGCCGGCCTGCTCGTGCTCCCGCTCGGGGTGCTCGTCCAGCGTTCGCTCGACACCCCGGGCGGCCATGGGTTCGCCTACTACAGGGCGCTGGCCTCCGACGACGGAGGTGCCTTCCTCGTCGCGCCGGTCACGGCGATCGGCACCTCGCTGGAGTACGCCCTCGCCGCCACCGCGATCGCCGTCGTGATCGGCGGACTGGCGGCCGCCGCCCTCACCCGCCGTGACGCGGGCCGTCTCGTGCGGGGCTTCGACGCGCTGCTCATGCTGCCGCTCGGCGTCTCCGCCGTGACGGTCGGTTTCGGATTCCTCATCGCGCTCGACGAACCGCCGTTGGACCTGCGGAGCAGCTGGATCCTGGTGCCACTCGCGCAGGCGCTGGTCGGGGTCCCCTTCGTGGTGCGGACGATGCTGCCCGTGCTGCGGGCGGTGGACGGACGGCTGCGCGAGGCGGCGGCCGTGCTCGGGGCCTCGCCCTGGCGGGTGTGGCGCGAGGTCGACCTGCCGCTGGTGCGGCGGGCGCTGCTGATCGCGGCCGGGTTCGCCTTCGCCGTGTCGCTCGGCGAGTTCGGGGCGACCGTGTTCATCGCGCGGCCGGACAACCCGACGCTGCCGGTCGCGGTGGCACGTCTGCTGGGGCGGGCGGGCGATCTCAACTACGGCCAGGCGATGGCCCTTTCGACGATCTTGATGGTGGTGTGTGCGGTGGCGCTGCTGCTCCTGGAGCGGGTACGGACGGACCGGACGGGGGAGTTCTGACCATGCTCGAACTCGCAGGCGCGACCGTGCGCTTCGGCGCGCGGGCCGCGCTCGACGCCGTCGGTCTCGACGTGGCGGAGCACGAGATCGTCTGCGTGCTGGGCCCGAGCGGCAGCGGCAAGTCGACACTGCTCCGGGTCGTCGCGGGACTTCAGGTGCTGGACGCCGGGCGGGTGTGCCTGGACGGCCGGGATCTCGGCGGTGTCCCCGCGCACAAGCGGGGCGTGGGCCTGATGTTCCAGGATCACCAGCTGTTCCCGCAGCGGGACGTGGGCGGCAACGTCGCTTTCGGGCTGCGGATGCATGGCGCACCGAGGAGTGAACAGGTCGCACGGGTACGGGAGTTGCTGGAGCTCGTCGGCCTTCCGGGGGCCGCGTCCAGGCCCGTCGGGGAGCTGTCCGGCGGTGAGCAGCAGCGGGTCGCGCTGGCCCGCGCGCTCGCCCCGCGCCCT
Organism: Streptomyces sp. 142MFCol3.1; assembly: GCF_000424945.1. Classification (NCBI taxonomy): domain Bacteria; kingdom Bacillati; phylum Actinomycetota; class Actinomycetes; order Kitasatosporales; family Streptomycetaceae; genus Streptomyces; species Streptomyces sp. 142MFCol3.1. Next base: position 137,111 of record NZ_AUKV01000015.1, read on the forward strand.
CGTCTGCTGATGCTGGACGAGCCCCTCGGCCAGCTGGACCGATCCCTGCGCGAGCGGCTCGTCGTCGAACTGCGCCAGCTGTTCGGTGAGTTGGGCACGACGGTGCTGGCCGTCACGCACGACCAGGGCGAGGCCTTCGCGCTGGCCGACCGGGTCGTGGTGATGCGGGACGGCCGCATCGCCCAGTCCGGTACGCCGCTGGAGGTCTGGCAGCGCCCCGCGGACGCCTTCGTGGCCCGCTTCCTCGGCTTCGACAACGTCGTCGAGGCGACGGTGAGCGGCGAGGCCGCGGACACGCCGTGGGGCAAGGTGCCGGTCCCGCAGGGCTCCCGGCAGGGGGCCGGCACGCTCCTCGTACGGCCCGCGGGCGTACGGCTCGTGGACCGCGCCGACGGGCTGCGCTGCACCGTCGCCGCACGCACCTTCCGGGGCACCCATGTCGCCGTACAGCTGCAACCGCAGGGCGCGCCGCGGCTCGAGGCGGCGTGCGCGCTGCGCGACGCGCCGGCGCCCGGTGACGTGGTCGGAGTGGCGTTCGACGCCGCCGAGATCGCCGTGCTCGGGGGGCCGGGCGGCGCGTAGGGTGCGCCGCGCGCCGTCGCCCGGACACCGATCCCCTGCGCCGTCGGCCGCCCCGCGGAAAGCCCGCAGACCGCGTGCGACCCGCAGACGCGCGTGTGGCCCGCCCCCGGGAAGGGGACGGGCCACACCTGCGTACGGTGGTGCGTCAGCTGGTCTTCGAGGCGCGACGGCGCATGCCGAAGAAGACCGCTCCGCCGCCGACCACGACGAGCGCGCCGGCGATACCGGCGATCATGCCGGTGTTGGAGTTCGCACCGGTCTCGGCGAGGTTGGAGTCACCGGTCGCGGGCGACGGCGAGTTGTCACCGGTCGTCGCGGGAGCGGTGGTGCTCTCGGAGGCCGACGGGGTCGGCTCGTCCGAAGGCGTCTTCGAAGGAGCGGGAGTCTCCGACGGCTCGGGGGTCTCCGAGGGCGACGGCGTCTCCGTGGACTTGCAGGCCTCGGAGGGCGCGGTCAGGTTCGGGGAGATGTCCTCGTCGACGATGTTCCCGGCCTTGATGTGCACGCGGTACACGGCCTTGGGGGACCAGTCCTCCGAGAACGTCACGGTGGCGCCCTCGCGGGTGCCGGTGACCGTCTTGGTGCCGACCAGCTTCTCGTCGGCGCCGTTCGACTCGAGGTAGACCGAGACCTCTGCGTCCTTGCCCGAGGCGTCGGTGTCGGTCACGGTGATGATGCCCTTCCCGTTGTCGTCGCAGGAGGCGACGGCCGAGAAGTCACGGATGTTGCAGGCGAGTGCGTTGCCCGCGACACCGAGCGCGAGCGCGGCCGAGGCGGATGCAACTCCGAGGATGCGCACGGAACGTGCGGTACGGCGAGATATGGACACGATTGCCCTTCACAGATTGCGCAACTGCGGGGGGTGAGGGGGGATTTGTTGTGAAGCATGCTGCGACAACAGCACCCCCAGGAGTCTCACAGGTTTATAAGCGTCACCTAAGGGCTGTCAATGCGTAGGCCCTGCCCGGACGTCGGCTTTGCCTTGTCATTAACCACCGAGGCGTTTGAGTGCCTCCGGAACGTCCTCGATACGGTCCACGAGTGTGATGCGCGACTCCATCGAGCGGTCCCGGGCCAGCGACTGGAGCAGCGGCCAGGTGGGGTACGTCTCGGTCCAATGCGCCTGGTTCACCAGGACCATGGGGGTCGGCTCGCCCCGCGACTCGTAGTAGTTCGGGGTCGCGTTGTCGAAGATCTCCTGTACGGTTCCGGCCGCGCCCGGCAGGAAGACGACGCCGGCGTTCGAGCGGGCCAGCAGGCCGTCCTCGCGGGTCGCGTTGGCGAAGTACTTGGCGATGTGCGCAGCGAACGCGTTGGGCGGCTCGTGGCCGTAGAACCAGGTGGGGATGCCGACCGACGCGCCGCCGGAGGGCCACCGCTCCCGCACGTCGAAGGCGGCGTGCGCCCAGTCCGTCACCGACGGGCCGAACGACGGTGCCTTGGCGAGCAGTTGCAGGGCCTCGCCGAGCATGCGGTCGTCGAAGGGGGCCGCGTACGCACCGAGGTTCGCGGCCTCCATCGCGCCGGGTCCGCCGCCGGTGGCGACCGTGTGACCGGCACGCGCCAGCTCCCGGCCGAGGCGCGCGGCCCCCGCGTACTCCTCGGTGCCGCGTGCCATCGCGTGGCCGCCCATCACGCCCACCACCCGTGCGCCGACGAGGAGTTCGTCGAGCGCGTCCGAGACGGCGTCGTCGTGGACGGAGCGCAGCATCGAAGCGAATATGTCCCCGTCGGCCTTGGTCTGCTGGAACCAGGCGTACGCGCGGGCGTCCGGCGTCGCCTCGTAACCCGCGTCGAGCGCCTCGAAGAGCTCGTCGGGGGAGTAGAGCACGCCACGGTACGGGTCGAAGGGCAGCCCGGGCAGGGGCGGGAAGACCAGTGCGCCCGCGGCCCGGACCGCGGCCGCAGCCTCGGGGGCCATGGGGCAGCCGAGGAAGACGGCTCCCGCGCTGTCCACGGACAGCAGCGTCTTCGTACGGTCCGTCAGGTCGACGGCCTGGACCCGGAATCCGGAGAGCGAACGGGCCGCCGCGACGACCTCGTCGAACTCGGCCAGGGACTCGATCTCACGGTCGTCGGACGTGTGTGGTGGTGTCGGCTGCACCCGGTCATGCTAGGGCCTGAACGGGCCGCACCCCGGGGGCGGGACGGAAATCCGTCCCACGCCGACCGGGGTGCGCGGGGCGTGCGGGTCAGCCCTGGACGGCCGCCGGGTCCATCCACATGACCTCCCAGGTGTGGCCGTCCGGGTCGTCGAAGGCGCGGCCGTACATGAAGCCGTGGTCCTGCGTCTCGCCGCTGGCCGAGCCGCCCGCCGCGATCGCCCCGTCGACCAGTTCGTCGACCTTCTCGCGGCTCTCGGCGCTCAGACACAGCAGCACCTCGCTGGTCTTCGTCGCGTCCGCGATCTGCTTCCTCGTGAAGTCCGCGTAGCGCTGCTTGCTCAGCATCATCGCGACGATGGTGTCGCTGATCACGACGCAGGCGCAGTCGTCGGTCGTGAACTGCGGGTTGATCGTGTAGCCGAGCTCCGTGAAGAACTTCTTCGAGGTGTCGACGTCGGCCACAGGCAGGTTCACGAAGATCATCTGCTGGTACATGCGAGGTCTCCCGTCGGTGATGTGGCGTTCGGAGAGGTAGACCGCGGGCCCGCGCGGAACTCATCGCCCGGCGCGGACCTTTTTCGTACGGGCTTTCACCGCATCAGGGGCAGTGCGGCCAGTTCGGCGATCACCCAGGTGAGCGGGGCGAACAGGGCGAACAGCGCGGCGACCCGGAGCGCCACGGCGCCGCGCAGCACGGTGGCGGGCGCCCCGAGCCGCAGCAGCGCGGCCGTGGTGTCCGCGCGCGCCTGCTTCGCCTCGACGGCGGCCGTCGCCAGCGTCAGCAGGGTGGACCCCGCGACGAGCAGGGCTCCGAGGGTGGCCAGCGGCCCGAACCCTGGCTGCTCGCCGGTGTACAGCGTCGCCATGGCGTAGCCGCCGCAGGCCACCGCGCACACCACGCCGAGCGGCTGCCCGATGCGCCGGGACTCCGCCTGGAGGACGCGTCCGGCGAGCAGCCGCAGCGCACCCGGCCGTACGGCCTGGAGCAGTCGGCCGCACAGGTAGGTGAGCGCCGGTCCCGCCATGGCGAGGCCGAGCGCGGTGAGCACCCAGCCGACCAGCACCCCGGCCGGGCCGTCGGCGAATCCGCCGGGCAGCGTGAGTCCGGCGGCGGAAGGGGAACGGCCCGCGTACGTCTCCACGGCCAGCCCCGCCGCGACGGTCGCCGCGCCCCAGGGCAGGCCGCCGGGCGTGGTCTCGACGGGCGGGAGGCGGCGCGGGTCGAACTCGACGGCCGGGCGGATCTGCCGACGGCGGCGAGCGGGGGCTTCGGCGGCCTCCGGAGTGTCCGGCGCGTCGGGTCGGGAGTCCTGGGAGTCCCGCCGGCGGCCGGCCCGCGCACGGCCCCCGTGCTCGTCGCGAACCTCCGTGTCGGCGTGGACCAGGGTGCCGCCCCGGGTGCCGTCGCGCTCCGTGTCGCCGTACGCCTCCGCGGTCCAGTGGAAGTCGGGACCCGCGTCGGCCACGTCGTCGTCGGCGACGACGTCGAGGATGTCGGAGTAGAACTGCGCGTCCGGGACGCCGGGAGCTTCCCCGCCGGCGCGTGCCGCCGTGTCGCCGTCGGCGCCCGAGGCGGCGCGCGCGCCGGTGTGTCCGATGGCGTCCGCACCGGCGTAGCCCGCCGTGGTGTCCGTCTCGGCCGTCTCCGCCGTGGCGCGTTCCGTCCGGCCGGCGGCGCGGCTCGCGGAGCCGCCCGCCGCGATCTGCCGTGCCGTGATCCAGGTGCGGCCGTAGGAGTCCACGACGCGGCGCGGCCTGCCGCCCCGCGGACGCAGCGCCACCGCGACCGCGGCGGACGCCGCGATCGGCACCAGCGCCAGCAGGGTCAGTGCCGCGGGCAGCGGCAGGGAGCTGTCCGGTGCGAGGAACTCCGCCGCCGCGCCGTCCACGGGCATGCCCGTGAGGTCGCCCCGCAGATGCAGGAACAGGAGCAGGGCGAGCAGCGAGCCGAGGGTCGTGGACAGGGCGGTGGTGGCCGCCGAGATGGCCATCAGGCGTCCCGGGCCGAGCCCGATGGCGGCGAGGCCGGGGCGCGGCCGGGTGCCGGGGTCGGTGCGGGCGACCGCTACGGCGAAGTACACGGTCGTCGCCACGGGCACCGCGCACCAGGCGAGCCGCAGAGCCGACCCGGTCGAGCCGCCCGGGTGCGTCATCGCGTACCCCAGCGTGCACAGCAGCAGGAACCCGGTGCCCGTCGAGGCGGCGGCCACCAGTAGCCGGCGGACCTGGACGAGGGGCTGTGCGCCGCGGGCTAGACGGAGAGCGAGCACGCGGCCCGGCCTTCCGTCTCGGTGACCGGGGGCAGGTGGACGGTGTTCACGCGTCGTCCGTCGAGGAGCGACACCGTGCGGTCGGCCAGGGCCGCGGTGTCCGCGTCGTGTGTGGCGAGGACGACGGTGATGCCGTGCGAGCGGGCGGCCGCGGTGAGCGTGCGCAGTACATGGGTGCGGTCGGCGCGGTGCAGGGAGGCGGTCGGCTCGTCGGCGAAGAGCACGGTGGGGGCGGGGACGAGGGCTCGCGCGATCGCGACGCGCTGCCGCTCGGCCTGGAGGAGGGTGTGCGGGCGCTTGCGGGCGCAGCCCCCGATGTCGAGCCGTTCCAGCCACTCCAGGGCGGTGGTCTTGGCGGCCCTGCGTCCGGTGCCGCTCAGCATCAGCGGCAGCGCGGCGTTCTCCCAGGCGTTCAGCTCGGGGATCAGCACGGGGGCCGGGTCGATCCAGCCGAAGCGGTCGCGGCGCAGGCGTTCGCGGCTGAGCGCGCCCATGGTGTGCACGGGCACGCTGTTGAACCAGACCTCGCCCTCCTGCGGCAGCAGCTGGCCCGACAGACACTGGAGCAGGGTCGTCTTGCCGCTGCCGCGCGGGCCGCCGACGGCGAGGATCTCGCCCTCTCGGACACCGAGCGAGACACCGCTGAGCGCGGGCGAGCCGTTGTGATTGACGTGCAGGGCGCGTGCCCAGAGCACGTTGTTGTCCGGCGGGGCCACCATCGCGTACACCTCGGTTCAGATCTGATTTGCCAGGCCAAGTCCCCCGGACGGGGGAACGAAGGCGGGGCCGATCGGTCACTGGGCACGCTAGGGAGTCGGGGCCGGGGGGCCGGACAGCACGCGGCCCCGGACCGCCCATTCTCACTCGAACGGGGGGCACCGGGGCCGGGGTTGATCACCAGGGCGAAGATCGGGGCTTCGCCGGGGCGCCGTGGCCGCGAGGGCGCGGCCAAGGGGCGCGCCCTCGGGCGCACGGCCCGCGCGTGGATCAGAGCTTGGCCCACGCCTCCGTCAGCACCTGACGGATGATCCCCTCGATCTCGTCGAAGGTCGACTGGTCGGAGATCAGCGGCGGCGACAGCTGGATGACCGGGTCACCGCGGTCGTCGGCGCGGCAGTACAGGCCGTACTCGAAGAGCTTCTTGGACACGAAGCCGTAGAGCACGCGCTCCGACTCCTCGTCCGTGAAGGTCTCCTTGGTGGCCTTGTCCTTCACGAGCTCGATGCCGTAGAAGAAGCCGTTGCCGCGGACGTCGCCGACGATCGGCAGGTCGTGCAGCTTCTGGAGGGTGCTGAGGAAGGCGCTCTCGTTGTCCAGCACGTGCTGGTTGAGGCCCTCGCGCTCGAACAGGTCGAGGTTGGCGAGGCCCACCGCCGCGGAGACCGGGTGGCCGCCGAAGGTGTAGCCGTGCAGGAAGGTGTTGTCGCCCTTGTAGAACGGCTCGGCGATGCGGTCGGAGACGATGCACGCGCCGATCGGGGAGTAGCCCGAGGTCATGCCCTTGGCGCAGGTGATCATGTCCGGCACGTAGCCGAACTTGTCGCAGGCGAACGTGGTGCCCAGGCGGCCGAAGGCGCAGATGACCTCGTCCGAGACGAGCAGCACGTCGTACTGGTCGCAGATCTCCCGCACCCGCTGGAAGTAGCCGGGCGGCGGCGGGAAGCAGCCGCCGGCGTTCTGCACCGGCTCCAGGAAGACGGCGGCGACCGTCTCCGGGCCCTCGAAGAGGATCTGCTGCTCGATCTGGTCGGCGGCCCAGCGGCCGAAGGCCTCCGGGTCGTCGCCGTGGATCGGGGCGCGATAGATGTTCGTGTTGGGCACCTTGTGCGCGCCGGGTACCAGCGGCTCGAAGGGGGCCTTCAGGGCCGGCAGGCCGGTGATGGACAGGGCGCCCTGCGGGGTGCCGTGGTAGGCGACCGCACGCGAGATGACCTTGTACTTGGTGTGGTGGCCGCGCAGCTTCCAGTACTGCTTGGCGAGCTTCCACGCGGTCTCGACGGCCTCGCCGCCTCCGGTGGTGAAGAAGACCTTGTTCAGGTCGCCGGGCGCGTGGTGGGCGAGGCGCTCGGCCAGCTCCACGGCCTTGGGGTGGGCGTAGGACCACACGGGGAAGAAGGCCAGCTCGGCGGCCTGCTTGGCCGCCACCTCGGCCAGCTCCTGGCGGCCGTGACCGGCCTGGACCACGAACAGGCCCGCGAGACCGTCGAGGTACTTCTTGCCCTTGTCGTCGTAGATGTAGGTGCCCTCACCCCGGACGATGGTGGGAACGGGCGCGTTCTCGTACGAGGACATGCGGGTGAAGTGCATCCACAGGTGGTCGTACGCGGTCTTGCTGAGGTCCTTGGTGCTCACGGCTATCGGGTTCCCCACATGTAGGTCTGCTTCTTGAGCTTCAGGTAGACGAAGCTCTCGGTGGAGCGCACCGCGGGCAGGGCCCGGATGCGTTTGTTGATGACGTCCAGCAGGTGGTCGTCGTCCTCGCAGACGACTTCTACGAGGAGGTCGAACGAGCCCGCGGTCATCACCACGTACTCGACTTCCGGCATGGCGGCCAGCGCGTCGGCCACCGGGTCGAGGTCGCCCTCGACGTTGATGCCCACCATCGCCTGCCGGCGGAAGCCCACGGTGAGCGGGTCCGTGACGGCGACGATCTGCATCACGCCCTGGTCGAGCAGCTTCTGGACGCGCTGGCGCACGGCCGCCTCGGACAGGCCCACGGCCTTGCCGATCGCGGCGTACGGGCGGCGTCCGTCCTGCTGCAGCTGCTCGATGATGGCGAGGGAGACGGCATCCAGCTGGGGGGTGCCGTTCCTGGACTCGCGGGAGTCCCTGGGGTCTGCGCTTCGACTGGCCACGGCCTCACTGTGCACGACGTATCGACAGTTCCGCAAGGCCGTAGCGATGAAATTCGTTGTTTGCGAGGACGTGTCTTGCGGATTTCGCAGCTCTGGCCGGACCGGGGGTGTTGAAAACGTGGATCCACGGATTAGGGTGGGCCCCTCAGGTATCTCAGGTAGTGGACACCTGGGTGTCCCAGGTAACCGGACAGCTGAGTCAACGCACATCTGACAGGAGGGCCGGGCAGTGAGCACCGAGCTGCGTCGTCTGCGCAATTACATCGACGGAGAGTTCCGCGATGCCGCCGATGGGCGGACCACGGAGGTGGTCAACCCCGCGACCGGTGAGGCGTACGCGACCGCGCCGCTCTCCGGACAGGCCGACGTCGACGCCGCGATGGCGGCCGCCGCCACGGCCTTCCCGGCCTGGCGCGACACGACGCCGTCCGAGCGCCAGAAGGCCCTCCTGAAGATCGCGGACGCCTTCGAGGAGCGGGCCGAGGAGCTCATCGCGGCCGAGGTCGAGAACACCGGCAAGCCGATCGGGCTGACCCGGTCCGAGGAAATCCCGCCGATGGTGGACCAGATCCGCTTCTTCGCGGGCGCCGCACGCATGCTCGAGGGCCGCTCGGCCGGCGAGTACATGGAGGGCATGACGTCGATCGTCCGCCGCGAGCCGGTCGGCGTCTGCGCGCAGGTCGCGCCGTGGAACTACCCGATGATGATGGCCGTGTGGAAGTTCGCCCCGGCGCTGGCGGCCGGCAACACGGTCGTCCTCAAGCCGTCGGACACCACGCCCGCCTCCACCGTCCTGATCGCCGACATCATCGGCGGCATCCTTCCCAAGGGCGTCTTCAACGTCATCTGCGGTGACCGCGACACCGGCCGCGCGATGGTCGAGCACCCGACCCCGGCGATGGCGTCCATCACCGGCTCCGTGCGCGCCGGCATGTCGGTCGCCGAGTCGGCGTCCAAGGACCTCAAGCGCGTCCACCTGGAGCTCGGCGGCAAGGCCCCGGTCGTCGTCTTCGCGGACACCGACATCGCCAAGGCCGTCGAGGACATCTCCGTCGCGGGCTTCTTCAACGCCGGCCAGGACTGCACGGCCGCCACCCGCGTACTCGTCCAGGAGTCCATCCACGACGAGTTCGTCGCCGCGCTCGCGAAGGCCGCCGCCGAGACGAAGACGGGTCAGCCGGACGACGAGGACGTGCTCTTCGGCCCCCTGAACAACCCGAACCAGCTGAAGCAGGTCTCCGGCTTCATCGAGCGCCTGCCCGCCCACGCCAAGGTCGAGGCGGGCGGCCACCAGGTCGGCGAGAAGGGCTACTTCTACGCCCCGACCGTCGTCTCCGGCCTCAAGCAGGACGACGAGATCATCCAGAACGAGGTCTTCGGCCCGGTCATCACCGTCCAGTCCTTCACGGACGAGACCCAGGCCGTCGAGTGGGCCAACGGCGTCGACTACGCCCTCGCCTCCTCCGTGTGGACCAAGGACCACGCCCGCGCGATGCGCCTGTCGAAGTCGCTCGACTTCGGCTGCGTCTGGATCAACACCCACATCCCGCTGGTCGCCGAGATGCCGCACGGCGGCTTCAAGAAGTCCGGCTACGGCAAGGACCTGTCGGCGTACGGCTTCGACGACTACACGCGCATCAAGCACGTGATGACCTCGCTCGACGGCTGACCGCCCGCCGCCACGGGCCGATCCGCCGCCACGGCGGCCGGGCCGGCGGCCGGGCATGTGAAGCGAACAGCGCGGCCCCGGACGGGAGTCGACCGTCCGGGGCCGCGCTGCCGTGCACGGTCCGCTCGCCCGGCCCGGGCCGGTGATCGTGGTGTCGGGTCGGCGCGCGACCGCTCGACGCAGCGTCCATCGTCGGCGCGGAGCCGTCGGCGGCATGCCGCCGTCGACTACTGCTACGAGCCGGAGGTCGCGCCGAGTCGGCCGCCTGGGTCAACTACGTCTGTCCGGTCCCCGCCGCTCAGGACGTCCTCGCTCCTCCAAGGACGAGGACACCGCCGTCCTCGCCGAGGACCCGCCGGTCTTCCCGGACGCGGCCATGGGCAAGCGGCTCGCGATCGCCCGGGACATCGAGTCCGGCGAGCGCGCCGAGTGCGCGAAGCGCTGGACGCCGTCGCCGGGCCCCAGCCACGGTGCCGGCCGGGCCGTCGAGCCCCGTCCGCGCTTCGCGCCTGCCGGCGCGTCCCCTCTACTTGAGGCCGCTGAGCATGACGCCGCGGATGTAGTGCTTCTGCAGCAGCAGGAAGAGGATCAGGACCGGCAGGACGCTCAGCACGAGGCCGGCCATGACGATGGGCATCGTGCGGGTCGGGTCGACGTGGTCCTGAAGGAGCTGGATGCCGACGGGCAGGGTCATCACGTCCGGGTTGGCGGTCGACACGAGCAGCGCCCAGATGTACTCGTTCCAGGCGTCGACGAAGGTCAGCAGCCCGAGCGTCACCACCACCGGCTTGGTCTGCGGCACCACGATTCGCCACCACACGGCGAACTCGCCGGCCCCGTCGATGCGTGCGGCCTCCAGGACCTCGTCCGGGACGGAGAGCATGAACTGACGCGTCAGGAAGATCCCGAAGCCGTTGACGAGGAAGGGCATGGCCAGCGCCGCGATGCTGACGGTCAGGCCCGCACCGCCGCGGCCGAACAGGTCGTTGCCGCCAGCCAGCGGCCAGTGCACCAGGATCAGGAAGTGCGGGATGAAGAAGAGGAACGGCGGGAACATCATCGTCGACAGCACCAGACGGAAGATGAAGTTCCGTCCGGGGAAGCGGAGTTTGGCGAGCGCGTAGCCGGCCAGGGACGACGTGAGCAGCACCGATCCGGTGATCAGGGCGGTCGCGACGACGCTGTTGCGGAAGAGCACCGGCAGATCGAGCTGGTCGACCGCCGCCCGGTAGTTGGACAGGTCGAACGCCTCGGGCAGGAACCGGTACGGCAGCGTGCCCGCCTCGCCGGGCCCCTTGAAGGACGTCATCACCATGTCGAGGAACGGCACCACCGTGAGCACGGCGCCGGTCACCACCACCAGATACGACAGCCACGGGAAACGGCGGCGGATCATGCGTCCTCCCCCTTGCCCCGGAAGATCCACAACTGCACCAGGGTGACCACGAGGACCACCACGAACAGCACGAAGGCGGCGGCACTCGCGACGCCCCAGTCGCCGTAACTGAAGGCCTGCCGGTACATCTCCAGCGCGGCCACGTTGGTCGCGTCCCCCGGCCCGCCCTTGGTCATCACGATGATCAGCGCGAAGGACTGCAGGCCGGTGAGGAACTGGGTGATGCACACGAACAACAGGGACGGCCGCAGCAGCGGCAGCGTGATCCTCCAGAAGACGGTGACGGGCCCGGCGCCGTCGAGCGCGGCGGCCTCGTAGTACGACTCCGGGATGGACTTCAGCCCGGCGGTCAGGACGAGGATCGCCGAGCCGAGCGACGCCCAGGCCTGCACGACCACGACCGAGGGCAGCGCGGTGTCCGGGTCCTGGAGGAACGCCACCGAGCCGAGCCCGAGGGCGTTCAGGACGCCGTTGACCAGGCCTCCCGGCTCGTACATGTACTTCCACACGTTGCCGACGGCGACGACGGTCGTGACGATCGGCAGGAAGTACAGGGTGCGCCACAGGCCCTGGAACCGGAGCTTGTCGATGCAGGTGGCCACGAGCACCGATCCGGCGAGCGCGAGCGCCACGGTGCCCAGCGCGAACAGCAGGGTGTTGGTGAGGATCGGCGCCAGGAACGTCGACCCCTTTGCGAACAGCCCGGTGAAGTTGTCCAGGCCGACCGGATCGATGTCGCCCAGGTCGAACCCGGCCCAGCGGGACATCGACAGCAGCAGTGCGAAGCCGAGCGGCAGGATCAGGAAGACGGCGAAGAACAACAGCGTCGGCGCCAGGAAGAGATAGGCGACGGCCACCTGACGGCGCCGGGGCCGGGGCCCGGTCCGCCGGCGGACCTCGACGGGGGGCCTGGCGGACCGCGCACCGCGGGCCCGCTCCGTGGTCTCGGGCGCCAGAGTGTTCACCATGAGCGCGACACCTCCTGATCGACCTGGCGGCGGGTGGTGCGCAGTGCCTCGTCGACCGACAGCTGACCGGTCCACAGCGCCTCGATGTTCTTGCGGAGCAGCGACTTGGCCTGCTGCGCACCCGGTACGTTCGGCTCCGGCACCGCGTATCCCAGCGCGTCCAGGAAGGGGCGCAGATTCGGATCGCTGCCCTTGCCGAGGAGTGTCCGCATGTCGTCGGCGCGGCCCGTCAGGGAGCCGACCGACACCTGGAGGGTGCTCATCCGGGTCGCTGTCGCGCCCTTGCCCGCGGCCTTCACGCCCACCTTCTCGGTGTTGAGCCAGCGCAGGAACTCCCAGGCCTCGCGCGGGTGTTCGCTGGCCGCGTTGACCCCCAGCATGAAGCCGGTGGAGAGTGTGGCGCGCGTGTCGTCCGCCGCGGGCACGGGCAGCGGCGCGACGCCTACGTCACGGTAGCCCTCGCCCATCTGGGCCTTCAGGCTCCCGGTCCACCAGCCGGCACTGATGACCATGGCCACCTGCCCGGACTGGAACGCCTTGTAGACGTTGACGCCAGGGGCGCTCGCCCCCTTGGCCACCAGGCGGTGCTCCAGGTCGAACACGGCCCGGCCGGCCGGCGAGTCGATGGCGGTGCTCCTGCCGTCCGCGGCGACGAACGCTCCGCCGGCGGCGTTGAGCAGGGCGAGCGTCTGGCCGACGGTGGTGGAGTCGTCGTAGGTCGACAGCCCGAGCCCCTGGACCAGAGTGTTGCCGTACCCGTCCCGCTTCGCGGTGCGGTAGGCCGTCTCCTCCAGCTCCGGCCAGGTGCGCGGGGGGCGATCGACGCCTGCCTCGCGCAGCAGCCGCTTGTTGTAGTACAGGGCGTACGTCTGGACCTCGGTGGGGTAGCCGTAGACGGTGCCGCCCACCGACGAGGAGCCGACCGCGGCCGGGCCGTAGCCGCGCCTGATCTCCTCGGCGTGCTCGGGCGGCGCGGGCCGCAGGACGCCGGCCTGGACGAGCTGACCGTTCCACAGACAGTACGGGTGCAGGATGTCGGCGCCCTGGCCCGCGGCCTGCCGGACCATGAACGTGGTCAACAGGTCCGTGAACTCGACGGCCTTCGTCCGCACCTTGACCCGATCGTGCAGCGCGTTCCACTCGTCGACCGGACCCCGCAGGGCTGCCTCGGCCTCCCCGCTCGCGTAGTGAGAGAGCAGGGTGAGGACGATCGGATCACCGGGCCGCCCGGTGCCCTGGTGCGGTCCCGCGCATGCGGAGACGAGCAGCGCCGAGGGGAGCGCGAGCGCGAAGTGACGCCGGCTCAGGCCGCCGGTGCGGCGCGACGGCGTCATCCGGCTGCCTCCCGGCGCATCACGCGGAACACCCGGGTCGTGGTGAAACCGGTCCTGCGGTACAGGTGGCCCGCGGGGGACTGCTCGCCGGTCCACAGGAACCACGCGGAGTGCGCGCGGCGCGCCCGCATCCGCTCCAGGACCAGGTGGAGCAGGACCTTGCCGAGGCCGGTGCCGCGCATGTCCTCCAGCACGCCGAACGGACCGAACCGCTCGTCCACCTTGTCGAAGGTGCCGTGCATCGCCCAGCCGACCAGCCGGCCCGAAGGATCCCGGGCGACGACGATCCGGTCCAGCGGCGTGCCCGCGGCCAGCGACTCCCGGATCGTGCACGCCCAGTCCGGGCCGAAGTGGGTCCCGGCGAGCGCGAACAGGTCCACCAGATCGTCGTCGCGCGGTGTGGCGAAGCTGTATCCGCGAGCCGTCAGTTCGTCCCGGCGGCGCGCGACGTCCTGCGGGATGCGATAGCCGACCAGGCCGCGGTGCATCGCCGCCGCCTCGTACAGCGTGCGAAAGCCCAGGGACTCGAGGAGCCCGGCCGCCTCCGGGTACGCCTCGGCGTCCAGTCCGGGGAGGACGTAGTTCGGCGTGTACGAGGAGAAGTCCACCCGGGTGCGGCCGTGCCGGTGCAGCCAGTCCAGGGCGTCGGTCAGCAGGTGGCGGCCGAGGCCGTGGCCGCGGACGGCCGGGTCGACGAAGAAGAACGGGATCCAGCCCTGGTCCGGCTCCAGATCGGTGCCGGCCATCGGCGTCAGACGGCGCACCGCGTAGGCCGCGCCCACGATCCGGTCGCCGTCGACGGCGACCCGCAGGCCCTGCGGATCGAAGTTGGCGTCGAGCAGCACCAGGGAGCGGAAGCGGTCCGGGCTGATCGCGTCGGCCGGCGCACTACGGCGCCACGCCTCCACCAGCTGCGGGCCGTCGCCCGCCCGGAAGCCACGTGTATCGGTTTGTGAGGTCGTCGTGGATGTCGTCGTGCGGTCGGTCATCGACGGGGGTGTCCTTCCATACGCGGGTCGCGGACGGCGTCGGGCGCCGACCGCAGCCCTGCTTCGGTCCCGTGCGGGGCGCTCCGTGCCACGGCACTCGGCACGCGGTCCGCGAGGGCGAGCCGGGCGGCACCGCCGGGGCGGCAGGTCTCAGGCGTAGAGCAGCACGTCGTCCCCGGCCCACCGGCCGGGCGGCCCCGGCGGATCGCACAGCGGCAGCGGGTCGTCGCCCGCGTCGACCGTGCGGCGCAATCGGTCGGACCCCCACAGCAGGTCGACGAAATGACGGTGGCCGGTCCCCTCCGCGCCGCCGTCCGTGCCGCGCCAGGCGAACTCGTGGGGGTAGAGCCGCCGCAGCGTGGCGAGCATCGCGACGGCGGTGCGTACGGGGGCGAACGCCTCGCGGTCGGTGATGTGGAGCTGGACCCCGCGCAGCGGCCGTCCGGCGTGTTTGTGGAAGGTCGGTACATACCGCAGATCACGGAAGTGCACTCCGGGCAGGGCGAGTTCGGCGAGCGCGGGCGCGAACCGCGCGTCGATGTACGGGGCTCCGACGATCTCGAAGGGCTGCGTGGTGCCCCGGCCCTCCGAGAGATTCGTCCCCTCGAACAGGCAGGTGCCGGGGTAGACGGTGGCGGTCGCGGGCGTCGGGATGTTCGGCGAGGGCGCCACCCAGGGCAGGCCGGTGGCCTCCGCGTCCGAGGCGCGCTGCCAGCCGGCCGCCTCGACGACCGTCAAGTCGGCCGCGGTGCCCGCCATTTGGGGGACGAGCGAGGCGTTCAGGAGGCGGGCGGCCTCACCGCAGGTGAGGCCGTGCCGGACGGGCATCGGGGCGCGCCCGACGAAGCTGGCCCATCCGGGGTCGAGCAGCGGGCCCTCGCTGACGAGTCCACCGAGGGGATTCGGCCGGTCCGCGACGACGAACCGCACGCCCGTGCGGGCCGCCGAGACCAGCAGGTCGAACATGGTCCACACATAGGTGTAGAACCTCGCCCCGATGTCCTGGAGGTCGTACACCAGGGCGTCCACGCCGCTGTCGAGCAGCAGTTGGTCCAGGCGCTCGCCGTCGCACCGGTAGGTGTCGTGGACCGGCAGTCCGGTGGCGGGGTCGGCCTGCGCGGCCTCGTTCTCGCCCGCCTGGCCGGTTCCGTGCAGCCCGTGCTCGGGACCGAACAGGGCGACCAGCCGCACGCCGGCGTCGAGCAGCGCGGGCGCGGCCGGACGCAGGTCGGGGAGGACGCCGGTGTGGTTGGTCACGAGCCCGATGCGGCCGGGTCCGGCCAGTCCGGGCGAGGCGTGCAGTCGCGCGATCCCGGTCGTCACCGCGGCGCGGTCGTCCGTGCTCATCCTCTGCCCCCGTCTGCCGGTGACCTCTCTCAGCGGTAGCTGGAAATGTACTGGGATGTCCGGGAATTCTGGGGAACCGCGGGGGCACGTCGAGTCCGACGCGCCGCGGCGCGGCCGCCGATACCGGCACCCCGCCCCCTGCCGAGGTCCGGCCGGCCCGTGACCCGTACCCCTCCCTGCCGTCCCCCGGGAATTCGGACGGCCGGCGACTTTGCCCGTTCTTTACAACCTGCCCCGGTGCCGCCTCGTCTCTGCGCTCGATCCGTGATCCCGCCCGGCACCGGCCGGGCGGACCGACGAGAGAGAGCGATCCCATGCGCCGAACTGTCCTCAGCGCCGCGGCATTCGCGTGCACCGCCGTACTGGCGGGCACCGTGCCCGCGTTCGCCGACGGTGCGTCCCCGAGCCCGAGCGCCGCCCCCACCCGGGCGAGCAGCGAGCCGTCCCCGGTGCCCAGCGCCGAGCCCACCCGCGCACCGAGCCCGGTGCCCACGCGCGCGTCGAGCCCGGCGCCCACCCGCGCACCCTCCCCGGGCCAGGTCTCCGTCAGGCCGTCGGGTGCGCCCGACACCGGCGTGACGGCTGCCGAGACCCCGGGATCCGGTCCCGGGAGCGGGCTGATCGGTACAGCCGCCGCCGCGGCGCTCGTCGCGGGCGGCGGGGCGGTCTTCGTCGTACGCCGCCGCCGGGCGACCGGGGCATGACCCCGCTCTCCAGGCGCGCCTTCGGTGCGGCGACGGCGGCCGCGCTGCTCGCGGGCTGCGGCGGCCGACCGGCCCACGGGACGGCGGCCCCGCGGCACACCCGGATCGTGCCGGCGCCGTCGCGGGCCGCCTCCACGGCCCCGCACGCCCTCGCGCGTTCGGCCCCGGTCCGGCTGCGGATCCCGGCCATCGGGGTCGACACCCCGGTCATGCGGCTCGGCCTGGCGGCGGACGGCGCCGTGCAGGTGCCTCCCGTCACGGCGCACGACCGGGCGGGCTGGTACCGGCACTCCCCGACACCCGGTCAGACCGGCCCGTCGGTCATCCTCGGCCACGTCACGGTCGGGGCCTACGGTGACGGGGTCTTCCGCCGTCTGGCACGGCTGCGCCGGGGCGACCGGATCGTGGCGCGCCTGGAGAACGGCACGGCGGCGGAGTTCGCCGTCAGCGCCGTACGGACCGTCGCCAAGGCGGACTTCCCCGCGGACGACGTGTACGGGGACGTGGACCGCCCGGAGCTGCGCCTGATCACCTGCGGCGGTGCCCGGACCGGCGACGGATACCTCGACAACGTCATCGTCTTCGCCGCGCTGCGCTCCGCCACCCCCTGACCCGACGGCAGTTGTGCCGGGCCGGCGGAACGTACGCCGCCGGCCCGGCATCCTTCCCCACGAGTGCCATCACGACCATGGAGAGCGTTGAAACGGTCCCGCGACAAGGCAGCGTCCGAACTCTTCGCCGCCCTCTACCCGCGCCTGGCCGGCTGGTGCCGCCGTCTCGTCGACGACGACGAGACGGCCCACGAGATCGCCTCGGAGGCGTTCACCCGGCTGTGGGCCCGCTGGACGTCCGTCGAGGAGCCGCGCGGCTTCCTCTACGTCACCGCGGCCAACCTCGTCCGGGACCACTGGCGCAAGCTGGAGCGCGAGCGCAGGGCCGTGCGCCGTGCCACCACCGAGGCGGCCGTCCGCCCCCACACCGAACAGGCCGATCCGTCGGTGCGGTTGCTGGTGCAGTCGCTGCCCGAGCGGCTGCGCGTCCCGATCCTGCTGCACTACTACGCTGACATGCCGATCCGGGAGGTGTCCGAACTGACCGGGCGCAAGGAAGGAACCGTCAAGGCCGACCTCCACGCGGCCCGGGAACTGCTCCGTGTCCACCTGAGGAGAAGCCTTGACCACACGCTTTGACGACGGCCCGGAGTCCGGACCCGACGACCCCCTCGCGGTCATCCTGCGGCCGCCCTCCGAATTCCTCGGACCGCCCGCCGGCCGCTACGAGGCGGTCCGCCGTGCCGCGGCCCGCCGCAGGCTGCTGCGTGCCGCGGTCGGGCTCGGCGTGTCCTGCGCCGTCGCCGTCCTCGTCGCGCTGCCTCTCCACCTGGCCGCGCCCTCGGCCCCGGCCTCCCCGGCGGTCCCGTTGGCTCCGCCGCCCGCCGACGGCCGTACGGCAGCTCCCGCCCCGTCGCCGCCCCCCACTCCGTCCGCGTCGCCCGTCCCCTCGCGGCCCACCGGCGCGGTCACGTCCCGCCCCACCCCGAGCCGACAGAACGGGCAGTCCCGCGCCCCGGACGGCCGGGTCGTGCCCACCCCCGCCGCCTCGCCCACGCCGACCGTCGCGCCGTCGGCGGCCCGGAGCCGGGCGGGCACACCCGAGAGCGGCCCCCGGCGGTAGCCCCCGGCGGCAGCCGGGCCGCGGTCAGGGCGGGGTGACCCGTCGGGCGGCGTGCGTGGCGATGCGCGTGGCGACGTACTCCGTGCCGGCCACGAACCGCATCATCGGTCCGTACGTCGGGGCGGCGAGCGAGCCGGCGAAGTACAGGCCGGGAACGGAGGATTCGAAGCCCGCCTTCAGGCGAGGTGCCTTCGACCCCGGGGCGCACGCCAGGGCGCCGCGCAGCGTGGGGGACAGGAAGGGCACCGCGTCCAGGTCGAGCCGGTAGCCCGTGGCCGCGAGCACGTGGTCGACGGTGAGGACCTCGGACGCACCGCCTGGCCCGGCGACCTCCAGACGCACGCCGGACCGGGCGGCCTCGGCCCGGGTGACACGGCACGAGGTGCGCACCCGGAACACGCCCTCCACGCGGTCCCGCAGCCACCAGCCGCCCGACGGCCCGAGCGCCCGCCGGAACAGCAGCATCCGGACCGCGGCGGGCAGCCGCCGCACCGCGCCCGGAGCCCTGCACACCGCGGCCAGGATCCAGCCCGTGCCCAGCGGTGAACAGGGGCGGGCCAGCCGCCGCCACCGGGCGCGGCCCGGCTCCGGCGTCCTGCCCCACAGCACGTGGTCCTCGCGGACCAGTACCTGCACCTCGGCGCCGGCCTCGTGCAGCAGCGCGGCGCTCTCCAGCGCGGACTGGCCGCCGCCGATCACGGCGACGCGCCGGCCGGCGTACGGCGACAGGTCGCTGTGATGGCTCGTGTGCGACACGAGAGCCCCGCGCCCCGCCCCGCCGGGGCACAGGTGCATCAACTCCGCCGGGACATGGGCGAGTCCGTTCAGGCCGGTGGCCACGACGACGGCCGCGGCGGCCAGTTCCCGGCCGTCGTCCAGCCGGACCGTGAACCCGGAGTCCGTCGCGGCCCGGTCGACGCTCACGACCCGGGCGGGGTCCACCTCGCCGACGTGGTGCTTCTGGAACCACTGCCCGTAGCGCACGAAGACGTCGCACGGGATCGGCGTGAGCTCGGTCAGTTGCGGCTCGCCTTGTGCGCGGCGGAAGTCCGCCAGCCGGGCACCGGGTACCGGGGCGGACAGATCGACGGCGTCCGGTGTCGACTTCAGGAACATTCCGGTGGCCATGGCGTGCCGCCAACTGCCCAGCGTCTCACCGAAGACGAGTACCGGTACGCCGGTGGCCCGCAGGTGCGCCGCCACCGACAGCCCGTACGGGCCGGCCCCGATCACGACGAGCGGAGGCGGCCCACTCCCCGCGAACGCCCGCTCCCGGGCGAGGCGTTGCTCAGGAAGTGACTGCGTCATGGATCCCCCCGCTGGTCCCCGCGCCGCCTTCCCCAAGGCGGCGCGACACGTCGGGATGGCGCGTCCGCAGAGCTCTCGTCGCGCCTGTCCCCCCTCCGCCGCCCAGTGTCACCCATATCCCGCCGTCGCACAGCGATATCGGCCCACGTTGCCCAAAAATGGTCGAACCGTGAACATACGACGCCTCGCGGTTCCCCCCCCGGCCCCATCGGGCAGGGCAGACGCGTACGCGGGGGCGCCGGGCGCCGTCGGCGGACCCGGAGCGTCTCGGGCCGACAGGGGGCCGGAGCCTGCACCGGCCCCCTGAAGCGGCGTCAGCCCTGGCCGAGCAGCCCGTTCATCTCGGTGATCTCGGCGTTCTGGGCCGTGATGATGTCGTCGGCCATCGACGTGGCAGGGCCGGACCCGCCCTTGGCCTTCTCGGTGCCGGCCATCTCGACGGCGCCCTTGTGGTGCTCGACCATCATGGTCAGGAACATGGTGTCGAACTCCTTGCCGGAGGCGGCCTTCAGCGCGTCCATGTCCTTCGTGGACATCATTCCGGACATGCCGGAGTGGCCGGAGTGGTCCATGCCGGGCATGCCGGCCGCGGCACCCGCGGCCGGCACCTTCGCGCCCCAGGACCTCAGCCAGCCGGTCATGGTCGTGATCTCCGGGCCCTGGGCCTTCTCGATACGTGCGGCGAGGTCCTTGACCTCGGCGGAGGCGGCCCGGTGGGAGGCGAGCGCCGCCATCTCCACTGCCTGCCGGTGGTGCGGGATCATGCCCTGCGCGAAGGAGACGTCCTGCGCGTTGTGGGGGCCGCCGACCGGGTCGGCGCTGGCGGACGGGGACGCCACGGAGTGACCTGAGTGGCCGCCGTCGCCTCCGCAGGCGGTGAGGACGAGCGCGGCGGTCGCGGCGACGGCGACGAGAGCGGCGCGGCGTGCGCGGGTGGACTTGTCGGACATGCGTGAACTCCTGCAAGGGGAAGGTGACGTACTGATCCGGGCGTGCCTGAGCACCGCGCCGGTGTCGGCGCGGTGCCGGGTGCCTCTAGATCCGCAGGAGTTGGAGTTCGGCGAGTGAGGGTGGCGCGCGTGCGCCGTCGGGCGTATCGGCCGACGACGGGCACGCGGCGTGGGCGCGGGCGGGGACGGCCGACGGGTCGGGCGCGAGCGCGGGCAGCACCGGTCCGCCGCCGACGGCCCCCGACGCGCAGGTCGAGTCGGCGTGCCGGACGTGGCTTGTGCCGCAGTGGCCGTCGGGGCAGTCGTCGTGCGGGGTGGCGGTGGCCGCCATGGGCCGGGCGTGATCGTGCTCCGGGACGCCGCCGCCGGGGGCGAGGGCGTGCATGCCCAGCAGTCCGGCGAGCAGGCCGAGGACGAGCAGCGCCCGCCACCGCCGCACGGGCGGCCGGGCGGTGGGGGCCTGCTCGCGGCTCTTCATCGGGTTCATCCTAGGGCCTGTCAGAACAGCGCCCGGCGTCGCCCGGAGGGCGGCCCGGCATCACGCCCGGCGTCGCCCGGAGGACGGCCCGGCGGCGTCAGGTGCGCGCGCCCGGCGCGTCCGGGCCGGGGAGGTGACCGGCGCCGCGTCCGGTGCGCCGAGCGTGCGTGCGGGGCCCCGTCGGGCGGGCGGGACAGGCCGGTCGGGCCGTGCGCGGCACGCGCACGCCGGGCCGCAGAGGGGCCGTCGTGGAGCAGGGCCTTCGCCCCATAAGGCTGCCTTATGAGGTCATAGCCCGGACCCGACTACTGACTTAGGCTTGCCTTAGCTTAGGCTTCCCGTCGAGTCCGCCTGCCCCTGCTCGAAGGGAACCTGATCATGCCTCGCCCTCTGCGGGTAGCCATTGTCGGAGCCGGCCCGGCCGGGATCTACGCCGCCGACGCGCTGCTGAAATCCGCAGTGGCCGCCGAGCCCGGAGTGTCCATCGACCTCTTCGAGCGGATGCCGGCCCCGTTCGGTCTGATCCGTTACGGCGTCGCGCCCGACCACCCCCGCATCAAGGGCATCGTGACGGCCCTGCATCAGGTGCTCGACAAGCCGCAGATCAGGCTCTTCGGCAACGTCGACTACCCGCGGGACCTCAACCTGGACGACCTGCGCGCGTTCTACGACGCGGTGATCTTCTCCACGGGCGCCACAGCGGACCGGGCGCTCGACATACCCGGCATCGACCTCGACGGCTCGTACGGCGCGGCGGACTTCGTCTCCTGGTACGACGGGCACCCGGACGTGCCGCGGACCTGGCCGCTCGACGCGCGCAAGGTCGCCGTCCTCGGCGTCGGCAACGTGGCGCTCGACGTGGCACGCGTGCTGGCCAAGACCGCGGACGAGCTGCTGCCGACCGAGATCCCGCCGAACGTCTACGAGGGCCTCAAGGCGAACCAGGCCCTGGAGGTCCACGTCTTCGGCCGTCGCGGCCCCGCCCAGGCGAAGTTCAGTCCGATGGAGCTGCGGGAGCTCGACCACTCGCCGAACATCGAGGTCATCGTCGACCCCGAGGACATCGACTACGACGAGGGCTCCATCGCCACCCGGCGCGGCAACAAGCAGGCCGACATGGTCGCCAAGACCCTGGAGAACTGGGCCATCCGCGACACCGGGGATCGTCCGCACAAGCTCTTCCTGCACTTCTTCGAGTCGCCCTCCGAGATCCTCGGGGAGGACGGCAAGGTCGCCGGACTGCGCACCGAACGCACCGCCCTCGACGGCACCGGCAACGTGAAGGGCACCGGCGAGTTCAAGGACTGGGAGGTCACCGCCGTCTACCGCGCCGTCGGTTACCTCTCCGACAGCCTGCCCAAGCTGCCCTGGGACGTCGACTCGGGCACGGTCCCCGACGAGGCCGGCCGCGTGATCGAGGACAGCGGGGAGCACCTCCGGTCGACGTACGTCACCGGCTGGATCCGGCGCGGCCCGGTGGGTCTGATCGGTCACACCAAGGGCGATGCCAACGAGACGGTCGCCAGCCTGCTGGACGACCACGCGAACGGCCGGCTGCACACCCCGGTGTCGCCCGAGCCGGAGGCCGTGGACGCGTTCCTCGCGGAGCGGGAGGTGCGCTTCACCACGTGGGACGGCTGGTATCGGCTCGACGCCGCGGAGAAGGCGCTGGGGGAGCCGCAGGGCCGCGACCGCGTGAAGATCGTCGAGCGTGAGGACATGCTCGAGGCGAGCGGCGCCTAGGACTTCGGCTGAAGCGCGCGAGGCCCGGACCATGACGGTCCGGGCCTTCGTCGTTCCCGGTGCGGCCGGTACGCGACTCGGCCGAGGGCAGTTTTGAACACGTTCAAGAATGGGCGTACGCTGCTGCCATGAGCGACAGAGCCGCCCTCCTCAAGGGCATCCGCGCATGGCTGGTCTTCTTTGTCGTCTGCCTGGTGCTCAGCGGCGCCACGGCCTTCCCCCTGGTGCACGAACTGCGCTGGACGGAAGACCTGTTGAGGTCCCTGTCCGTGCCCGAACACCTGCCCGCCCTGACGGACTGGATCGAGCGGGTGCGGCAGGGGCTGGACGCCGCCGACTCCGACTACCCGTTCCTGCTGTACGGCACGGACTGGCTGGCCTTCGCCCACCTGATGATCGCGACCGCCTTCTGGGGGCCCTACCGCGACCCGGTCCGCAACATCTGGGTCGTCGAGTTCGGCATGATCGCCTGCGCCGGCATCGTTCCTCTCGCCCTGATCTGCGGGCCGATCCGCGGAATTCCCTTCTGGTGGAGCGTGATCGACATGTCCTTCGGTGTCCTCGGAGTGATCCCGCTCCACATCGTCCGCAAGAGGATCAAGCGGCTGGAGGCGCTCACCGCGAACCCCGCTCCTTCGCCGGCTCCCGGTCCGCACGTCCCTCCGGCTCCGGCTGCCTGAGCGCGGCCATCGCGATCCGCTGGGCCACCGGGTTCATGGACTCGCCTTTCGCGTCGGTGGAGTTCACCGAGTAGACGAGGGTGCGCGACAGGTCCCGGGTGGCCGCGACGGCCGTGCTGTAGCCGTAGCGGGCACCCGACTTGAGCCAGTAGACCGCGCCGCCGTACTCGAAGCGCTGCAGCCCCGCGCTCATGTCGGCGCCCTCGATGCCCGTCGGCACGGTGAACATCTCCTCCAGCTGCGGTCCGGGAACGAGGTCCCCGCGGAAGAGGCGGGTGATCAGCCGTTCCAGGTCGGCGGTCGTCGAGATCATGTCGCCGGCCGCCCACCGGTCCGCCTGGTTCCAGTCGGTGACATCGAGGAACTCCGTCGTGCCGTCCGCCTTCCGCACGGCCTGGTACCCGTGGTTGTGCCGCCCCTGGATACGG
Organism: Streptomyces sp. 142MFCol3.1; assembly: GCF_000424945.1. Lineage (NCBI taxonomy): Bacteria > Bacillati > Actinomycetota > Actinomycetes > Kitasatosporales > Streptomycetaceae > Streptomyces > Streptomyces sp. 142MFCol3.1. Next base: position 160,591 of record NZ_AUKV01000015.1, read on the forward strand.
GGATCCGTGCCGGGGAAGTACGTGTGGCGCATCCCGGCGGGCCGCAGGATCCTGCGGTCCGCCTCGTGCGCGTACGAGTGGCCGGTCACCTTCTCGATCAGCATGCCGAGGACGGTGTAGTTGATGTTCAGGTAGTGCTGTCGGCTCGCCGGCCGGAACTCCGGCCCCTTGGCCACCGCAGAGGCCACGACCTGTCGCGGCGTGAGCGTGTCGAAGCGGTGCGCGTACGCGTCCTCGAAGGAGTCGCCGAAGCCGTCGCCCGCCTGGATGCCGCTCGTGTGGTTCAGTAACTGGCGTACGGAGACGGGCTCGAAGGCGGACGTCAGCAATCCGGGGAGACAGCGCTGCACAGGGGCGTCCAGGTCGACCCTGCCCTCGGCCGCCAGTTGGAGGACGATCGCCGCGGTGACGACCTTCGTGGTGGACCCCGCCCGGAACCGGGCGTCCGGGTCGGCCGCCCGTCCGCTCCGCAGATCGTGCACGCCCGCGCTGCCGCGCCAGGCGCCGTCGGTGCCGCCGACGCGCACGAGAGCCGCGGTCGCGTCCCCGTCCGGGAGGCCGGCCAGCGCGGCACGCAGCGCCCCGGCGTCGGGTCCGCCCGTCCGCTGCGCGTTCGCCACGGGGCCCCGGGCGGTGGGGGAGGCGAACGCGGGCGCGCTCAGCGGTCCGGCGGCGAGGCCGACACAGACAGCGGCGGCGACGACAACTGCGGTACGGCGGTGGGGCATCGGGCACTCCTGCGGGCGGTGGGGCGGTCGAGGTCGATGCCGCTCATCCTCCGGCCGCCTGCTGCGCGCCGGATCCTCACCAGGGAGGGGGCGGTCCCTGGTGCCCGCCCGAGGGTCGCCCCTAGGGGTCGTGCCGAGCCCCGCCCGCAAGACCCGTTCCTCCAGCGGCCGCTCGTGCCCGCCCTCATGCCCGGCCCGCTCGTCGGAACCCCCCCCGTGCCGTCACTCCCCGGCCCCGGCAACTGCGCCCTGACCATGGCGCTCGAACCCGCCGTCGTCGCACCCGTGGTCAACCATCCGTCACCTCCGCTGGACGACCCCGCAGGCCTGGAGATCGGCGACGAGGACGCGCCCCGTCGGCTCGCTCCTGCGCGGCCGTCCGCGCGGCGTGCGCGATGGTGTGGTCCGCGCGGACGGCACCAGGGCCTCGGTCACGGTCCGCGCGATGGCGGCCGTCACGGTCCGGGCGGCGCGCGTGACGGCTTCGCTCACGTACCGCGCGGGCCACGCGAAGGCCTCGGCCACGCCCCGCGTCGCCCGTGAACCCCGGTGGCGCGGCGGCCGGTCGTCGCCCGGTGGCCGCACGGGTCCCGCCGGCTCAGTCCCTGCGCAGGGAGCAGAGCGCGTCGATGCGGTTCGTCGTGATGGAGTCGACCCCCAGGTCGAGCAGCCGCCGCATGGAGCGGCGCGTGTCCGGCGTCCACACGGAGAGCAGGTGGCCGCCGCGGTGGACGCGGGCGGTGAGCTCCCGGGTCACCAGTCCGAAACGGTAGTTGAGCCAGCGCGGACGCACCGCGGCCAGAAGGCCGGGCCGCGGCGGCGCGAGCGTCGTCCAGGTCAGCGCGATCTCCGCGCCGGGGTCGGCGGCCCGCACCGCGAGCATCGCCTCGGCGCCCGCGCTGTAGTACACCCGCTCCTCCGCGCCGCACGTCCGGACCACGTCGACGACCGTGCGCGCCGCCCTCACGTCGACCGGGCCGGGCAGGTCGACCATGACCCGGCTGTCCCCGGTCGCGGCCAGGGCGTCGGCGAACGTCGGCACGCCGCCCCCGGTGAGCCCGCGCACCTCGGCGCAGGAGAGTGAGCGCAGCGGCCGGTCCTGCTCCCACAGGCGCTTCAGCGTCGCGTCGTGCAGTAGGACGGGTACGGCGTCGCGGGTGAGTCGTACGTCGATCTCGACCGCGTCCGCGCCCAGTCGGAGCGCGGAACGCAGGGAGTCGAGCGTGTTCTCCCGGACGCGGTAGGGGGCGCCGCGATGGGCCACGGCAGTCACGGTGCGCATGGGCCCATTGTGTCGCGTCAGGGAGTGAGCCAGGCCGAGGCGTAGGTGTCGATCTCGGCGGTGAGGCGGGATTTGCCGTCCGCGTCCAGGAACGAGGCCTCGACCGCGTTCCTGGCGAGGGCGGCGAGTCCCTGCTCGTCGAGGGAGAGGAGGCGGGCGGCGACCGCGTACTCGTTGTCGAGGTCGGTGCCGAACATCGGCGGGTCGTCGGCGTTGATGGTGACGGGCACCCCGGCCTCGACGAACTCCCTGAGAGGGTGTTCGTCGAGGGTGCGGACCGCGCGGGTGGCGATGTTGGAGGTCGGGCAGACCTCCAGCGCGATGCGGTGCTCGGCGAGGTGGGCGAGCAGCTTCGGGTCCCGGGCGGAGCTCGTGCCGTGTCCGATGCGCTCCGCGCGCAGGTCGTTCAGCGCGTCCCAGACCGTCTCGGGACCGGTCGTCTCGCCCGCGTGCGGCACGGAACGCAGTCCGGCGGCGATGGCCCGGTCGAAGTACGGCTTGAACTGCGGCCGCGGAACTCCGATCTCGGGGCCGCCGAGTCCGAAGGAGACCAGTCCCTCCGGGCGCAGCCGGTCGTCGGTGGCCAGCCGCACCGTCTCCTCCGCGGCCTCCAGCCCGGCCTCGCCCGGGATGTCGAAGCACCAGCGCAGGACGACGCCGAGCTCGGCCTCGGCCGCCTTGCGGGCGTCCTCGATCGCGTCCATGAAAGCCCGCTCGTCTATGCCGCGGCGCGTGGAGGACCACGGAGTGATCGTCAGCTCGGCGTAGCGGACCTGCTGGCGGGCCATGTCCCGCGCGACCTCGAACGTCAGCAGCCGCACGTCCTCCGGGGTGCGGACCAGGTCGACCACGGACAGGTACACCTGGATGAAGTGGGCGAAGTCCGTGAACGTGAAGTAGTCCGCGAGGGCTTCGGGGTCGGTCGGCACCTTGGAGTCGGGGTGCCGGGCGGCCAGGGCGGACACGATGCGCGGGGAGGCGGAGCCGACGTGGTGCACGTGCAGTTCGGCCTTGGGCAGTCCGGCGATGAAGGCGTGCAGATCGCGGGCGCCGTCGCGTGCGATGTGGCGGTCGGTCAAGGTTCCTCCCCGGAACGGCGTCCCCGGACCGTGGTCGACGGGACGCGGGTGATCGGCTGATCGGTGACTCGGGGATCATCGTAGGCGGACGCCCGAGCGGCCCGGCCCCGGTCCCGGGCCTTAGCATGACGGAACGTACGACTGAGGGGACTCGCGCATGCCCGACGACGCCCGGACGCCGGAAGCGCCCCGCGACGCCGCCGCCTGGGCGTCACCGGGCGGGCCGTCCCCGGACAGCGCGCCGCCCACGTCGGAACAGGCCTCCACGGCGGGCAAAGCTGCCGAGTCGGGAGAATCCCCCGTATCAGGACAGGGTCAGCCCCCGGCACCGACGGAGACCCGCGCGCCGGAACAGGCCCCCACGTCGGACCGGCCCCCTGCGTCCGGCCAGGCCCCCGCGCCGGGACATGACGACGCGTCGGGCCAGGCCCCCGCGCCGGGACAGCACGTCACCTCGAACTGGCCCGCCTCGCCGGGGGAGCACCCTGCATCAGGGGAGGCCCGCGGGTCGGTTCAGGCTCCCGAGCCGGGACAGGGCCACACCTCGGACCGGCCCGCCGGGCCAGGGGAGCACCCCGTGCCGGCCGAGTCCCGCGGGTGGCAGCCGGGGCCCGCGCCGGTGCGTGCGGGAGCGGACCCGGTGTCGCTCGGCAAGCCCGACCGCACTCCGCCGCAGGCGTTCGATCCGTGGGCTCCGCCCGCGGAGCCCACGGACACGGTGCCCTCCGGGTGGGGCTCCGCACCGGCGCCGCACCCCGTGCACGACGGGCCCACGGTCACCTCCGTGCCCGGCGCGCCAGGGCCCGGGACACCCGGCGCCTGGGACAACCCCTTCGCCCCGCCGCCGCAGTCGGCCTTCCCGGGCGGCCCGACACCGGGCCCGCCGGGCGCCCCGGGTGACCCCTTCGCGCCTCCCGCGGCCCACACTCCGTACCCGCAGCCCGCCCCGGGAGAGCCGGTTCCGCCGCCTCCGATATCCCCCGACGGCCCCGGCAGGTTCCCCTACGACCACGCGCACTACGCACCCGCCCCGCCGCATGGCTCCTACCAGGGCTTCCCCGGCTATGGATGGCCGGGGACGCCCGCGCCGAGCAATGGCATGGGCACCGCAGGTCTGGTGCTCGGCATCATCGCGGCGGCGGTGTTCTGTCTGTGGCCGCTCGCCATCGTCCTCGGCGTCCTCGGGGTGATCTTCGGGGCGATCGGGCGGCGCAAGGCGCGCCGGGGCGAGGCCACGAACCCGGGGCAGGCCCTGGCCGGGATCATCTGCGGAGCCGTCGGCATCGCTCTGGGGATCGCGATGCTCGTCTTCCTCATCGTGACGCCCGACGACGACGGCGACGGCGGCCCGGGCGGTGACGGCGGCTTCTCCACCTCGCTCGTGAGCGAGCGGTCCCGGTAGGACATCCCACGGAGACCGCTGCGTCGCGGCGGTCCATGTGGGCGACGAGGGATTCGACCGTGTCGGGTGCGCCGCGGGACGGCTGCTAGCGAAGCCGCTCCCGGGCCTCCATCAGCGCGAACCCGAGCAGATTGGGCCCCCTCCACCGGGCGGGATCGGCGGCCCGCTCGTCGTCCGCCGCCAGTCCGATGCCCCACACCCGGTCGAGCGGGCTCGCCTCGACGAGCACCCGCTCGCCGGTGCCCAGCAGGAACTCCCGCAGATCGGCGTGGGCCCGGAACTTGTGGACGCTGCCCTCGACCACGATCCCGAACCGCTCGCGCTCCCATATGACGTCGTCGAAGCCGCGCACCAGCCTTCCGGCCTTCTTGGCGAGCGCGGGGTTCGCGGCGTCCAGCGCCAGGCGCTCCGCCTCCGCGTCACCGAACAGCCGCGCCTTCGAGGCCATCATCCAGTGCTCCGCCGTCGCGTATTCGACACCTTCGACCACGAACGGTGACGGCCACCACTGGCTCAGACAGCTCGCGCCCACCCGGCCGTCCGGTCGCGGACGGTGACCCCAGAAGTGCAGGTACTTGACCCTTGCCCCCGATTCGACCTCGCTGACCAGTGCTACCCAAGAATCGATCTTCCCCATGCACGCCACTGTGGCACGCACCACTGACATTCCGTCCCGCCTTCATCGGCGGGACTCGACACCTGGTCGACAGATTCCGTCGCGTAACCAAAAGGCAACAACGGAATCACTTGTTGGCGTCCCGTGGCTCTGTCAGGATCGGCACTCAAATCGAGCTGGAGCTACGCCGGCCCCTCGCGGAGACGGGGAGGACGGCGGAGGAGAGCGACATGCACAATCCGGGCCATCGCTTCCAGGCGCAGGACCGCTTCGCGGACGGCGCGCAGTACATCGCGGGCCGGCTGACCAAGGGCACTTCCGGCCGTACGTACGCGGTCGTCGACCCCGCCACCGGCGACAAGGTCTACACGTACGAACTGGCGGGCACCGCCGACGTCGACGCGGCCGTCGCCGCCGCGCGCGAGGCGTTCCCCGGCTGGTCGGGCGCCACCCCGGGCGAGCGCTCCGACACGCTGCACCGCTTCGCCGCCGTGCTCGCCGAGCGCGCCGAGGAGTTCGCCCAGGCCGAGTCCCTCCAGTGCGGCAAACCCCTCAAGCTGACGCGCGAGTTCGACGTGCCGGGCACGATCGACAACGCCGCGTTCTTCGCGGGCGCGGCCCGGCACCTCCAGGGTCAGTCCGCGGGGGAGTACTCCGGCGACCACACGTCGTACGTCCGCCGTGAGGCGATCGGCGTCGTCGGCTCCATCGCGCCGTGGAACTACCCGCTCCAGATGGCCGCGTGGAAGATCCTCCCGGCCATCGCGGCGGGCAACACGATCGTCCTGAAGCCGGCCGAACTGACCCCGCTCACCTCGCTCCTGTTCGCCGAGGCGGCCACGCAGGCGGGGATTCCGGACGGTGTCGTCAACATCGTCACGGGCCTGGGCAAGGAGGCCGGCGAACACCTCGTCGGGCACCCCGACGTCGCGATGACCTCCTTCACCGGGTCCACCGCCGTCGGCAAGCGGGTCGCCGAGATCGCCACCTCGACCGTCAAGCGGCTGCACCTGGAACTGGGCGGCAAGGCCCCCTTCGTGGTCTTCGACGACGCCGACCTGGACGCCGCCGTGCACGGCGCGGTCGCCGGGTCGCTCATCAACACGGGCCAGGACTGCACGGCCGCCACGCGCGCGTACGTACAAAGGCCTCTCCACGACGAGTTCGTGCGCCGGACCGCCGCCCTGATGGAGAGCGTGCGGCTGGGCGACCCGTTCGCCCCCGGCACCGACCTCGGCCCGCTGATCTCGCACGCCCAGCGCGACCGCGTCGCCGGTTTCGTCGACCGGGCCCGCGGCTACGCGCGCGTGGTGACCGGCGGGGGCGCCCCCGAGGGCGACCTCAAGAGGGGGGCGTACTACGCGCCCACGCTCGTCGCCGACGCCGCCCAGGACAGCGAGATCGTGCAGGCGGAGATCTTCGGTCCGGTGCTCGTCGTGCTGCCCTTCGACACCGACGACGAGGGCATCGCCCTCGCCAACGACACCCCGTACGGGCTCGCGGCCTCCGCCTGGAGCCGCGACGTGTACCGGGCGAACCGCGCGACCCGCGAGATCAACGCGGGCTGCGTCTGGGTCAACGATCACATCCCGATCATCAGCGAGATGCCGCACGGCGGCTACAAGGCGTCCGGCTTCGGCAAGGACATGTCCGCGTACTCCTTCGAGGAGTACACACAGGTCAAGCACGTCATGTTCGACAACACCGCGGTGGCCGAGAAGGACTGGCACCGCACCATCTTCGGGGACCGGCCCTAGCCGGTGCGACGTTCGGCCACGGCCGAGCGGCAGACCAGGCCGCGACCACGGCCGCGATCCTTCCGAAAGGGCATCAGAGCATGGAGCACCACGAGCCCGAACGCCTGTCCCCGGTTCAACTGGCCGCGATGCGGCGCAGCTTCCGGAACGGCAGGGCTTCCCTCACCCGCCGTTCGCTGCTGCGCGCCTCCGCGGGCGGAGCCCTCGCCGTGGGCGGTCTCGGGGCACTGAGCGGCTGCGGGATACCCGCGGCGGGCAAGACGCAGGGCGGCACGTCCGCCGAGGACCACTCGGCCAAGGAGAAGACCGTCAACTTCTCCAACTGGACCGAGTACATGGACGTGGACGAGAGCGAGAAGCACCACCCCACGCTCGACGCGTTCGCCCGGCGGACCGGCATCAAGGTCAAGTACACCGAGGACATCAACGACAACAACGAGTTCTTCGGGAAGATCAAGCCGCAGCTGTCCGCGGGTCAGGACACCGGACGCGACATCGTCGTCCTCACCGACTGGCTGGCGGCCCGCCTGATCCGCCTGGGCTGGGTCCAGAAACTGGACCCGGCCAACCTGCCGCACGCCTACACCAACCTGTCGGCGCAGTTCCGCAACCCCGACTGGGACCCGGGCCGCGCCTACTCGTACCCGTGGCAGGGCATCTCCACCGTCATCGCCTTCAACAAGAAGGCGCTCGACGGCATCGAGGTGAAGTCGGTCTCCGACCTGCTCGACAACCCCAAGCTCAAGGGGCGCGTCGGCTTCCTGTCGGAGATGCGGGACAGCATCGGCATGACGTTGCTCGACATGGGCAAGGACCCGGAGAAGTTCACCGCCGACGACTACGACGCGGCGATCGCCCGTATCCAGAAGGGCGTCGACAAGGGCCAGATCCGGCGCTTCACGGGCAACGACTACACGTCCGACCTCACCAAGGGCGACCTGGCGGCCTGCGTGGCCTGGGGCGGTGACATCGTCCAGCTCAAGGCGGACAGCCCGGACGTCGACTTCATCATCCCGGACAGCGGATACATGACGTCGACCGACAACATGCTGATCCCGAACAAGGCGCGCCACAAGACGAACGCCGAGCGGCTCATCGACTACTACTACGAGCCCGGGCCGGCCGCCCAGCTCGCCGCGTACATCAACTACGTGTCGCCCGTCGACGGAGTGAAGCCCTACCTCGCGAAGATCGACAAATCCGCGGCGGACAATCCGCTGATCATTCCCGACAAGGCCATGGCCGCGAAATCGCATTCCTTCCGCGCACTGTCGCCGAAGGAAGAGACGGCCTACGAAGCGAAGTTCGCGAAGCTCACAGGGGCGTGACGAAGATGACGACAGACAACAGCGGCGACGTCCGCCTCGCCGGGATCAGCAAGACGTACGGCTCCTTCACGGCCGTGCACCCGCTCGACCTGACCGTGCCGCAGGGCTCGTTCTTCGCCCTGCTCGGCGCCTCCGGCTGCGGCAAGACCACCACCCTGCGCATGATCGCCGGCCTGGAGGACCCGACCTCGGGCACCGTCTTCCTCGGCGACCAGGAAGTCACCCACCTGCCGCCCTACAAGCGCCCGGTGAACACGGTCTTCCAGTCCTACGCCCTCTTCCCGCACCTCGACATCTTCGAGAACGTCGCCTTCGGTCTGCGCCGACGCGGCATCAAGTCGGTGAAGAAGCAGGTGGAGGAGATGCTCGACCTGGTGCAGCTGGGCGAGCAGGCACGCAAGAGGCCGCACCAGCTCTCCGGTGGCCAGCAGCAGCGCGTCGCCGTGGCCCGCGCGCTGATCAACCACCCCAAGGTGCTGCTCCTCGACGAGCCCCTCGGCGCCCTCGACCTCAAGCTGCGCCGCCAGATGCAGCTGGAGCTCAAGCGGATCCAGACCGAGGTCGGCATCACCTTCGTCCACGTCACGCACGACCAGGAGGAGGCCATGACGATGGCCGACACGGTCGCCGTGATGAACGCGGGCCGCGTCGAGCAGCTCGGCGCGCCCACCGACCTGTACGAGAACCCGCAGACCACCTTCGTCGCCAACTTCCTCGGCACCTCCAACCTCATCGAGGCCGAGGTCGACTCCCGCAGCGGCGACGAGATAGTCCTCAGGGCGGGCGGCGGCAAGCTCACCCTGCCCGAGGCGCGATGTTCCGCCCCGGCGGCCACCGGTGGCAAGGTGCTGGTCGGGGTGCGCCCGGAGAAGATCTCCCTCACGCACGCCGAGGACGCCGGCGAGATCCCGGCCGGCCGCAACCGCATCACGGGCCGGATCGCCGACTCCAGCTTCATCGGCGTCTCCACGCAGTACGTTATCGACAGCCCGGTCTGCCCCGAGTTCGAGGTCTACGCCCAGAACATCGACCGCGACTCCCGGCTCGTGCCCGGCGCCGAAGTCGTTCTGCACTGGAACCCGGCCCACACCTTCGGCCTGGACGCCGCTCAGGACATCGACGCGGGCGTCGAGGAGGAGGCCGCCTGATGTCGACGCTCACGGAGGCGCCGCCGCCTCTCGACCCCACCGTCGCGAAGACCCCGGAGACCAAGCCCCCGCGCAAGAGGGGCCGCCTGACGCCGTACTGGCTGCTCCTGCCCGGCATCCTGTGGCTGCTGGTCTTCTTCGCGCTGCCGATGCTCTACCAGGCCTCCACGTCCGTGCAGACGGGCTCCCTGGAGGACGGCTACAAGGTCACCTGGCACTTCGCGACCTACTGGGACGCCCTGTCCGAGTACTGGCCGCAGTTCGTGCGCTCGGTGCTCTACGCGGGCTCCGCGACGGTCCTGTGCCTGCTGCTGGGGTACCCGCTGGCGTATCTCATCGCGTTCCGCGCGGGCCGCTGGCGCAACCTGATCATGATCCTGGTGATCGCGCCGTTCTTCACCAGCTTCCTGATCCGCACGCTGGCCTGGAAGACCATCCTCGCCGACGGCGGCCCGGTCGTCGGCGCCCTCAACTCGCTGCACGTCCTGGACGTCACCGGCTGGCTCGGCATGACGTCGGGGGACCGCGTCCTGGCCACGCCCCTCGCGGTGGTCTGCGGTCTGACGTACAACTTCCTGCCGTTCATGATCCTTCCGCTCTACACCTCGCTGGAGCGCATCGACGGACGGCTGCACGAAGCGGCGGGCGACCTGTACGCCAAGCCGTTCACGACCTTCCGGAAGGTCACCTTCCCGCTGTCGATGCCCGGTGTCGTCTCCGGCACGCTGCTCACGTTCATCCCGGCCTCCGGCGACTACGTGAACGCCGAACTCCTCGGCTCCACCGACACCCGCATGATCGGAAACGTCATCCAGACGCAGTTCCTGCGTGTGCTCGACTATCCGACGGCCGCTGCCCTCTCGTTCATCCTCATGGCGGCGATTCTCCTCATGGTCACCCTCTACATCCGCAGGTCCGGGACGGAGGATCTGGTTTAAATGGCCTTCGTCAACTGGCTCAAGCGCCATCTCGTCGTCATAGCCGGACTGGTGACGCTCGGATACCTGCTCCTGCCGAACGTCATCGTCACGGTGTTCTCCTTCAACAAACCGAAGGGGCGCTTCAACTACGAATGGCAGCAGTTCTCCACGGACGCCTGGAAGGATCCGTGCGGCGTCGCCGACATGTGCGGATCGCTCTCGATCAGCCTCCAGATCGCCCTGTGGGCGACGGTCGGAGCGACCGTCCTCGGCACGATGATCGCCTTCGCGCTGGTCCGCTACCGCTTCCGCGCGCGTGGAGCGATCAACTCGCTGATCTTCCTGCCGATGGCGATGCCCGAGGTCGTCATGGCGGCCTCGCTGCTCACGCTCTTCCTCAACCTCGGTGCCCAGCTGGGCTTCTGGACGATCCTGATCGCCCACATCATGTTCTGCCTCAGCTTCGTCGTCACCGCGGTCAAGGCACGGGTGATGTCGATGGACCCGCGCCTGGAACAGGCGGCGCAGGACCTGTACGCCGGTCCCGTGCAGACCTTCCTCCGGGTCACCCTGCCCATCGCGGCGCCCGGTATCGCGGCGGGCGCGCTGCTGTCCTTCGCGCTCTCCTTCGACGACTTCATCATCACCAATTTCAACGCGGGTTCGACCGTCACCTTCCCCATGTTCGTGTGGGGATCGGCGCAGCGCGGAACACCCGTTCAGATCAATGTCATCGGTACGGCCATGTTCCTCGTCGCCGTACTGTTCGTCCTGGCCGGCATGGTCGCAGGGAATCGCCGGAACAAGCAAAAGGCATAACGCTCGTAGGGAGTTGAAATCATGGCCCCCAGCGCCATGACCCGTGGTAATCAGTGGACGAAGTCTCTTTCCGACGTCCAGCCGGTCTCGTACTGGCTGGACGACCCCGGCAAGCCCCACCCCGAGCCCGCGCTCACCGGCGCCGAGACCTGTGATCTGCTCGTCGTCGGCGGCGGCTACAGCGGACTGTGGACCGCGCTGCTCGCCAAGGAGCGCGATCCCGGGCGCGAGGTGGTCCTCGTCGAGGGCCGCGAGGTGGGCTGGGCCGCCTCCGGCCGCAACGGCGGCTTCTGTGCCGCTTCCCTCACGCACGGCCTGGCCAACGGTCTCGCCCGCTGGCCGGACGAGATCGGCAGGCTGGAGGAGCTGGGCGCCCGCAACCTCGACGAGATCGAGGCGACGGTCGCCCGCTACTCCCTCGACTGCGACTTCGAGCGCACCGGCGAGATCGACGTCGCCACCGAGCCGCACCAGGCGTCCGAGCTGCGCGACTGGCACGAGGAACTGGAGCGGGCCGGCCTCGCCGACGGCATCGAGTTCCTGGACACCGACGCGGTGAGGGAACAGGTCGACTCACCGACCTTCCTGGCCGGTCTGTACGACCGGCGGGGCGTCGCCATGCTCCACCCGGCCAAGCTGGTCTGGGGCCTGAAGGAGGCGTGCCTCCGGCTCGGCGTGCGGGTGTACGAGCACACACCCGCGCTCCAGCTGAAGGCGTACGCCGCGGGGATGGCCGTCCGCACCCCGTACGGCTCGGTCCGCGCCCGCCGGGTCGCCCTCGGCACCAACATCTTCCCGAACCTGGTCAAGCGCGTCCGCTCCTACACCGTCCCGGTCTACGACTACGCCATGATGACCGAGCCGCTGACGGCGGACCAGCTGGCGTCCGTCGGGTGGAGGAACCGCCAGGGCCTCGGCGACTCGGCCAACCAGTTCCACTACTTCCGGCTGTCGGCCGACAACCGCATCCTGTGGGGCGGCTACGACGCGATCTACCCGTACGGCGGCCGGGTGCGCGCCGAGTACGACGACCGCCCGGAGACGTACGCGAAGCTCGCGGAGCACTTCTTCACCTGCTTCCCGCAGTTGGAGGGCGTCCGCTTCACGCACGCCTGGGGCGGCGCCATCGACACCTGCTCGCGCTTCTCGGCCTTCTTCGGCACCGCCCACCAGGGCAAGGTCGCGTACGCGGCCGGGTACACGGGCCTCGGCGTGGGGGCGACACGGTTCGGTGCGGACGTGATGCTCGACCTGCTGGCGGGGGAGCGCACGGAGCGCACCGAACTGGACATGGTCCGCAGAAAGCCGCTGCCCTTCCCACCCGAGCCCTTCGCCTGGACCGGGATCGCCCTGACCAAGTGGTCGCTGGCGCAGGCGGACGCGCGCGGCGGCCGGCGCAATCTGTGGCTGCGGACGATGGACAGGCTGGGGCTCGGCTTCGACAGCTGACCGGCGGACGGGCGAGCCGACCGAGCGGGGCGCGTGGAAGCGTTCCTGATCCATCGGCGTACGCCCTGCCGGCACGGTGTGCCCCGTTCACTGCCCACAAGGAGCCGAAACCCGCGTAATGCCCGGCCCGAACCTCCCTCTCCCCTGTGACGCGACCGGCGTCCAGCGGAGAGGGAGGTTCCGTCATGACAGGGGCGAAGGCGGCGGTCCAGTGGCTGACGTCGGTGGCACCGGACCCCGAGGCCTGCCGATGGGAGTGGGAGCGCAATCCGACGGGGGTCGCGCTGCTGCCCGCGGGCCGGGCCTGGGACGTGCTCATCCTGCCGGGCGAACTCGGCGGCCCGACGCTCGACGTGCTCACCCGGGTGATCGGCCGGCCGGGGCCCGTGCTCGCCGACTTCGGTGACGTCCGGATGGGGTTCTTCGTGCCCGCGGGCACCGCGGCGCGATGGCTCGGCACCGGGGTGCGTACGGCGGGCAGCGGCACGTGGATCGTGGTGCCGTACCCGGGCCGGTCGACCGGCGGGGTCCGCTGGCTGGTCCCGCCGGACGGCTCGGGCACGCTCACCGATCCGGCGCTGCTCGAACTGGCCATGCACGAGGCGGCGGCGGGGCCGGCCGGGAACGAGGGCCGCTGACGGCGCGCGGGCGGGTTCCGGCACCTGTCAGAGGTCTTGACAACCGAATTGGTCTGGACCAAGTTGGGCGCGCTCCACCCTCCCCTTTCCCCCATGCCCGGAGGCAGTTGTGGATCGCACCGGACGCACCGGACCGTTCTCGCGTCGCAGACTCGTCGCCGTGTGCACGGCGACCGCCCTGGCCGTGCCCGGCCTTGCCGCGCTCTCGCCGGCCGCCCGCGCGGCCGACGCGGACCTCGCCCGCAACGGCGGGTTCGAATCGGGCCTGGACGGCTGGACCTGCACGGCGGGCGGCACGGTCACCTCACCCGTCAGGAGCGGCGGTTCGGCGCTGCAGGCGACCCCGGCCGGCAGCGACCACGCGCAGTGCTCGCAGACCGTGACCGTCAAACCCGACGCGCAGTACACCCTCTCCGGCTACGTCCGGGGCAGTTACGTCTACCTCGGTGCCACCGGCACCGGCACCACCGACGTCTCCACCTGGACCCAGTCGGCCGCCGACTGGCAGAAGCTCGCCACGACCTTCCGCACCGGCCCCTCCACCACCGAGGTCACGATCTACACCCACGGCTGGTACGGCACCGGCACCTACTACGCCGACGACGTCTCCCTGGTAGGCCCCGGTGCCGACGCGGGGCAGCCGCCCGCCGCGCCCACCGGTCTGACCGTCGGCACCGTCAACTCCTCCTCCGTCGCCTTGTCCTGGTCCGCGGTGGCCGGCGCGACCGGGTACGCCGTCTACCGCGACGGCGTCAAGGTCCGGACCGTCACCGGCACCTCGGCAACCGTGAGCGGACTGACGCCGTCCACCGCGTACTCCTTCCAGGTCGCCGCGACGAACGACGCCGGCGAGTCCGCGAAGTCCTCGACGGTAACCGCCACCACCTCGGCGGGCTCCGGCGGCGGCTCCTCGGACCTCCCCCCGCACGCCCTCGTCGGCTACCTTCACGCCGGCTTCGCCAACGGCGCCGGCTACACCCGCATGGCGGATGTGCCCGACAGCTGGGACGTCATCGACCTCGCCTTCGGCGAACCGACCTCCGTCACCTCCGGAGACATCCGCTTCGACCGCTGCCCGGCCACCGAGTGCCCCACCGTCGAGAGCGACGCCGACTTCAAGGCGGCGATCAAGGCGAAGCAGGCCGCGGGCAAGAAGGTGCTGATCTCGATCGGCGGTCAGAACGGCCAGGTCCAGCTCACCACCACGGCCGCCCGCGACACCTTCGTCTCCTCGGTCTCGAAGATCATCGACACCTACGGCCTGGACGGTCTCGACATCGACTTCGAGGGCCACTCGCTCTCCCTCGACGCGAGCGACGCCGACTTCAAGCACCCGACCACACCGGTGGTCGTCAACCTCATCTCGGCGCTGAAGACCCTGAAGGCCGAGTACGGCGCGAAATTCGTCCTGAGCATGGCCCCCGAGACCTTCTTCGTGCAGCTCGGCTACCAGTACTACGGCACGGGCAAGTGGGGCGGCCAGGACCCGCGCGCCGGTGCGTACCTGCCGGTCATCCACGCGCTGCGCGACGACCTGACCCTGTTGCACGTCCAGGACTACAACTCCGGCCCGATCATGGGCCTCGACAACCAGTACCACTCCATGGGCGGCGCGGACTTCCACATCGCCATGACGGACATGCTCCTCACCGGCTTCCCGGTCGCGGGGGACGCGAACAACGTCTTCCCGCCGCTGCGCCCCGACCAGATCGCCATCGGCATGCCCGCCTCCACCAACGCGGGCAACGGCTACGTCGCGCCGGCGGAGGTGACCAAGGCCCTCGACTGCCTCACCAAGAAGACGAACTGCGGCTCGTACGCCACCCACGGCACCTGGCCGGGGCTGCGCGGCCTGATGACCTGGTCGGTCAACTGGGACCGGTTCGGGAGCTGGGAGTTCTCGACGAACTTCGACCGCTACTTCGGCTGAGGAACATCCACAGCCCCGTCAGCAGCACCGTGCACAGGCACCAGCTCGCCACCACGTCCAGCGGCCAGTGATAGCCGCGGCGGACCAGGCCGCAGGCGACCAGGGCGTTGAGGACGAGACAGGCGGCGACCAGGGCGCGACGGGCGTCCGGGGTGCGCAGACGGGGGAGGAGGAGCAGCGTGGCGGCACCGTAGGCGATGGCGGCCGTGGCCGTGTGGCCGGAGGGGAAGAATCCCGTGCCGGGACCCATGACCGGGGGTCCCGGACGGGCCACGAGCTCCTTCAGCGGGACGATCAGTGCCGGTACGGCCGCCATCAGCACCGCCGCGGCGGTGGGCGCGAGCCACCAGCGGGCCTCGCCGGCGCGGCGGGCCTGGACGGCCACACCGACGAGGACGACGGCCAGGACCGGGACTGCGACGGCGATCTCCCCGAGGTCGGCGAGAAGCTCGGCCGTGCGGCCCGGGCGGACCAGCCGGCCGCTGAGGCGCTCGTCCGCCCGGGCGAGCGTGCCATGGGCGGCCACCTGCCAGGTGATCAGCACGAAGAGGAGAACCGGAAGGCCGAGGAGGAAGGTCGGCCGCCCCGGAACAGGGGGGGTGGTTCCGGGGCGGCCGTCCTGATCGGATTGCCGCGCGCCCCGGGGGGTTTGGGGCGGGCGACTGTCCGATCGGTGAGGAGATCCGGAGCCGGAAGCCCCGGGTGTGTGCGCGAGGGCACGACCAGGCTGAAGCTGGGGAAGCCCCGACCCGGTGTCACCCACAGTCCCCTGTGGGCGGGGTGTATCTCTCATCTGGGTAGAACCTACGACAGGGGGTGCGGCTCCGACAGACGGAATCGCGTCCCGTCATGCACCTCGCACACGTTCTTCACACGCTCTCACGCCGAGTGCCCCGGCACCGGAACCGACCGGAACCCGGCGGGGCCGGTGGACCGTGTTCCGGTGCCGGGGCGGGTGGGGCGTCAGATGCGGGCGAAGGCCTGCTCGATGATGTCGAGACCCTCGTTCAGGAGGTCCTCGCCGATGACCAGCGGGGGGAGGAAGCGGAGGACGTTGCCGTAGGTGCCACAGGTCAGGACCAGCAGGCCCTCCTGGTGGCAGGCCTTGGCCAGCGCGGCGGTCGCCTCCGGGTTCGGCTCCTTGGTCGCCGGGTCCTTGACCAGCTCGATGGCGATCATGGCGCCACGGCCACGGATGTCGCCGATGATGTCGAACTTCTCCTGCATGGCGGACAGGCGCGACTTCATCGTCGCCTCGATCGCCTTCGCCTTGGCGTTGAGGTCGAGCTCCTTCATCGTCTCGATCGCGCCGAGCGCGCCCGCGCAGGCCACCGGGTTGCCGCCGTAGGTGCCGCCGAGGCCACCCGCGTGCGCGGCGTCCATGATCTCGGCGCGGCCGGTGACGGCGGCGAGCGGCAGGCCGCCCGCGATGCCCTTGGCGGTGGTGATCAGGTCCGGGACGATGCCCTCGTCCTCGCAGGCGAACCACTGGCCGGTGCGGCAGAAGCCGGACTGGATCTCGTCCGCGACGAAGACGATGCCGTTGTCCTGGGCGAACTTGCTGATGGCCGGGAGGAAGCCCTTGGCGGGCTCGATGAAGCCGCCCTCGCCGAGGACCGGCTCGATGATGATCGCGGCGACGTTCTCGGCACCGACCTGCTTGTTGATCATGTCGATGGCCTGGGCGGACGCCTCGGCGCCGGCGTTCTCCGGGCCGGTCAGCCAGCGGTAGCCGTACGCCACCGGAACGCGGTAGACCTCGGGCGCGAAGGGACCGAAGCCGTGCTTGTACGGCATGTTCTTCGCGGTCAGCGCCATCGTGAGGTTGGTGCGGCCGTGGTAGCCGTGGTCGAAGACGACGACGGCCTGGCGCTTGGTGTACGCGCGGGCGATCTTGACGGCGTTCTCGACGGCCTCGGCGCCGGAGTTGAACAGGGCGCTCTTCTTGGCGTGGTCACCGGGGGTCAGCTCGGCCAGCGCCTCGGCGACGGCGACGTAGCCCTCGTACGGCGTGACCATGAAACAGGTGTGGGTGAAGTCCTGGAGCTGGGCGGAAGCCCGGCGTACGACGGCCTCCGCGCTGGCGCCGACGCTGGTCACGGCGATGCCGGAGCCGAAGTCGATCAGCCGGTTGCCGTCGACGTCCTCGACGATGCCGCCGCCCGCGCGCGTGGTGAACACGGGGAGCACGGAGCCCACACCGGCCGCGACCGCGGCGGTACGGCGGGCCTGAAGCTCCTGCGACTTCGGGCCGGGGATGGCGGTGACGACGCGGCGCTCCTGCGGAAGTGCGGTCATGAGGGGCTCCCTGATGATCTTGCGTGGGGGTGTTTCGGACGCTTGCCTTCTTTTCTCGCAGGCTAGGACGGCAGGTGAGGACTGGGCATGCTCCATGTGGGCGTTGTCCGGGAGGACGCTTGTCCGCGGTGGACATAGCGGAGCAACCGTGCATCCCCGCGAGCCCGGCCGCGTATGCGGTGAACTCCCCTTGCGGGGGCGTTAGATTGACTCGCTGATGGTGGACGGAACGGCTGGTCGGGGGGCAAGGGCGATGAACAGCGACGGGACGCAGGACGCGCGGGGCACGCATGCCGATGCCGTGCCGCGTCCGGCACGGCCGCCCGAGGCGCCCGCGATGCCGCCCCGGCCCGCCCGGGCACCCGGCATGCCGCCACCGCCGGACGGATCCGCCTTCCTGACCTGGCTGCGGGCGCCGCGCCCGGAGGCCGCACCGGGAGTGTGGCGCTTCGGACACCGTCCGCGACCGGAGCAGGAGCCCGAGCAGATCCCGGCCCGTCAGCTGCTGAGCGGCGCCGTGATCGCGTTCCTGGTCGGATGGCTGGTCTGGTCGCTGCTGTGGAACGGCTACCTGGGCGGCTGGTGGGTCCTGCCGCTGGAACTGTTCACCCCCGACTCCTGGCGGCACAGCGACGACCGCGTCGGCAACGCCTTCCTCTGGTACGGCTACTACACGCTGATCGCCCTCGTCATCATGATCGCCGTGGGCCGGATGGGCCGATGGGGTGAGGTGTGGCGGCGCTACGGACTGCCGGCCTGGCGGCGTGCCGCACCCGTGAGCGAGCGCCCGCCGGCCCCCGAGGAGGATCCCGCCCAGTGGAACCAGCTGCGCGCGGCCGGGGCCGGCGAGGCCGCCGACCGGCTCGCCACGGAGGCCGGCGCCGGGCTGATGCGCGACGTCGACCACGCGCGGATCGCCCGGGCCTGGCAGGGCGTAGCGAGCGGACGGCACAGCCTCGCCACCTTCACCGGTGCGGTTCTCAAGGACGGTGCCGCCGCGTGCCTGCACCCCTCCGGGGAGCGTGACCTGCCCGGACGGCTCGCCCGACACGACCTCGTCACCGGACAGGTGCGGCTCGGCACGACCGCCGACGATCCGCGCAATCCGTACGCCTACCGGGGCACCGGACTCGCCCTCGGCCCCGAACTGCTCGGCACCTCGCTGCTCGCCGTCGGGCCCGCCGGGTCCGGCAAGACCGCTGACGTGGTCTGGCCGCTCGCCGAGTCGCTGTGCCTGCACGCGCTCGCCGGGCGGGCGGCGGTCGTCGTGGTCGGTGCCGCGGGCGCCGGGCTCGGACCCGCCGACGCCTACGACGTCGTCGTACGGATCGGGAAGCCCGAGTCCGTGTACGACCTCGACCTGTACGGCGGCACCACCGACCCCGACGAAGCCGCCGCAGTCCTCGCCGAGGCGCTCGTCGGCGACCTCGCAGACCCGCACCCCGGGAGCGACAGCCGCCGGTCGACCACCGTGCTCGCCCAGCTGCTCGGGCCCTTCCAGGCCGTCCACGGCCGCTTCCCGTCCGTGCCGGAACTGCGCCAGCTCCTCGACGGCACCCCGGGCCCACTCGCCGCCCTGCGCAAGGGACTCCAGGACACCGGACACGAGTCCCTGCTGCGGGAGCTGGACGCACGGGAGCGGCAGCTCGGACACCCCGGCGACGTGGGGGTCGTCCTCGCGGACCGGGTCGCCCTGCTCGACCGGCCCGCCTTCGCCGGGTTCTTCGACACCTCCGGGCAGTCGCGGCCCTTCTCGCTGCGCGCCCTCGACCACCCCGTACGGGTGCGGATCGACCTGCCCGCGCGCGGCCACGCCGACGCCTCGCGGATCCTCGCCCGGCTGGTGCTCGCCCAGTTCACGGCGAGCGTGGCCATCCGGGAGGACCGGTCGCTGTTCGCCTGCCTGGTGCTCGACGACGCCACCGGCGTCGTGACCCCGGAAGCCGTACGCGGCGTCCAGCGGCTGCGGTCCGGCAACGCCGGGGCCGTCCTGACGCTCCGCACCCTCGACGACGTAGCCCGGCCGCTGCGCGGCCCCCTGCTCGGCGCCATCGGCTGCCGCATGGCGCTGTCGGGGCTCACCCCCTGGGACGGGCAGGACTTCGCCGAGGTGTGGGGCAAGGAGTGGATCGAGGCCCGCGACGTCACCGACCGCCAGATCATCGCCGAGACCCCGGCGGGCAAGGTCCTGCACATGGTGCGCAGGGTGATCACGGGGCACGCGCCCACCGCCCGCGCCGTGACCGTGCGCCAGGTCGAGCGGGAGCGCTGGTCCGCGTCCGAACTGGCCCACGCGGTGCCGCCGGGGCACGCGGTGCTGTCGCTGACCAATGTGAAGGGGGAGCACGCGCCACCCCTCCTGGTGGATCTACGCGGCTGAGCAGGACGAAGGGGCATCGGGTCACACGGCGACCGTACGGTGAGGCAGAATCGACACAGGCCGTTCATACGCCGCGGCCAAAAGATCACAGAGATCACACAGACCTGAAGGCCTCATGCCCCCCACGCTCGCCTCGCTCGTCCACCACTCCGCGCTCAAGCTGACCGTGCGCGCGGGCGAGGACCGCCTGGACGTGCCCGTCCGCTGGGCGCACGTCAGCGAGCTCGCCGACCCCGTGCCGTACATGGAGGGCGGGGAGCTGCTCCTGATCACCGCGCTCAAGCTGGACGCGGAGGACCCGGAGGCCATGCGGCGCTATGTGAAGCGCCTGGTGGGGGCGGGGGTCGTCGGACTCGGCTTCGCCGTCGGCGTCAACTACGAGGAGATCCCCAAGGCACTCGTCGACGCCGCCGAGGAGGAGGGGCTGCCGCTCCTCGAAGTGCCCCGGCGCACGCCCTTCCTCGCCATCAGCAAGGCGGTCTCCGCCGCGATCGCCGCCGACCAGTACCGGGCCGTCACCGCCGGGTTCGCGGCGCAGCGCGAGCTCACCAAGCAAACCCTGAACGACGGACCCGAGGGGCTCCTCGCCGCGCTCGCCGGACAGGTCGACGGATGGGCGGCGCTCTACGACGCCTCCGGCGCCGTCGTCGCCACCGCACCCGAGTGGGCGGGCCGCCGGGCCGCACGGCTCACCCCGGACGTGGAGCGGCTGCAGGAGCGGCCCGCACCCGCCAGCTCCGTCGTCGGCGGCGACGACCGGGTCGAGCTCCACTCCCTGGGCACCGGGCGACGGCCGCGCGCCGCGCTCGCCGTGGGCACCGCGGCCGCCCTCGGCACGGCGGAGCGTTACGCCGTGCACTCGGCGATCGCCCTGCTCACGCTGACCACGGAGCGGTCGCGGTCGCTGCACGCGGCCGAACAGCGGATCGGCGCCGCCGTGCTGCGCATGCTGCTCGCCGGGGAGCCCGACCACGCCCGCGCCGTCGCCGGGGACCTGTACGGGGAGCTGCTGGACGCCCCGTTCCGGCTGATCCTCGCCGAATCGGCGTCCGCGTCGGCCGCGCGGGCGCACGCCGACGGGCACGCGCGCGTGGGCGCGGCGGCGCCCGCGCAGACCGCCGTCACCGTGCCCGACACCAACGGCGACCCGCTCGGCGGGCTCGCCGAGGTCGTCGAGTCCGCCGCCGCGCGCTCCGGGGAGTCCGTGCTCGTCGTGCCCGACGGCGAACGGCTCGTCGTGCTCGCCGTGGACGGGGGCGCCGCGGTCGCCGCGTGCGGGGAGTACGCCGCCGCACTGGAGGCCTCGCGCGCCGCCGCGCGGGAACAGCCCGCCGGGGACGAGGACGAACTGGTGGTCGGACTGTCGGCGCCCGCCGGCCCGATCGCCGCGGCGGCCGCCTACAAACAGGCCGAGCAGGGCCTGTCGGTGGCGCGGCGACGCGGACGGTTCCTCGTCGAGCACGAGGAGCTGGCGGCCGGCTCGGTCCTGCCGCTGCTCGCGGACGACGCGGTGCGGGCCTTCGCGGACGGCCTGCTGCGCGCGCTGCACGAGCACGACGCGACCGGGCGGGGTGACCTGGTGGCCTCACTCCGGGCCTGGCTGTCCCGCCACGGTCAGTGGGACGCCGCGGCCGCCGACCTCGGAGTGCACCGGCACACCCTCCGCTACCGCATGCGCCGTGTCGAGGAGATCCTCGGCCGCTCCCTGGACGACCCCGACGTACGCATGGAACTCTGGCTGGCCCTGAAGGCCACGTCGGCACCGGGCGAGTAGTCCCCTGCGGCCCGCCCGACGAGCGGGTCGCTCCGGTCAGTCCGGGGCGGCGGGGCTGTGACCGGTCCGGCAGAGAGGCCGCAGCCCGTCCGGCGCTTGAGCACGAGGCCGTCCAGGCCGACCCGGAGGGCCGGGGCCGGAACCCCTGGGGGAGGGGCACATTCCACCCACCGTGCCAAAGCGGAGCATCCCACCGGCTGACTGCTACGACTCGGACAAGCGACCGCCCCGCGCCCCGGCCCTACCGTGGACCGGGAAAGCGCAGGACCATCCAGCGACACCCCCAACACGGAAGGGCCGGGACTCGACAATGACTTCCACCCACGCCTTCTGGCTCGCCGGCCGCCAGGCCACCGGTGAGACCACGTTCGACGTCACCTCGCCGTGGGACGGCCGGATCGTCGGCCAGGTCAGCGTGCCGACCGAGGCGCAGGTCGAGGAGGCCGTGGCCGCCGCGTACGCCGTGCGGGACGAGTTCGCCGCCACCCCGGCCCACGTGCGCGCCGCCGCCCTCGACCACGTCAGCAAGCGCCTGGCCGAGCGCACCGAGGAGATCGCACAGCTCATCTCCGCCGAGAACGGCAAGCCGATCAAGTGGGCGCGCGGCGAGGTCGGCCGTGCGGTGTCGGTCTTCCGGTTCGCGGCCGAGGAGGCCCGTCGCTTCAACGGCGGCGAGGCCCAGCGCCTCGACACCGACCTCGGTGGCCAGGGGCGCCTCGCCCTCACCCGTCGCTTCCCCAAGGGCGTCGTCCTCGGCATCGCGCCGTTCAACTTCCCCCTGAACCTGTGCGCCCACAAGATCGCCCCGGCCATCGCCGCCGGCGCGCCGATCATCCTGAAGCCGGCGCCCGCGACCCCGCTGTCCGGCCTGATCATCGGTGACCTGCTCGCCGAGACGGAGCTCCCGGCCGGTTCGTGGAGCATCCTGCCGGTGTCGAACGAGCGGATGCCCGCTCTGGTCCAGGACGAGCGCCTGCCCGTCATCTCGTTCACCGGCTCCGAGAAGGTCGGCTACGCGATCATGGACTCGGTACCGCGCAAGCACTGCACCCTGGAGCTCGGCGGCAACGGCGCGGCCGTCGTCCTGGCCGACTTCGCGAGCGACGAGGACCTCGACTGGGCCGCGACCCGCATCGCGACCTTCTCGAACTACCAGGGCGGCCAGTCCTGCATCTCCGTGCAGCGCGTGATCGCCGACGCGTCGGTCTACGACCGGCTCCTGCCCCGCATCGTCGCCGCCGTCGAGGCCCAGGTCACCGGTGACCCCTCCGACGACAAGACCGACGTCGGCCCGCTGGTCAGCGAGGACGCGGCCAAGCGCGTCGAGGCGTGGGTGGACGAGGCCGCCGCGGCCGGCGCCCGTGTGCTCACCGGCGGCAAGCGGGACGGCGCCTCCTACGCGCCGACCGTGCTCGCCGATGTCCCGGCGGACACCACGGTCTCCTGCGAGGAGGTCTTCGGCCCGGTCCTCACCGTGCGCAAGGTGGACGGCGAGGCCGCTGCCTTCGCCGCGGTCAACGACTCCAAGTACGGCCTCCAGGCGGGTGTGTTCACGCACGACCTGCAGACGGCCTTCCGCGCCCACCGTGCGCTGGAGGTGGGCGGCGTCATCGTCGGTGACGTGCCGTCCTACCGTGCCGACCAGATGCCGTACGGCGGTGTGAAGCAGTCCGGCGTGGGCCGCGAGGGCGTGCGCTTCGCGATGGAGGACTACACCTACGAGCGCGTGATGGTTCTGACGGGTCTCGCCCTCTGACCCACACGTCCCGAGCCGACGGCCGGAGCCCGCTGTGCGGGGGCTCCGGCCGTCGGCGTATGCCCGCATGTCGTGACCTGGGGACGGCCGGCCCCCGGGTGCCCGACGGGTGGAATCGGCAACAGGGCGCGGTGGCGCGGTGCGGCTCGTAGGCTGAAGGCGCCTGGCACGGACGCGTGCCCTCGCACGGAGATCAAGCGATCGCATCACAGGAGGAACCGTGGCCGGTCAGTTCGAGGCGACAACCGAGGTCGACCGCCCCATCGACGAGGTCTTCGCCTTTCTCGCCGCGGGCACGAACGATCCCCGGTTCAGCCCGCGGGTCCTGAAGATCACGAAGACTCCGGAGGGCCCCACGGGCGTGGGCACGGTCTTCACCAGCACGGTCAAGGACGCCGGCATGAAGACGGGCCGGCAGTTCCGGATCACCGAGTTCGAGGCGCCGCACCGGATCCGCTGGGCGGAGATCTCGAAGAACGTCGTGACGGCCGACGAGGGCGGCTACGACCTGGAGTCCACCGGTGAGGGCAGGACGCGCGTCAGGATCTTCAACGTGCTCGAAGGCCATGGCTTCGGCAAGCTCCTGGTCGGGTTCGCGCTGAGTGCGGCGCGCAAGGACGCGGACGCCTTCGGCCGGCGCATCAAGGCGGCGGTGGAGGCCTCCTGAGGCGGGCCCGACCCCGTCGGCAGCCGTCCCGGCACCGGACGGCGACGGCCGGGGCGTGAGCCCCGTAGCCGGAGGCCCGACACCGACACCTCCCCCTGCCGGCCCGCCCCCCGCCTGAAAAGGGCTGCACCCGTGTCCCGGTGCCGGGCCCCCATCGGCTTCCGCGGGCCCTCAACCGGAGAAGCCGACGCGCGCGAGCCGCGGCGGCCCGCGCAGCCCGAGGTGGACGTCGCGCGTTCCTGCGCAGTTCGGACTCCACCTCCGGCACCATCGACATCCTCCCGATCCGGAAGTGGATCGCGAACACCAAGGGCTGGATGTCGAGCAGCGAGACCATCGGCGACGTGCGGTTCGGCCTTCGAGATCACCTCGTCCTCGGGCGGCCTGGACTTCGCCGCCGACAATCTGACGGTCAGCAGCAGCTGACCGCTCATGGGAGTGCGGCCGGTCCCCCGGGGACCGGCCGCACTCGGCTGCCGGACTACCCGGCCACGGGCAGCCGCGCCCCGTCCCGCAGGAACAGTGGGATGCGGTCCAGCGGCGCGTCGACCGTCACGGCCGCGCCGCCTTCGTACGTCTCGCCCGTCCACGCGTCCGTCCAGCGGGCCCCGGCCGGCAGGTACGCCGTACGGGCGGTCGCCCCCGCCGTGAGCACCGGCGCGACCAGCAGATCGGGGCCGAGGAGGTACGCGTCGTCCACCGACCAGGCGGCCTGGTCGTCGGGGAACTCCAGGAACAGCGGGCGCATCACCGGCAGCCCCTCCTCGTGCGCCTGCCGCATGACGTCCAGCACGTACGGCTTCAGGCGCTCCCGCAGCAGCAGGTACTTCTCCATGATCGCGCCGGCCTCCTCCCCGTACGACCAGACCTCGTTCGGGCCGCCGGTCATGTCCGGGCCCAGCGGCATGCCCGGGTCGCGGAAGCCGTGCAGACGCATCAGCGGAGACAGCGCGCCGAACTGGAACCAGCGGACCATGACCTCGCGGTACGCGGGGTCGTCCGGATCCCCGCCGTGGAAACCGCCGATGTCGGTGTTCCACCACGGGATCCCGGACAGCGCGGTGTTGAGGCCCGCCGCGATCTGGCGGCGCAGGGTCGGGAAGTCCGTGCCGATGTCGCCCGACCACAGGGCCGCCCCGTAGCGCTGACTGCCCGCCCACGCCGAGCGGTTGAGGGTGACGATCTCCGTCCGGCCGGCGGCGAGCAGGCCCTCGAAGAAGGTGCGGGAGTTCTCCCGCGGATAGAGGTTGCCGACCTCCAGGCCGGGCCCCGCGTGATAGCGCAGGTTCTCCTGGAAGCCGGGCTTCAGCTCCGGCTCGCAGGCGTCCAGCCAGAAGGCCTTGATCCCGTAAGGCTCCAGGTAGTTGTCCCTCACCCGCGACCAGAGGAAGTCCCGCGCGCCGGGGTTCGTCGCGTCGTAGAACGCCACCTGGACGGTGGACGCGACCCCCTTGTCCGGCCAGTCCGCGTGCGCCATCGGCCCGTACTGGGTGCCGATGAGATGGCCCCGCTGCTCCATGAGCTGGTGGTTCTCGGAGAGCGGCGAGACCGAGGGCCACACGCTGACCACCAGTTCGACGCCCAGCTCGGACAGCTCCCGCTGCATCGCGGCCGGATCGGGCCACTCGGCCGGGTCGAACTTCCACTCGCCGAGGTGCGTCCAGTGGAAGAAGTCGCACACGATGACGTCCAGGGGCAGCCCGCGGCGCTTGTACTCCCGTGCCACGGCGAGAAGTTCGTCCTGCGTGCGGTAGCGCAGCTTGCACTGCCAGAACCCGGCCGCCCACTCGGGCAGCATCGGTGTGCGGCCGGTGGCGGCACTGTAACGGCGCTGGGCGTCGGCCGGGGTGCCCGCCGTGATCCAGTAGTCGATCTGGCGGGCCGAGTCGGCCACCCATCGGGTGCCGTTGCCCGCGAGCTCCACACGGCCGATCGCCGGACTGTTCCACAGCAGGGTGTAGCCGCGGCTGGAGGTGAGCACGGGGATGGTGACCTCGGCGTTGCGCTGGACGAGGTCCAGGACCGCGCCCTTCTGGTCCAGCAGCCCGTGTTGATGCTGTCCGAGGCCGTACAGCTTCTCGCCCTCGTACGCGGCGAACCGCTGCTCCAAGCGGTGGTGGCCGTTCCCGGTCGGGGTGTACAGGCGGGAGCCGGGCCACCAGAAGTGGGCGCGCTCCTCGGCGAGCAGCTCGACCCCGTCCGCGGTGCGCACGAAGCGGATCAGGCCCTCTGCGTCGACCTCGACGGTCAGCGCGCCCACCGTCAGCCGGCCCTCACCGTCGAGGATCTTCACGGTGTTCTCGGTTGCCGGCGGCTCGTCGAGCAGAGCGCCGGGGAGGCCTTCGAGGAGCGGTCCGCCGAGGCGCGCACGGACCCGGACGGCGTCAGGCCCCCATGGTTCGATGCGGACGGTCTCCTGGCGTCCGCTCCACTCCAGCGCGCCGTCCCGCTCGCGGAACGTGCCGACGGTCGGGGAGGACTGCGCGAGGCTGACCGAGCTCGACTGGGTCTGGTTTTCGGCAGGCTGATTCACGTGGAGTGCTCCTGAAGGAAGGGGTGACGAAGAATCCGGCGCGGCCGTGACGGCCGCCGGGGCAGACGGGGCTACCGCAACGCCCCTGCGGACCGGGGCCGTTGCGCGGTAGGTGGACTCGGGGAGCGGCCGGAGCCGTCCGGTGCCTTCGGGAACCGGCTGCTGCCGGTCCCGTTCTTCGGGGACGCGGCCGGAGCCACGGCCCCGTGCCCTGACGGGCGTGGTCGGTGCGGTGGCGCCTCGGTCGCCGGCCGGGGGCGGGCCGGTTGCCCACTCGGTGGCCCCGGCCGCGCCGCCGGCGCCTGTCCGTCCGTCTCCGGGGGACGGACGGACACACTCCGCGACCGAAGCCGACGACGAGCCCGGCCCGGACCCGGGGGCTTCCGGGTCTCGGCCTCGGCCCGGAGCCCGGTCCCGGTCCGGGAGCCCGGTTCCGGTCCGGAGCCCGGTCCCGGTCCAGGAGCCCCGTCCCGGTGCTGCGCCCGAACCGGTGAGCCGTCCGGGACCGACGCCGGGGCCCCTTCGTGCGGGGAGGGGACCCCCGTGCCGGGGGCCGCCCGGTGCCCGGACGCCGTCCCGGGCCGGCCCGGGCGGAGTCAGGAAGCGGACGGCGCCGGACCCGTACTCGCCCGTACCGTCAACTCCGGTGAGATCAGGGCGACTTCGTCCCCACCGTGTCCGTCGAGCTTGGCGATCAGCTGCTCGACGGCGTGCCGGCCCATCTCCTGTGCGGGGACGGCGACCGAGGTCAGCCGCACCGAGGCCTGCGTCGCGACCTGGTCCGGGCAGATCGCGATCACCGACACGTCCTCGGGCACGGCCCGGCCCTGCTGGCGCAGCAGGGCGAGCAGCGGTTCCACCGCGGACTCGTTCTGCACGACGAAGCCCGTGGTGGCCGGGCGCTCGTCGAGGATCCGGGCGAGTGTCACGGCCATCGCGTCGTACCCGCCCTCGCAGGGGCGGTGCAGCACGCGCAGGCCCAGCTCCCGCGACCGGGACCGGAGTCCGTCGAGGGTGCGTTCGGCGAAGCCGGTGTGCCGTTCGTAGACGGCGGGCGCCTCGCCGATGACAGCGATGTCACGGTGTCCCAGCATCGCCAGATGCTCGGCGCACAGTGCACCGGTGGCACCGAAGTCGAGGTCGACGCAGGTCAGCCCCGAGGTGTCGGCGGGCAGACCGATGAGCACGGACGGCTGGTCGGTCTCGCGCAGCAGCGGCAGCCGCTCGTCGTCGAGTTCGACGTCCATCAGGATCATCGCGTCGGCGAGCCCGCTGCCGGTGACCCGGCGGACCGCGTCGGCGCCCTCCTCGCCGGTGAGCAGCAGGACGTCGTACCCGTGGATGCGGGCGGTGGTCGCCACCGCGATGGCGATCTCCATCATCACGGGTACGTACATGTCGGTGCGGAGCGGAACCATCAGCGCGATGATGTTGGACCGGCTGCTCGCCAGGGCACGGGCGCCCGCGTTCGGGTGGTAGCCGAGCTCCTGGATGCTCCGCTCGACCCGCTGCCGGGTGTTCGCGGAGATGGACCGCTTGCCGCTGAGGACATAGCTCACCGTGCTCGCCGAGACTCCGGCGTGCTGGGCGACCTCGGCGAGGGTGACCATCCAGCTCTCCAAGCTTTGTGAAGCGCTTCGACAGTGCGCGTGTTGCGGACAGGGGAGTGGGGGTGGCTCGACAGTAGCCCGGTGGAGATTGTGTGTCCATAGGTTGTCGAAGCGCTTCGATAACACCCAAGCTCCGGCGACGCGAATCCCTGGCGCTCCCCAGCAGGCCGAGGGGCGGGCCCGGCCGCTCCCCGACCCCCTTGCGGGGCGCGATCCCGGGCGCGCCCCCCAAGGCCCGCGGGGCGCGTTCCCGGACGCTCTTGGCGGTCCGCGAGGTCTGTCGTCCCGCGAGCGCCCCGGCGGTCTTCGCGACGGGGATCCCGGCAGGCTCCTCGGCAGCCCGGGAAGGACGCGGTGGCCGCTCGGTGGCCCATGCAGACGTTCCCCCGAATGGCCCCCTCGGCGCAACACCGCGGACAGCCCCCCTCCAGGGCGGCACGGACACGGCGCACCGGCCCCGAATCCGGGGGCGCGTACCGGCCGAACGCCGCGCGAGGACTGGTGGGGTCACCCCGGATCGGGTACATACGATCGAGTAGCACCGGTCGGTAATGATCGATGCTGATCAGCGATGAACGGCCCCAAGATCCCTATTCGCGGCGAGGTGAGCCTCATGTCCGCAACACCCCATAAGCCCACGGTCACTGAGCGTGAGGCCCGACAGGTCGCCGAGGCCGCGCGTGAGCAGGACTGGCGCAAGCCGAGCTTCGCCAAGGAGCTGTTCCTCGGGCGCTTCCGGCTCGACCTGATCCATCCGCACCCCATGCCGTCCGACGAGGCCTCGCAGCGCGGCGAGGAGTTCCTCGCCAAACTGCGCGACTTCTGCGAGACGAAGATCGACTCCGCCCGCATCGAGCGTGAGGCGCGGATCCCGGACGAGACGATCGACGGGCTCAAGGAGCTCGGTGCCCTCGGCATGAAGATCGACACCAAGTACGGCGGCCTCGGGCTGACGCAGGTGTACTACAACAAGGCGCTGGCCCTGGCCGGTTCGGCGAACCCGGCGATCGGCGCGCTGCTCTCCGCGCACCAGTCGATCGGCGTCCCGCAGCCGCTGAAGATCTTCGGCACCCAGGAACAGAAGGACGTCTTCCTGCCGCGCTGCGCCCGCACCGACATCTCGGCGTTCCTGCTCACCGAGCCCGACGTGGGCTCCGACCCGGCGCGGCTCGCCACGACCGCCGTGCCGGACGGCGACGACTACGTCCTCGACGGCGTGAAGCTGTGGACGACCAACGGTGTCGTCGCCGATCTGCTCGTCGTCATGGCGCGGGTGCCGAAGTCCGAGGGCCACAAGGGCGGCATCACGGCCTTCGTGGTCGAGGCGGGCTCGGAGGGCATCACCGTGGAGAACCGCAACGCCTTCATGGGCCTGCGCGGCCTGGAGAACGGCGTCACCCGCTTCCACCGGGTCCGGGTGCCCGCCGCGAACCGGATCGGCGCCGAGGGCGCCGGCCTCAAGATCGCCCTGACCACCCTGAACACCGGCAGGCTCTCGCTGCCCGCGATGTGCGTCGGCGCGGGCAAGTGGTGCCTGAAGATCGCCCGCGAGTGGTCGGCGGCCCGTGAACAGTGGGGCAAGCCGGTCGCCCTCCACGAGGCCGTCGGTTCCAAGATCTCCTTCATCGCGGCCACCACCTTCGCGCTGGAGGCCGTCGTCGACCTGTCCTCGCAGATGGCCGACGAGGACCGCAACGACATCCGGATCGAGGCGGCCCTCGCCAAGTTGTACGGCTCCGAGATGGGCTGCCTGATGGCGGACGAGCTCGTCCAGATCCGCGGTGGCCGCGGCTTCGAGACGGCCGCCTCGCTCGCCGCCCGCGGCGAACGCGCCGTGCCCGCCGAGCAGATCCTGCGCGACCTGCGCATCAACCGGATCTTCGAGGGCTCGACGGAGATCATGCACCTGCTGATCGCCCGCGAGGCCGTGGACGCCCACCTCTCGGTGGCGGGCGACCTCATCGACCCCGACAAGTCCCTCTCGGACAAGGCGAAGGCGGGCGCGAACGCCGGCGTCTTCTACGCCAAGTGGCTGCCGAAGCTGGTGACGGGACCGGGTCAACTCCCGCGTTCGTACCACGAGTTCAACCAGCAGGTGGACCTGTCGCCGCACCTGCGGTACGTCGAGCGCAGCGCACGCAAGCTCGCCCGCTCCACCTTCTACGCCATGTCCCGCTGGCAGGGCCGCATGGAGACCAAGCAGGGCTTCCTCGGCCGGATCGTCGACATCGGCGCCGAGCTCTTCGCGATGAGCGCGGCCTGCGTCCGCGCCGAGCACCTGCGCGCGACGGGCGAGCACGGCCGCGAGGCCTACCAGCTCGCCGACGCGTTCTGCCGCCAGTCCCGCATCCGCGTCGAGGAACTCTTCGGCCGCCTGTGGTCCAACACCGACGACCTCGACCGCAAGGTGGTCAAGGGAGTCCTGTCCGGCACCTACACCTGGCTGGAGGACGGCGTCGTCGACCCGTCCGGCGAAGGCCCCTGGATCGCCGACGCCACACCCGGACCGTCCCGGAAGGAGAACGTCCGCCGGCCCATTCGCTGACCATTTTCCCCAGGAATTCACTGGGGTCCCGTTCGCCATTCCGCTGCTTGCCGCACCGAACGTATGCGCCGACAATGAACGGAATGGCGAACGGGGACGGCAGATGCGCCAAGGAGTCGGGGAAGAATACAGTCACGGTATTTCCGTACAGCTGACGCGCGCCCGCGGGCAGGCGTGGCGTCAGCTCGACGAGATGGATCTCGTGCGGGCGCTGCGGACGGTGCGCGACGAAGTGCGGCCGCTGGCGCAGAAACTGCGCGAAGGAGCGCCGGAGACTTTCGAGGCCCACCGCGACGCGCTCGCGGTCCTGCTCAACGACTGCGCGCTGGCCGTGGTCGACGTGGAGCCACGGCCGCCCGTGGCCTCCTTCGACGCGGTGCGCATCCGGAGGATCGACCTCCGTGACGTCGACGCTCTGCTCGACGCCGGACGGCCGGGCGAACGGCCCGTGATCCAGCAGCTCTTCCGCGCCGCACTCGACGTCGTCGACGACCCCGTGCTGCGCGAAGTGATCACCGCGAATCAACAGGGCGTCCATATTCTCCAGCGCGCCAATCGCTGGATCCGGATGCTCGCGGATGCCGTTTAGTTGCGGGGGAATTCCCATGTCAGGTAATGGTCTCGACGCCCTGACCGGAAAAATCATGCGGGCGGGTGAGGGCAGGATGCTGCGGCGGCTGGAGCGCACAGCCGCCCAGGTGGGTTCCCTGGAGGAGGAGTTCAAGGCCCTGACCGACGCGGAACTCCAGGCGCTCACACCGGAGTTCAAGACGCGGTACGCCGACGGCGAGAGCCTGGACGACCTGCTGCCCGAAGCCTTCGCCGCGATGCGCGAGGCGGCCCGGCGCACCCTCGGCATGCGCCACTTCGACGTGCAGGTCATGGGCGGCGCGGCGCTCCACCTCGGCAACATCGCCGAGATG
This sequence comes from Streptomyces sp. 142MFCol3.1, assembly GCF_000424945.1. Classification (NCBI taxonomy): domain Bacteria; kingdom Bacillati; phylum Actinomycetota; class Actinomycetes; order Kitasatosporales; family Streptomycetaceae; genus Streptomyces; species Streptomyces sp. 142MFCol3.1. The sequence continues at coordinate 192,173 of NZ_AUKV01000015.1, forward strand.
CACACGGGAGAAGGCAAGACGCTCGTCGGCACACTGCCCGTCTACCTGAACGCCCTGACCGGCAAGGGGGTCCACCTGGTCACGGTCAACGACTACCTGGCCGAACGGGACGCCGACTGGATGGGCCGGGCCTACCGGTTCATGGGACTGACCGTCGGCGTGATCAAGACCGGGTCGACCCCGGCGGAACGGCGCGCGCAGTACGCCTGCGACATCACCTACGGAACCAACACGGAGTTCGGCTTCGACTACCTGCGCGACAACATGGCGTGGTCGCAGGACGAACTGGTCCAGCGTGGCCACCACTTCGCGATCGTCGACGAGGCCGACTCGATCCTGATCGACGAGGCACGCACCCCGCTGATCATCTCCGGCCCCGCGGACCAGCCCACCCACTGGTACGAGGCCTTCGCGGTCTTCGCACAGCGGATGAAGGGCGTACAGGTCCAGGAGGAGCAGTACACCACCCAGGCGGACAAGGACCGCCTCGCCGAACTGCGCACCCGTTACGACTACGAGTACGACCCGAAGAAGCGCACCGTGGCGATCCTGGACCGGGGCGTCGAGTACCTCCAGGACCAGCTCGGCATCGACAGCCTCTACGAGTCCGACCACACCCCGCTCATCGGCCACCTGAACAACGCCCTCAAGGCCAAGGAACACTTCAAGCGCGACAAGGACTACGTGGTGGTCGACGGCGAGGTCCTCATCGTCGACGAGCACACCGGACGCATCCTCGCCGGACGCCGCTACAACGAGGGTCTGCACCAGGCGATCGAGGCCAAGGAAGGCGTGACGATCAAGGACGAGAACCAGACGCTCGCCACGATCACCCTGCAGAACTTCTTCCGCCTGTACTCGAAGCTCGCCGGGATGACCGGCACCGCCATGACCGAGGCGGCCGAGTTCCACCAGATCTACAAGCTGCACGTCGTCCCGATCCCCACGAACCGGCCCATGGTCCGCCGTGACGACCCCGACCAGATCTACCGCACCGAGGAGGCGAAGTACGCCGCGATCCTCGCGGACATCGCGGAGCGGCACGAGCAGGGCCAGCCGATCCTGGTGGGCACCACCTCCGTGGAGAAGTCCGAGGTGCTGTCGGCTCGGCTGAGGAAGCAGGGCATCCGGCACGAGGTGCTCAACGCCAAGAACCACCAGCGCGAGGCACAGATCGTCGCCCAGGCCGGACGCAAGGGCGCCGTCACCGTGGCCACGAACATGGCGGGACGCGGCACCGACATCATGCTCGGCGGCAACCCCGAGGCGATGGCGCTCGCGGAGATGGGGGACGAAGCGGACCTCGAGGAGCGGCGGCAGGTCCTCGACCGGATCACCGCCACGGTCGCGGCCGAGCACGACGAGGTCAAGGAACTCGGCGGCCTCTACGTCCTCGGCACCGAGCGCCACGAGTCCCGGCGCATCGACAACCAGCTGCGCGGCCGCTCCGGCCGTCAGGGCGACCCCGGCGCCTCCCGCTTCTACCTCTCGCTCCAGGACGACCTGATGCGGCTGTTCCGCGCCAACGTGGTCGACCGGGTCATGGCCATGGCGAACGTGCCCGACGACATCCCCATAGAGAACAAGATGGTCACCCGCGCCATCGCCTCCGCACAGGCGCAGCTGGAGCAGCAGCACTTCGAGTCCCGCAAGGACGTCCTGAAGTTCGACGAGGTACTCAACCGCCAGCGCACCCTCATCTACGCCGAGCGCCGCCGCGTCCTGGCGGGCGAGGACCTGCGCGAGCAGATCGTCCACTTCATGGACGACACCGTCCGCGCGTACGTCGAGGTCGAGACCGGCGAGGGCTTCCCGGAGGAATGGAACCTGGAACGGCTGTGGAGCGCGCTCAGGCAGCTGTACCCGGTGGGCGTCTCGGTCGAGGAACTGGAGGACGCCGCGGGCGGCCGGGACGCCCTCACCACCGAGGGGGTGACCGACGCGATCATCGAGGACGTCCACGCGCGGTACGAGGAGCGGGAGGCCGAACTCGGCGCCGGGGCCCTGCGCGACCTGGAACGCCTGGTCGTGCTCTCCGTCCTGGACCGCAAGTGGCGCGAGCACCTCTATGAGATGGATTACCTCCGCGACGGCATTGGACTGCGCTGGACGCTCGGGCGCGAACCGATCGTCGAGTACGAGCGCGAGGGCTTCGACATGTACATCGCCATGACCGACGCCATCAAGGAGGAGTCCGTCGGCTACGTCTTCAACCTCGACGCGGCGGGCTCCGGCGCCGAGACCCTCGACCGCCAGGACCGTACCGACGGCCTGCACTTCACCGCGCCGACGCTCGACACGGCGGACGGCGTGGTCGAGGGCGCCTTCGCCCCCGCCGACGCCGCGCCGACCGGCACGCCCGCCGACGCGCCCGGGACGGCGCCCGCCCCCGACGGCCCGGGCCCGGCGCCGCGCGACGCCTCCCCGCGGTCCCGCGCCCGCAGCGGGAACCGCAAGCAGCGCAGGCGCAGGCGCTAGGGGCCGCCCACGACCACGAGGGGTGATGCGGCCTCGTCCGGACCCCAGGGGCAGCAGCACGGCGCGAAGTGGGGGAGCACTGTCCTGCCGGGGACGCGTTGCGGCCACAATGGGGGGATGAGCGACAGTCCAGCCCCCCTTGCTGATCCGCACCTTGTCTTCGACCCCGTGGACGGAGTCAGGGATGTCGTGGTCCTCGGCTCCACCGGCTCGGTCGGCACCCAGGCCATCGACCTCGTGCTGCGCAACCCCGACCGGTTCCGGGTCACCGCGCTGTCCGCCGCCGGCGGCAGGGTCGGACTGCTGGCCGAGCAGGCCCACCGGCTCCGGGTCCGGGCGGTCGCCGTCGCCCGCGAGGACGTCGTCCCCGCGCTGCGCGAGGCACTCGCGGCGCAGTACGCCCCCGGAGAGGCCCTTCCCGAGATCCTCGCCGGGCCGGACGCCGCCACCCGGCTGGCCTCCTCCGACTGCCACACCGTGCTCAACGGCATCACCGGTTCGATCGGCCTCGCGCCCACCCTCGCCGCCCTGGAGGCGGGCCGCACCCTCGCGCTCGCCAACAAGGAATCACTCATCGTCGGCGGCCCGCTGGTGAAGGAGCTGGCCAAGCCGGGACAGATCATCCCCGTGGACTCCGAGCACGCGGCGCTGTTCCAGGCGCTGGCCTCCGGCACCCGCGCCGATGTGCGCAAGCTGGTCGTGACCGCCTCCGGCGGCCCCTTCCGCGGCCGTACGAAGGCGGAGCTGGCCGACGTCACCCCGGCCGACGCTCTCGCGCACCCCACCTGGACCATGGGACCGGTCATCACGGTCAACTCCGCGACCCTGGTCAACAAAGGGCTGGAAGTCATCGAGGCGCACCTCCTCTACGACATTCCCTTCGACCGCATTGAGGTCGTCGTGCATCCGCAGTCGTATGTCCACTCGATGGTGGAATTCACTGACGGATCGACGATCGCCCAGGCGACGCCCCCCGACATGCGGGGGCCGATCGCCATCGGCCTCGGCTGGCCCGAACGCGTCCCGGACGCCGCGCCGGCCTTCGACTGGACAAAGGCGTCGAGCTGGGAGTTCTTCCCGCTGGACAACGACGCTTTCCCGTCCGTCGGGCTCGCCCGGCACGTGGGGCAGCTCGCGGGGACGGCCCCGGCGGTGTTCAATGCCGCCAACGAGGAGTGCGTCGACGCGTTCCTGAACGGCACACTGCCGTTCAACGGGATCATGGAGACCGTCACACGGGTGGTCGAGGAACACGGCACCCCGTCCACGGGAACTTCCCTGACCGTCGCGGACGTCCTCGAAGCGGAGACCTGGGCGCGTGCCCGGGCCCGGGAACTGACCGCCCGGACGACAATCGCGGAGGCTCGTGCATGACGACCCTGATGATGATCCTCGGCATAGTCGTCTTCGTGGTCGGCCTGCTCATCTCGATCGCGTGGCACGAGCTGGGGCATCTGTCGACGGCCAAGCTCTTCGGCATCCGCGTGCCGCAGTACATGGTCGGTTTCGGCCCGACCATCTGGTCGCGCAAGAAGGGCGAGACGGAGTACGGGATCAAGGCGGTTCCGCTCGGCGGCTACATCCGCATGATCGGGATGTTCCCGCCCGGCCCGGACGGCCGTATCGAGGCCCGTTCGACGTCACCGTTCCGCGGCATGATCGAGGACGCCAGGTCGGCGGCCTTCGAGGAGCTCAAGCCCGGCGACGACACCCGCCTCTTCTACACGCGCAAGCCGTGGAAGCGCGTGATCGTGATGTTCGCGGGCCCCTTCATGAACCTGATCCTCGCCGTCGTGATCTTCCTCGGCGTGATGATGACGTTCGGCATCCAGACCCAGACCACCACGGTCGGCAAGGTCTCGGACTGCGTCATCCAGCAGAGCGAGAACCGCTCGAAGTGCGAGTCCGGGGACCAGGCGGCGCCCGCCAAGGCCGCCGGGCTGAAGGGCGGCGACAAGATCGTCGCGTTCGACGGCAAGGCCGTCGAGGACTGGTCCGTCCTCCAGTCCGACATCCGCGCCAACCCCGGCAAGGACGTCACGATCACCGTCGAGCGCAAGGGCGAGAAGGTCGACCTGACCGCTCACCTGATCAAGAACCAGGTGAGCAAGACCGACGGCAACGGCGGCTACGTCGAGGGCAAGTACGTCTACGCCGGGTTCCTCGGCTTCACGCCGGCCTCCGGCATCGTCCAGCAGTCCTTCTCACAGTCGGTGGACCGCATGGGCGACATGATGCAGAACGGCGTCGAGTCGCTGGTCGCGCTCCCCGGCAAGGTCCCCGACCTGTGGGACGCCGCCTTCGGCGACGGACCGCGCAAGGCGGACTCCCCGATGGGCGTGGTCGGCGCCGCCCGCATCGGCGGCGACGTCTTCACCCTGGACATCCCCGCCTCGCAGCAGGTCGCGATGATGCTGCTGTTGGTCGCCGGCTTCAACCTCTCCCTGTTCCTCTTCAACATGCTCCCGCTGCTCCCGCTCGACGGCGGGCACATCGCGGGCGCCGTCTGGGAGTCGCTGCGGCGGAACACGGCGAAGGTGCTCCGCCGCCCCGACCCGGGTCCGTTCGACGTCGCGAAGCTCATGCCCGTCGCTTACGTGGTGGCCGGGATCTTCGTCTGCTTCACGCTCCTGGTGTTCATCGCGGACGTCGTCAACCCGGTGAGAATCTCCTAGCGGCACGAGCATTTCGGGTGGCCGGACACACGTCGTGTCCGGCCGCCTTCCATTGAGTGGGTTTGGGGGCGTGATGTGCTCGGCCGCGCGCCGGTGCCGTAATCTCGAAGCCTGGAGCCCACGATTCCGGGACCTTGATCCACAACTTGGGGTTGCACAGCAGATGACTGCGATTTCTCTCGGCATGCCGTCCGTTCCGACCAAGCTGGCCGAGCGCCGCAAGAGCCGGCAGATCCAGGTCGGAACGGTCGCCGTGGGCGGAGACGCACCGGTGTCGGTGCAGTCGATGACGACGACGCGTACGTCGGACATCGGTGCCACGCTCCAGCAGATCGCCGAACTGACCGCGTCCGGCTGCCAGATCGTGCGCGTGGCGTGCCCCACCCAGGACGACGCGGACGCGCTCGCGACGATCGCACGCAAGTCGCAGATCCCGGTCATCGCGGACATTCATTTCCAGCCGAAGTACGTCTTCGCGGCGATCAACGCGGGCTGCGCCGCCGTCCGCGTCAACCCCGGCAACATCAAGCAGTTCGACGACCAGGTCAAGGAGATCGCGCGGGCCGCCAAGGACACCGGCACCCCGATCCGCATCGGCGTCAACGCCGGCTCCCTCGACAAGCGACTGCTCCAGAAGTACGGCAAGGCGACCCCCGAGGCACTGGTCGAGTCGGCGCTGTGGGAGGCCTCCCTCTTCGAGGAGCACGACTTCCGCGACATCAAGATCTCCGTGAAGCACAACGACCCGGTGGTCATGGTCAACGCCTACCGGCAGCTTGCCGCCGCGTGCGACTACCCCCTCCACCTCGGCGTGACAGAGGCCGGCCCCGCCTTCCAGGGCACCATCAAATCGGCCGTCGCCTTCGGCGCCCTGCTGTCCGAGGGCATCGGTGACACGATCCGCGTCTCCCTCTCCGCCCCGCCGGCGGAGGAGGTCAAGGTCGGCCTCCAGATCCTGGAGTCCCTCAACCTCAAGCAGCGCGGCCTGGAGATCGTCTCCTGCCCGTCCTGCGGCCGCGCCCAGGTCGACGTCTACAAGCTGGCCGAGGAGGTCACGGCCGGCCTCACCGGCATGGAGGTCCCGCTCCGCGTCGCCGTCATGGGCTGCGTCGTGAACGGCCCCGGCGAGGCCCGCGAGGCCGACCTCGGCGTCGCCTCCGGCAACGGCAAGGGCCAGATCTTCGTCAAGGGCGAGGTCATCAAGACCGTGCCCGAGTCGAAGATCGTGGAGACCCTCATCGAGGAGGCCATGAAGCTCGCCGAACAGATGGAGGCGGACGGAATCACCTCCGGCGAGCCTTCCGTGTCGGTCGCCGGCTGACCCGCCTTGTGGCGCAACGGACCCGGGTGCCCCTCCGAAGGCGGCCCCGGGTCCCTTGCGTGCGGTGCCGCTCGGCATATCCGGTTAAAGTACGGAGATCAGCAGACCGTGTGACTCCGCTCCGAGGGGGCTTCTCGCATTGATGCGACGGCCAGGTCCTGACCGGCGCACACGAGTGAGCACACGGCGGCGCTAACAGGGTGCGCGACGCGCTGTCGTTGCCCGCAAGGAGTGATGGAGCCGCCTCGTTGTTGACCCAGACCACCACCAGGGTCCTCGAACCGAGCGACCTGGACGCCGCGCTCGCCGTCCTCGACCGCGAGCCGGTCGCGAACGCGTTCGTCGCCTCCCGGGTACAGATCGCCGGCCTCGACCCATGGCGTCTCGGCGGCGAGATGTGGGGCTGGTACGAGGACGGCATGCTCCGGTCCCTGTGCTACGCGGGCGCCAACCTGGTCCCGATCTGCGCCACCCCGAGGGCCGTGCGAGGCTTCGCCGACCGGGCCCGCCGAGCCGGCCGCCGCTGCTCCTCGATCGTCGGCCCCGCCGAGCCCACCGCCCAGCTGTGGCGGCTGCTCGAACCGAGCTGGGGCCCCGCCCGGGAGATCCGCGCCCACCAGCCGTTGATGGTCACCGACCGGCTCCCCGACACCGTCGCACCCGATCCGTACGTCCGCCGCATCCGCAAGGACGAGATGGAGACGATCATGCCGGCGTGCGTGGCGATGTTCACCGAGGAGGTCGGCGTCTCGCCGCTCGCCGGGGACGGCGGCCTGCTCTACCAGGCACGGGTGGCCGAACTCGTCGGTTCCGGAAGGTCGTTCGCCCGCCTCGACCAGCACGGCAAGGTCGTCTTCAAGGCCGAGATCGGCGCCGCGACCACCCAGGCCTGCCAGATCCAGGGCGTCTGGGTGGCCCCCGAGTACCGCGGCCAGGGCCTCGCCGCCCCCGGCATGGCGGCCGTCCTGCGCTACGCCCTCGCGGACGTGGCTCCCGTCGTCAGCCTCTACGTGAACGACTTCAACACGGCGGCCCGCGCCACCTACCGCCGCGTGGGCTTCCACGAGGTCGGCGCGTTCATGAGTGTCCTGTTCTGACGCCCCGCACGGGCCTTACGGCACCTCACACGCCCCACCCTTCGCCAGGTAGTCTCCCGGCATGCTGCGCATTCCCGGTCAGGGCTTCCGCAACCCCGACGACGTGGTCATCGGCCCGCTGGATCTCGCCGCGCGCGTGGACGAGGCGCTCGCCGTTCAGGCCCTCGCCTTCGGACTCGGCGCCGACGAGGTCGCCGTACGCCGCCAGATCGTGCTGCGCCACCTCACCTGCCCGGGAGCCCGCGCGCTGGGTGCCACCACCGCCGACGGACGCCTCGTCGGCTTCGTCTACGGCATGCCCAACCATCGGGCGCACTGGTGGTCCACCGTCGTCGAACCGTATCTGCGCGCCCAGGGCCACGACGGCTGGCTCGACGACTCCTTCGTGATCACCGAACTGCATGTGCACCCCCGCTACCAGAACCGGGGCATCGGCCGCACTCTGATCACCCGGATCACGGACACGGCCGCCGAACCCCGCTCGATCCTGTCCGCGATCGACACGGACAGCCCGGCCCGTGGCCTCTACCACTCACTGGGCTACGAGGACCTCGCGCGCCAGGTCCTGTTCCCCAGCGCACCCAAGCCGTACGCCGTGATGGGCGCCCCTCTGCCGCTGCGCAGGCGTTAACCGATTTCCACCGTCCCGTCCCGCCCGGCTAACCTCCTGCCATCACCCTTACGCAGCAGGAGTCGAGAATCATGCCCCAGGTCCAGCGCATGTCCCGTTTGATGGTCAAGACACTGCGTGACGACCCGGCGGATGCAGAGACGCTCAGCCACAAGCTGCTCGTCCGCGCCGGTTACGTGCGCCGCAACTCCGCGGGCATCTGGACCTGGCTGCCCCTGGGCAAGAAGGTCCTCGACAACATCTCCCGCGTGGTCCGCGAGGAGATGGACGCGATCGGCGCCCAGGAGGTCCTGCTTCCCGCGCTGCTCCCCAAGGAGCCGTACGAGGCGTCGGCACGCTGGGAGGAGTACGGCGACCTGCTGTTCCGCCTCAAGGACCGCAAGGGCGCGGAGTACCTGCTCGGTCCGACCCACGAGGAGATCTTCACCCTGGTGGTGAAGGACCAGGTGGCCTCCTACAAGGACCTGCCGGTCATGCTGTACCAGATCCAGACCAAATACCGGGACGAGGCCCGCCCGCGTTCCGGCGTGCTGCGCGGCCGCGAGTTCCAGATGAAGGACTCGTACTCCTTCGACACGACCGACGAGGGGCTCGCCGAGTCCTACCGGCTGCACCGCGAGGCGTACCAGAAGATCTTCGCGCGTCTCGGGCTCGACTACCGCATCGTCTCGGCCGTCTCCGGCGCGATGGGCGGCTCGGCCTCGGAGGAGTTCCTCGCCCCGGCCGCGGCCGGCGAGGACACCTTCGTGGACTGCCCGTCCTGCGACTACGCGGCCAACACCGAGGCGGTGACCTTCAAGCTCACGCCGGTGTCCGAGGAGCACGGCCCGGTCGAGGAGCTGGACACCCCCGACACCCCGACCATCGAGTCGCTCGCCGAGCACCTCGGCGTCCCCGCCTCCGCGACCCTGAAGAACCTCCTGGTCAAGGTCGACGGCGAGATCGTCGCGGTGGGCGTCCCGGGCGACCGCGAGGTCGACCTCGGCAAGCTGGGCGAGCACCTCGCCCCGGCCGTCGTCGAGCTCGTCACCGCCGAGGACTTCGAGGGCCGCGGCGACCTCGTCCGCGGCTACGTCGGTCCGCAGGGCCTGGAGAAGGTCCGCTACATCGCCGACCCGCGGGTGGCGCCCGGCACTGCCTGGATCACCGGTGCCAACAGGGCCGACACGCACGCGAAGAACGTCGTCGCGGGCCGTGACTTCGAGGTGGACGACTACCTCGACGTCGTCGTGGTCGAGGAGGGCGACCCGTGCCCCGCGTGCGGCACCGGCCTGAAGCTGGACCGCGCCATCGAGATCGGCCACATCTTCCAGCTCGGCCGCAAGTACGCCGACACCTTCCAGCTCGACGTCCTCGGGCAGCAGGGCAAGCCCGTGCGCGTGACGATGGGGTCGTACGGCATCGGTGTCTCCCGTGCGGTGGCCGCGCTGGCCGAGCAGTCGGCGGACGACCAGGGGCTGTGCTGGCCCGAGGAGATCGCTCCCGCCGACGTCCACGTGGTCGCCGCGGGCAAGGCCCTGCAGACCGAGCTGGCGCTCGACGTGTCCGAGAAGCTGAACGCCGCGGGGGTGCGTGTCCTGGTGGACGACCGTGCCGGGGTCTCGCCGGGTGTGAAGTTCACCGACGCGGAGCTCATCGGTGTGCCGAAGATCCTGGTCGCCGGCCGTCGCTCCGCCGAAGGTGTCGTCGAGCTCAAGGACCGGCGGACGGGTGAGCGCGAGGAGCTGACCGTGGACGAGGCGATCGCCCGTCTCACGGCCTAGCCAGCCGGTGTCCGGTGGGCCCGTGAGGCGCTGTGCTGCCGCGCGGGCCCTGGTCGGGCGCGGCCTGTCCGCGGTCTTGTGCGGGTGCACGGTGGCTGGGCGCGCCGTTCCCCGGGCCTCTTTCGGGGCGCTTGGGTGGGCGGCGTTGTCCGGTTGCCGGGGGTGGCCTGTCCGCGGTCTTGTGCGGGTGCACTGTGGCTGGGCGCGCCGTTCCTCGCGCCTCTTTCGGGGTGCTGACCTGCGCTCGGTGCCGTCGGCTGGCGTTGGCGTCAGAGCCAGCCGGCGAATTCGAGGAGGAGTTCTGCGTCCCGGGGGCGGCCGACGCGGCGGGCTCGGACGCCCGACTCGACCGCTCGGAACAGGGTCCAGCCGCGCAGCCGTTCCTGGTCCACGTCGAGGGACTCGGCGAGCCGCTTCACCCGGCGCCGGGTGATCGACGACCCCGACGGGGACGCGATCAGGTCCTCGACCCGGTCGCGGACCAGCCGGGCCAGATCGAAAGCGCACTCGCCGACCACCGGGTCGGGGCCCACGGCCAGCCACGGCATGCGCTCCCCGGCGAGCACCTTGCTCTGCCGGAAGGTGCCGTGCAGCAGCCGTTCCTCCGGCGGCGCGACGAGCAGTTCCTCGCGGGCCGTGAGCGCCGCGTCGACCAGCGGCGCGACCTCCGCGTCGGCGGACGCGGACGCCCGCATCGCCTCCGCCTGCCGGGCCGTCCGCTCGGCGACGGACTCGAAGACGTGCGCCGCGGGCGGCTCGACCCACAGTCGCCGCAGCGTGCCCGCCGCCTCCAACAGGGCCTTCGCCTCAGGCAGCGACCGTACGGACATCTCCGGGTGCAGTCGCTCCAGCAGCAGCACGCCATGGGTGTCGCCGGGATTGAGGAGCCGCACCGCGCCGCGTCCGTCCCAGTGGGCCAGAGCGGCGCGCTCGCTCTCCGGACGGGCCCGCTCGGGCGCGAGTTTCAGCACCGCGGGCGTCCCGTCGGCCTGGCGCACCAGCAGGACCAGGCTGCTCCGGCCGCCCGGCGCCTGCACCCGCTCCACCGTCAACTCGCGTACGTCTGCGGCCTGTTGTGCCAGCTCGGGCAGCTTGGCGAGCCATTCATCGGTCCCGTCGGCGCCCTCGGCGCCACCCTGCTGGATCTCGCCGAGCGCCCGGACGAGACGCTGCGGCGGTTCGAAAGCCATGCCCGAGTTGTTCCCTTCCAGGTCGCGTCACGTCTGCGGGGACGCGGACGCGGAGGCGGTGGCCGCCCGCTCCGCGAGCCCAGGGAAGGCTACGCTCTCGCCGCTCCAGCGCACCGCCCGCACCGCCGCCTCGCGCAGTGCCTCGGCGGCGGCCCGCCGCCGCTCGCCGGTGGCGGCGCGCACGAGGTCCGAGTAGACGCCCGCCACGCGCTCCTCCAGCTCCGCCGCGAGCCGGACCGCCGCGGCCGAGTCCTTGACGGCGAACGGCAGCGCGTACGCGGCCGAGGCGGCCTGGGGTGTGCCGTCCAGGTCCCGTACGGCCCGCGCCAACTCGTCCCGTCGCGCCCGGTGCGCGTCGTAGGCGGCCCGCGCCTCGCCGCGCCGCCCCTTGCCGATCTTGCCGCCGACGACGCCGTATCCGTAGACGGCGGCGTGTTCGGCGCCCAACGCGGCTTGCAGGGCCCCGAGTTCGGCCTTCTCGGCCCGCTCGGTGCGGCCCGAACCCGTGGTGCGGGAGGTCTCGCTCACTTCGTCCCTTCCGACAGCAGGTACGCGTGGGCGGCGCCGGCCGCCGCCACCGACGCCAGCAGCCTGGCCAGTTCGCCCGGCATCTCCGCCAGGGCCTTCGTGCGCGCGTCCGCCAGGGTGCGTTCGGCCGCGGCGAGGTCGCCGACCGCGTCCTTCGGGTCGGCCGGCACGGTGGGGGAGGCACTCGCGGACGCCGGCGCGCCGGCCGCCGTGGCGGAGACGGTCGCGGAGGGCGAGGCGGTGACGTGAGCCCCGTCGCCGAAGGCCTTCGCGTGCCGGACGACCTCGGCCCGCAGCGGGGTCAGCCGCTCCGTCAGCGCCGGATGCGCGGCGATCACGGCGGTGTAGCGGTCGGCGAGCTCCTCGCTGTCGCGCGCGGCACGCGCGCGGGCCCGATCCGCGGCCGAGGGGCTGCCGCCGGCCGTGTCGGCGGACGGTTCGGAAGCGGAACAGCCCGCGAGCGCCAAGGCGCCCGCGGCCGAGGCGAGCAGGGTCCTTCGGCGCGGACCCGACGGGGCGCGCGACGGCAGGGTGAACGGCACGGCAGTCGTCCTTGGAGGGCTCGTACGGAAGGAGAGGGCGAGGCGCCCGTGATCACGGTACCCGTGCCCCGGCCGAACGCGTGCCAGCGGCTCTCCCGAGCCGGTCCCGGCAGGTGGTTTCCGCCCTTGTGCGCAGGGCGCCGGGTAGGCACCGGGCGGCTGAGGGCCGCACCCGGCCGGCTCCCGGTGGACGGCAACACCCCCCGCGACCGGATACCCTTTGACCTGACACACGACCTAACCACAACAGCACACGCGGCCGAGGAGTCACCCGGATGAGCACCACCCAGAGCGAGAGGCTGCGAGAACTTCTGGAACCGCTCGTAGGCTCTCAGGGACTCGATCTCGAAGAGATCGCAGTGGACTCGGTAGGCCGCAAGCGTGTGCTGCGTGTCGTCGTCGACTCGGACTCCGGTGCCGACCTGGACCAGATCGCCGATGTGAGCCGCGCGCTCTCGGCGAAGCTCGACGAGACGGACGCGATGGGCGAGGGCGAGTACACCCTCGAGGTCGGAACCCCCGGTGCCGAGCGTGAGCTCACGGAGCACCGTCATTACGTGCGCGCGACCGACCGCCTGGTGAAGTTCCAGCTGACGGAGGGCGGCGAGCTGGTCGCCCGGATCCTGAAGGCCGACGAGGACGGCCTCGACGTCGAAGTACCGGGTGTCAAGGGCCGCAAGCCCACCGCCCGGCACCTCGCCTTCGAGGACGTCGCCAAGGCGCGTGTCCAGGTCGAGTTCAACCGCAAGAACAAGAACGAAGAGGAGGCGTAGCCGTGGACATCGACATGAGTGCCCTGCGGGGCTTGGTACGGGAGAAGGAGATCTCCTTCGACCTGCTGGTCGAGGCGATCGAGGCGGCCCTCCTCATCGCCTACCACCGCACCGAGGGAAGCCGCCGCCACGCGCGCGTGGAGCTGAACCGGGAAACCGGACATGTGACCGTGTGGGCGAAGGAGGACCCCGAGGACCTGGAGGAGGGGCAGGAGGCGCGCGAGTTCGACGACACCCCCTCGGGGTTCGGGCGGATCGCGGCGACCACCGCCAAGCAGGTCATCCTGCAGCGCCTGCGGGACGCCGAGGACGACGCGACGCTCGGCGAGTACGCCGGACGCGAGGGCGACATCGTCACCGGTGTGGTCCAGCAGGGCCGCGACCCGAAGAACGTGCTCGTCGACATCGGCAAGCTGGAGGCCATCCTGCCGGTGCAGGAGCAGGTCCCCGGCGAGAACTACGAGCACGGCCTGCGCCTGCGCTCGTACGTCGTCCGGGTGGCGAAGGGTGTGCGCGGTCCGTCCGTCACCCTCTCGCGCACGCACCCCAATCTGGTGAAGAAGCTCTTCGCGCTCGAGGTGCCGGAGATCGCCGACGGCTCCGTCGAGATCGCCCACATCGCCCGTGAGGCCGGCCACCGTACGAAGATCGCCGTCCGGTCCACCCGCAGCGGCCTGAACGCCAAGGGCGCCTGCATCGGCCCCATGGGCGGCCGCGTGCGCAATGTCATGGCCGAACTGAACGGCGAGAAGATCGACATCGTCGACTGGTCGGACGACCCCGCCGAGATGGTGGCGAACGCCCTCTCCCCGGCCCGCGTCTCGAAGGTCGAGGTCGTCGACCTCGCAGCCCGCTCCGCGCGCGTGACCGTCCCCGACTACCAGTTGTCGCTGGCCATCGGCAAGGAAGGGCAGAACGCCCGGCTCGCCGCCCGGCTCACCGGCTGGCGGATCGACATCCGTCCGGACACCGAGCAGCAGGCCGAGCAGGGCGGGGAATAGATCCAGGCCGCGGGTGGCTCAGATCACGACAGTTCCCGTCGAAGCAACTGTTCGATTCTTGCCCCAAAGGGGTGGGGTCGCTACGGGGAGGTAGACTTAAGAGTGTCTGGCCGGACGCGAGCCCGCGCATGCCCTGAGCGCACCTGTGTGGGGTGCCGGGAGCGAGCGGCCAAGAAGGACTTGCTGCGCATCGTGGCGGTCGAGGGCGAATGTGTCCCCGATCATCGCGGTACGCTGCCCGGCCGGGGTGCATATGTGCACCCCGCCCTGGTCTGTTTCGACCTGGCGGTCCGCCGCCGGGCGTTCCCGCGGGCGCTGCGCGTCCCGGGACCGCTCGACACCGCGGCGTTGCGCCTCTCCGTCGAGCAGGCAACACCGTAAGACGCGTCGTACGGAACCCCCGTGCGGCCCTGGTACCCCGCGAGTTGGAAGTAGGTCGAGATTGCGATGAGCACTCGATGAGCACGCGATGAGTACGCCCATGAAGTAGCGACGGTCCGGACGCAAACCCGGACCTAAAAGGAGCGAAGTGGCTAAGGTCCGGGTATACGAACTCGCCAAGGAGTTCGGCGTGGAGAGCAAGGTCGTCATGGCCAAGCTCCAAGAACTCGGTGAATTCGTCCGTTCGGCGTCCTCGACGATCGAGGCGCCCGTTGTCCGCAAACTGACTGACGCCCTCCAGCAGGGCAGCGGAGGCGGCAAGTCCGCCCCCGCCCGCAAGGCTGCCCCGGCCAAGCCGGCAGCCCCCTCTCCCGCGCAGGCGGCCCGTCCGGCTGCCCCGCGCCCGCCGGCTCCCAAGCCGCCCACGGCCGAGCGCCCCGCGGCTGCCCCGGTCACGCCGGCGGCCCCCGGTCCGCGCCCGACGCCGGGCCCCAAGCCCGCGCCGCGGCCCGCTCCGGCGACCCCGGCTCCGGCGGCGCCCGAGTTCACCGCGCCCCCGGCGGCCTCCCCGGCTCCGGCCGCAGGCCCCCGCCCGGGTTCCCGCCCCGGCGGGCCGAAGCCCGGCGCCCGTCCGGCCGGTCCCGGCCAGGGCGGCCAGCCCCGTGGTGACCGTCCCGAGCGCGGCGACCGTCAGGGCGCCCCGCGTCCCGGCGGCCAGGCCCCGCGTCCCGGTGCTCGTCCGGCCGGCCCGCGTCCGGGCAACAACCCCTTCACCTCCGGCGGCTCCACCGGCATGGCGCGCCCGCAGGCGCCCCGTCCCGGTGGCGGGCGTCCCGGTCCCGGCGGTCCCGGTGGCGCCGGCGCCCCGGGTGGCCCGCGTCCGCAGGGCGCCGGTCAGGGTGGTCCCCGTCCGCAGGGCGGTCCCGGCGGCGCTCCGCGTCCGCAGGGCGGTCCGGGCGGCGCCCGTCCGACCCCGGGCGGCATGCCCCGTCCGCAGGCCCCGCGTCCCGGCGGCGGCCCCGGCGGCAACCGTCCGAACCCCGGCATGATGCCGCAGCGTCCGGCTGCCGGCCCGCGTCCCGGCGGCGGCCCCGGTGGCCGCGGTCCCGGTGGCGGCGGTCGTCCCGGTGCCGGTGGCGGCGGTCGTCCCGGTGGCGGCGGCTTCGCCGGTCGTCCCGGTGGTGGCGGTGGCGGCTTCGCCGGTCGTCCCGGTGGTCCCGGTGGCGGTGGCGGCGGCTTCGCCGGTCGTCCCGGTGGTCCCGGTGGCGGCGGTGGCCGTCCCGGCTTCGGCGGTCGTCCGGGTGGTCCCGGTGGCCGTGGTGGCACGCAGGGCGCCTTCGGCCGTCCCGGCGGTCCGGCGCGTCGTGGCCGCAAGTCGAAGCGGCAGAGGCGCCAGGAGTACGAGGCCATGCAGGCCCCGTCCGTCGGCGGCGTGATGCTGCCTCGCGGCAACGGACAGACCGTCCGCCTGTCGCGCGGTGCGTCCCTCACCGACTTCGCGGAGAAGATCAACGCCAACCCGGCGTCGCTCGTCGCCGTGATGATGAACCTCGGCGAGATGGTCACTGCCACGCAGTCCGTCTCCGACGAGACCCTCCAGCTGCTCGCCGGCGAGATGAACTACGTCGTCGAGATCGTCAGCCCGGAGGAGGAGGACCGCGAGCTGCTCGAGTCCTTCGACATCGAGTTCGGCGAGGACGAGGGCGGCGAGGAATTCCTCATGCCGCGTCCGCCGGTCGTGACCGTCATGGGTCACGTCGACCACGGTAAGACCCGACTGCTGGACACCATCCGCAAGACGAACGTCGTCGCGGGCGAGGCCGGCGGTATCACGCAGCACATCGGTGCGTACCAGGTCGCCACCGAGGTCAACGACGAAGAGCGCAGGATCACCTTCATCGACACCCCGGGTCACGAGGCGTTCACCGCCATGCGTGCCCGTGGTGCGAAGTCGACCGACATCGCGATCCTCGTGGTGGCGGCCAACGACGGTGTGATGCCCCAGACGATCGAGGCGCTGAACCACGCCAAGGCGGCCGACGTGCCGATCGTGGTCGCGGTCAACAAGATCGACGTCGAAGGTGCCGACCCGACGAAGGTGCGCGGTCAGCTCACCGAGTTCGGTCTGGTGGCCGAGGAGTACGGCGGCGACACGATGTTCGTCGACATCTCCGCCAAGCAGGGTCTGAACATCGACCAGCTGCTCGAGGCCGTGGTCCTGACCGCGGACGCCTCGCTCGACCTGCGGGCCAACCCGGAGCAGGACGCGCAGGGCATCGCGATCGAGTCCCACCTCGACCGTGGCCGCGGTGCCGTGTCGACCGTGCTCGTCCAGCGCGGCACGCTGCGCATCGGCGACACGATGGTCGTCGGCGACGCGTACGGCCGTGTCCGCGCGATGCTCGACGACAACGGCAACAACGTCGAGGAAGCGGGTCCCTCGACCCCCGTCCTCGTGCTCGGTCTCACCAACGTCCCGGGTGCCGGCGACAACTTCCTGGTTGTCGACGAGGACCGCACGGCACGTCAGATCGCCGAGAAGCGCGCGGCGCGTGAGCGCAACGCCAACTTCGCCCGCCGGGGTGTCCGGTTCTCCCTGGAGAACCTGGACGAGGCCCTCAAGGCCGGTCTGGTGCAGGAACTCAACCTCATCATCAAGGGCGACGCGTCCGGTTCGGTGGAGGCTCTCGAGTCCTCGCTGCTCCAGCTCGACGTCGGCGAAGAGGTCGACATCCGCGTCCTGCACCGCGGTGTGGGTGCGGTCACCGAGTCGGACATCGACCTGGCGACCGGCTCCGACGCCATCGTCATCGGCTTCAACGTCCGCGCTGCGGGCCGCGCGGCGCAGATGGCGGAGCGCGAGGGCGTCGACGTCCGGTACTACTCGGTGATCTACCAGGCCATCGAGGAGATCGAGGCGGCCCTCAAGGGCATGCTCAAGCCGGAGTACGAGGAGGTCGAGCTCGGCACGGCGGAGATCCGTGAGGTCTTCAAGTCGTCCAAGCTGGGCAACATCGCCGGTGTCCTGGTCCGCTCGGGCGAGGTCAAGCGCAACACGAAGGCGCGCCTCGTCCGCGACGGCAAGGTCATCGCGGAGAACCTCACCATCTCCGGTCTGCGTCGCTTCAAGGACGACGTCACCGAGATCCGCGAAGGCTTCGAGGGTGGTATCAACCTCGGAAACTTCAACGACATCAAGGTCGACGACGTCATCGCGACGTACGAGATGCGGGAGAAGCCGCGCTCGTAACAGCAGTACCTCTTGGTGCGACCCGGGGCCGGTCGGCGGCAGTAAATGCCGTCGATCGGCCCCGGCCGTTCGTTGTACGGTTCTTGATGTCCCGGGCAAGCATCTGGCCGGGCCATCTACCCCGTACCGGCGGGACATCCGGATACACATATGTACGTGGGGACTCTGTCCTTCGACCTCCTGCTCGGCGACGTACGGTCGCTGAAGGAGAAGCGCTCCGTCGTCCGTCCGATCGTGGCCGAGCTCCAGCGCAAGTACGCGGTGAGTGCGGCGGAGGTCGACCACATGGACCTGCACCGCAGGGCCGGCATCGGCCTCGCGGTGGTGTCCGGGGACGCCGGCCATCTGACCGATGTGCTGGACCGGTGCGAACGACTGGTCGCCGGGCGTCCCGAGGTGGAGCTGCTGTCCGTGAGGCGGCGCTTCCACGGCGACGACGACGAGTGACACACAAGCTTGAAACGCAGAACAGGAAGAACGAGGGAGACGGACCAGTGGCCGACAACGCGCGGGCGAAGAGGCTGGCGGACCTCATCCGAGAGGTGGTGGCCCAGAAGCTGCAGCGCGGGATCAAGGACCCGCGGCTCGGTTCGCATGTGACCATCACGGACACCCGGGTCACCGGGGACCTCCGGGAGGCGACCGTCTTCTACACGGTGTACGGGGACGACGAGGAGCGCGCGGCGGCCGCCGCGGGCCTGGAGAGCGCCAAGGGCGTGCTCCGCTCCGCGGTCGGCGCGGCGGCCGGCGTGAAGTTCACGCCGACGCTGACGTTCGTCGCGGACGCCCTTCCCGACACCGCCCGGACCATCGAGGACCTGCTCGACAAGGCACGCGCCTCGGACGCGAAGGTGCGCGAGGTCTCGGCGGGCGCCACCTTCGCCGGTGACGCCGACCCGTACAAGAAGCCGGGCGAGGACGAGGACGAGGACGACGCCGCCGAATGACCGAGAAGCACCGGACGCCCGACGGGCTTGTCATCGTGGACAAGCCGTCGGGCTTCACTTCGCACGACGTGGTCGCCAAGATGCGCGGGATCGCCAGGACCCGCCGCGTCGGACACGCCGGAACCCTCGACCCCATGGCGACGGGTGTGCTCGTCCTCGGCGTAGAGAAGGCGACCAAGCTCCTCGGGCACCTCGCGCTGACCGAGAAGGAGTACCTCGGCACGATCAGGCTCGGCCAGAACACGCTGACGGACGACGCGGAGGGCGAGATCACGTCGTCCACCGACGCCTCCGGCGTGAAGCGTGACGCGGTCGACGCCGGGATCGCCAAGCTGACCGGCGCCATCATGCAGGTGCCGTCCAAGGTCAGCGCCATCAAGATCGACGGAGTGCGCTCGTACAAGCGGGCACGCGAGGGTGAGGAGTTCGAGATCCCGGCCCGGCCGGTGACGATCTCGTCGTTCGCCGTGTACGACGTCCGTGACGCCGTCGCCGAGGACGGTACGCCCGTGCTCGACCTGGTCGTCTCCGTCGTCTGCTCGTCCGGCACCTACATCCGGGCGCTCGCCCGCGACCTGGGCGCGGATCTCGGCGTCGGCGGTCACCTGACCGCCCTGCGCCGCACCCGCGTCGGCCCGTACAAGCTCGACTCGGCGCGCACCCTCGACCAGCTCCAGGAGGAGCTGACCGTGATGCCGATCGCCGAGGCCGCCGCGGCCGCGTTCCCGCGCTGGGACGTGGACGCCAAGCGGGCACGGCTGCTCCTGAACGGCGTGCGGCTGGAGATGCCCGAGGAGTACGCGGGCAAGGGCGCCGTGGCGGTCTTCGACCGCGACGGAGTCTTCCTGGCCCTCGTCGAGGAACAGCGGGGCAAGGCGAAGAGCCTGGCGGTGTTCGGCGCCTAGCCCTTCCGGACCCCGGCCGGGGCGTGTGGGGCGTGGTGCGGGGAGTGCTGCCCGAGGAGCGGCGGTCACGGGGTCTCGTGTCCGCCGCTCCACGGTCCCCCCTCGGTTCCCCCACCCAAGGGTGTATCCACCCACCCCCGCCTGTTCACCCCTTCGGGCGGGCGCTCGGAGTGAACCGAGGGTGTGGAAGGGGGCGCGTTCGCCGCGCGATCTGTCCCGCTGATCACCTCACGCCTACCTTCAGAAGTAAGGAGCACGGCGGGGAGGTTCGAGCATGGCGGGACGGGGCCCGCGGACCGTGGGCCGGCAACCGGCGGACGACCGCGGCGATGCGCGCGACACGGCCCTGGTGCGCATCTGCGATCCGGCGGGCCGCCCCCGCGGCACGGGTTTCGCCGCCGACCACCACGGCACGGTGATCACCAGCCACGAGGCCGTCGACGGTCTGGCCCGCCTCGTCCTGCACGCCCCCGGCGACCGCACCTGCGTCGTCACCGCCGACGCCGTGACCCCGCTCCCCGACGCGGATCTGGCACTCGTACGCACCGAAGGTCTCGGCCTCGACCCGCTCCCCGTCACCGTGCGGGACAGGATCGCGACCGGTACGTACGTCCGGATCGCCGCCGGCGGCTGGCGCGAGGCGCGCCTGCTCGGCACCTCCACCGCCACGTACACGGCCACGGACCGTTTCCACCTCCTCGGCGACGTCCAGGAGCTGGCCATCGGCACCGCGGGCGCGGACGCGCTCAGACCGGGCGGGGGAGCGGCCGGGGGGCCGGTCCTCGACGCCGCGACCGGCGCGGTCGTCGCGGTGCTCGGTACCGCCCTGCACACCGGGCACCGGGCCGTCGGCTTCGCGGTCCCGCTGCGCGGCGTCCCGGGTCTGGCCGCGCTGCTCGCGCGGAACGCGGCCTCCGTACCGGCCTACGGCGCGGACCTGAACCTGGCGGGCGCTCTGGAAATCACCGCGACCTCGGTGGGATCGGACGCTCCGGGCGCGGCGACGGCCGCCGGCTCCAGCGGCACCGGGCGCGGTCCGGTCGAACGAGCCGACGTCGTCCGGGAGTTCACCGCTTTCGAGTACGGCCCGGCCGCCGTCCTCGGCCTCGTCGGCCGGCCCGGCAGCGGCCGTACGACGGAACTGGCGGCCCTGGCCGCCCGCCGCGCCTCGGGCGCCGAACCGGCCCCCACGCTGTATCTGCGCGGCGCCGACCTGCTCGGCACCGACACCTCGGTGGCCGACGCGGCGAGGCGGGCGCTGGAGAGGGCGGCCCGCATCGTGGCGGCGCCGGGGGAGGAACAGGAAGCCGCCGGGGGCCCGTCTCCGGGAGATCTGGCGGACGACTCACCGGCCACCGGCCCGGCGACGGTCCAGGGGATCCTGCCCGATGCCGGTCTCCTGCCACCCGGCAGGTACGAGGGAGAGCTGGGCGACATCGGGCCCGAGCGGCTGGCCCGGCTGGCGCGCGAGGCGGGGCGGTCCCTGCTGCTCCTCCTCGACGGCCCCGAGGAAATGCCCTCCGACCTCGCCCACCGGCTGCCCGAGTGGACCGCCGCAACCGCCGACTGGCTGCGCGAGACCGGAGCCCGACTCGTCGTCGGGTGCCGGGCCGAGTACTGGGAGCAGGCGGGCGCCGGCTTCCCCGCCGACCTGGTGCACGGCGCGGCCCCGGGGACCGCATCCCCGGAAGGGCGGCCACCCGCCTGCGTACGCCTGGGGGACCTGACCGAGGACGAGGCACGGCTCGCCCGGGCCCGCGCCGAAATCGCCGAAGGCGCGCTCGCCGGGGCCGACGCACGTCACCCGCTCGTCCTGCGGCTGTTCTCCGAAGTGCGGGCCGCGCTGCCCGCCCATCCGGCCGGGCGACCCGGCCGGGACGAGGTGTTCGCCGCCTACCTCGACCTGATGTGCCTGCGCGTCGCGGTGCGCCTCGCCGCGGCGAACGGCCTGCGCGGCAACGCGGTGCGCAGACTCGCCGCCCTCGTCTCCGGCCAGGTCCACGAGGCGGCGCGGCGCTGCCTGGGCCCGGGACAGGGCGAGCTGGACCGCGTGTCCTTCGAAACCGTCTTCCCCTGGGGCCCCGCCCCCTCAGGACGCCTCGCCGGGACCTGCGGCTGGGCCTCCGCCGTCCTCACCGAGGGCCTCCTCGTCCCCGCGGGCGACGGCTACCGCTTCGCCCACGAGGAGCTAGCCGACTGGATCCAGGGCACCCACCTCGACCTGGGGGCCGCCCTGCACGACCTCGTGCACCGCACGCGCCCACCGGCGTCGCCGCAGGTGCCCGCCCAGCGAACGGCAACCTCGCGCCGCCCCTGGCCCTCCCGGACCGCCGACGCCCGCACGGTCCCCGTACCCCGTCACCGCATCGGTCCCGTCGTGGAGACACTGCTCCTCCTGGCCCGGCAGCAGGGCGCTGCCGAACTGGCCCGCAGGCTGGACGATCTGGCCGACGCCGCGGACGACCTGCTGCCGAAGACCCCCGGACCGCTCGGCGACCCCGCCTGGTGGGCGACCCGGCTCTGCGCCGAGGTCCTGCTGCGGGTGCCCGACGCGATGCCGTACATCGGCGTGCTGCGACGGCTCGCCGAGCGGATCGTGACCTGGCGGGGGACCGGGCGGGGCGTACCCGCAGAGTTCGGGCCCGCCTTCTGGGAGGCGCTGCCCGTCCCCGACACCGAGCGGTTCGACCTGTTGAGGCGACTGGTGGTCGCGGACGAGATGCGCCGTCCGGGGTCTGCCGGGGGTACGGAGGAACCAAGCGGCCCCGGGGCCTCCGGGGGCGCCGACGAGACAGCCCTGCCGACTGCGCGTCCGACGGCATCGCGGGCCGGTTTCCCGGGGACCGCGGACGTCGAGAGCGCCGGGGGCACGGGGGACGTCGGGGGCGCCACGGATCTCGGGCGTACCTGGGACGCCGGGGTCGCTGCCAAGAGGGGCGCGCGCGAGAGCGGGTTCCGCGCCGCCCCGACGGCCCCGCGCTGCCTGGACGCCGTCGCCCGGCTGCTCGCCGCCGACCCCACCGCCGTACAGCGACATCTGACGGGCTGGTTCGACGACGAGCGGCCCCTGCCCGCGGCCCCGCACGCGACCGTGGCGACCGCCGCACAGGCCCTGCTGTACGCGTACCGGGGACGGGCACTGGACGACCTGGCCGAGGCGCTGGTCGACAGCGCGCACCGACGAGGCGACGAACTGCTCGCCGTGCTGGCGGAGGAGGAGCCGTCGGCCGTGTGCCGGGCAGTGGACCGCTGGGCGCACGACGAGCGGCCCGCACGTCGCGTGGCGGCGGTGACGTACGGACTGCGGGCCTCGCCCTTCGTGCGGACCGAGGCCGACCGCGAACTCCTGCGGTACGCGGCGCTCGCCCTGCTGTCCCGCCCCGCGGACTGCACCCTGCACGGCGGCGCGCTCGGCCTCCTCGTGCGGGACCCGCGCACCCGCGCCCGGTACCTCCCGCAGGCCCTGGACCGCTTCACCGCCGGCGACCCGAGCCTCCCCGCGGCCGCGCTGGTCGCGGCGCTCACCACCCACCCGGACCCCGTGCTCGACGCGATCCGGACCCGGCTGCGCAGTCCGGGCCCCGGCACCGGCGAGACGCTGCGCACCCTCGCCGACGTCGCCACGCCCGCCCTCGCGCGCCGCGTCGCCGCACTCGTGCGGGAAGCCGTGGAGCTGCGCCCCGACGCCGCCGCCCACGTCGCCGCGTACGTGGACCGGCGGCTGGAACAGGGGCCCGCGGTACGCGCCGTGCTGGTGCCGCTGGTCGGCGGTCTGCTGGACGGCTGCCCCACTCCGGTGCGCGCGGCGCTCGCCGGGGTCCTCGCGGCGCCCGGCAGCCGCAGGTCGCGCCCCCTGCGCCGGGAGCTGCTTGATCTGCTCCTCGCGCGGGAACACGACCCTGCCGTCCTCGGCAGCCTGCTCAAGGCCGCCGCGGACGGAGCGGACCGCCGGGGCGAGGAGCCCACCCGGGAGCTGGTGCACCGGGCGGGCCTCCTCCTCGTGCGCACCCCGGCCGGAGCCACCGACTTCGACCGCGGCCTCGTCGACCTGGCCCGGCACGTCCCGGGGTTCGCCGTCCTGCTGTCCCGCTGGCTGACCGGTTCCCCCGAGGAATGGGCCGCGGTGGTCGGCCCGAGCACCCGCCGCATGATCGAGAACCTGGCCGGAGTCCGGGTCCCCGCGTGACCCCGAGCCCCGCCGGCTGCCCGCTCCGTGTCCGTGCTCCTCGTCACAGCTCGATGCCGATGCAAGCCGAGCGCACACGGCATGGCACCCTTAGAGCTGCGAACGAGGCAATCACGGACACGGGTTCGACAAGGAGCGGTCACAGTGCAGCGCTGGCGTGGCTTGGAGGACATCCCCCAGGACTGGGGGCGCAGCGTCGTCACCATCGGCTCCTACGACGGAGTGCACCGCGGGCACCAGCTGATCATCAAGCATGCCGTGGACCGCGCCCGGGAGCTGGGCGTGCCGTCCGTCGTCGTGACGTTCGACCCCCACCCGAGCGAGGTCGTGCGCCCCGGCAGCCACCCCCCACTGCTCGCCCCGCACCACCGCCGCGCGGAGCTGATGGCCGAGCTGGGCGTGGACGCCCTGCTCATCCTCCCCTTCACCAGCGAGTTCTCGAAGCTGTCGCCCGCCGACTTCGTCGTGAAGGTCCTGGTCGACAAGCTCCACGCGAAGGCCGTCGTCGAGGGCCCGAACTTCCGCTTCGGCCACAAGGCCGCGGGCAACGTCGACTTCCTGCGCGAGCAGGGCGAGACGTACGACTTCGAGGTCGAGGTCGTCGACCTGTACGTCACGGGTGAGGCGGGCGGCGGAGAGCCGTTCTCCTCGACCTTGACCCGGCGGCTCGTAGCCGAGGGCGACGTCGAGGGCGCCCGGGAGATCCTCGGCCGCCCGCACCGCGTAGAGGGCGTCGTCGTCCGTGGCGCCCAGCGCGGCCGGGAGCTCGGCTTCCCGACGGCCAACGTCGAGACCCTCCCGCACACGGCCATCCCCGCGGACGGCGTGTACGCCGGCTGGCTGCACGTCGCGGACGAGGCGATGCCCGCCGCGATCTCCGTCGGCACGAACCCGCAGTTCGACGGCACCGAGCGCACGGTCGAGGCCTACGCCATCGACCGCGTCGGCCTCGACCTCTACGGCCTCCACGTCGCCGTCGACTTCCTCGCCTTCGTGCGCGGCCAGGCCAGGTTCGACTCGATCGAGGCGCTGCTGGAAGCCATCGGGGACGACGTGAAGCGGTCGCGCGAGCTCATCGAGGCCTACGAGGCCGACTCCGCCCCTCCGGCGTAGTCGCCCAGTCCTCTTCGGTACGACGACGGGGGCGGCCGGTGCTCCGAAGCACCGGCCGCCCCCGTCGTCGTGGTCAGCCGGCGACCGTGGCCCGGGCCCAGTGGCAGGCCACCTGCGTCCCGCCGGCGCCGTCCAGTACCTCCAGCTCCCGGCCACGGCAGGCGTCCGCCACACCGGCCCGCTCGGCCTCGCCGCTCGCGAGGATCTGGCAGCGGGCGTGGAAGCGGCAGCCCGCCGGGATGCGGGACGGGTCCGGGGGCTCGCCCGTCAGCACGACCGGATCGCCCGGTGCCTCCGGCAGCACGGAGAGCAGGGCCTGGGTGTAGGGGTGCCGGGGCGTCGTCAGGACCTGCTCGACCTCGCCCGTCTCGACGATGCGGCCGAGGTACATCACCGCGACCCGGTCGGCGATGTTCCATGCCAGACCCAGATCGTGCGTCACCACCAGGGCGGACAGGCCGAGTTCGGTGCGCAGACGCAGCAGCAGGGCGAGGATCTCGCCGCGCACCGACGCGTCGAGCGAGGCCACCGGCTCGTCGGCGACGATGAGTTCGGGCTCCAGGACGAGGGCTCCGGCGATCACCACGCGCTGGCGCTGACCGCCGGACAGCTCGTGCGGGTACCGCAGGAAGAAGCGCTCCGGCGGGCGCAGTCCGGCCCGGGAGAGGGCCTCCGCGACCGCCGCCCGCTCGTCCCCGCCGTACCCGTGGATGCGCAGACCCTCCGCGACCGCGTCGTACACGGTGTGCCGGGGGTTGAGTGAGCCGCTCGGGTCCTGGAGGACGAGCTGGACGCGCTTGCGGTACGCCTTCAGGGCGCGCGAGGAGTAGTCGAGCGGCTTCCCGTCGAAGGTGACGTGCCCGCCGGTCGGCGGGACGAGACCGAGGAGCGAGCGCGCGAGTGTCGTCTTGCCGCAGCCCGACTCGCCGACCAGGGCGACGATCTCGCCGCGCCGGATGTCGAGGTCGACGCCGTCGACCGCCCGCGCGCGGGCGGCGCCGTTGCGTCCGGCGAACGAGACGTGCAGGTCCTGCGCGCGCAGCAGCGGAGCGGCCGGCACGGGGGTGTCAGTGGTCATGGCGTGCTGCTCCTGGCTTCTTCCGCCGGGCTGCCCGGCTGGGGGACCGACGCGCCCGCGTGCACACAGGCAGCCCACCTCGCCGTGCCCGCGCCGCGGAGCTCCTGGTCCTCGGTCATGCAGGAGTCCAGGGCCACCGGGCACCTCGGGTGGAACGTGCATCCGGACGGCAGCGCGGACGGGTCCGGCGGATCGCCCGGCAGTCCGCGCGGCGCGAACCGCGACGCCGTGTCGCCGATACGGGGGAAGGCGGCCGACAGCGCCTTGCCGTAAGGGTGCCGGGCGTCCTCGTACACCTGCCGGGCCGGGCCCTCCTCGACGACTCGGCCCGCGTACATCACGGCGAGGCGATCGCAGGTGTCGGCCAGCACCGCGAGGTCGTGGCTGATCATGACGAGACCCAGGTCCTGCTCGCTGACCAGCTGCTCGATCAGACGGAGGATCTGCGCCTGGATCATCACGTCGAGCGCCGTGGTCGGTTCGTCGGCGATGACCAGCCGCGGGTCGCAGGCCAGCGCCATGGCGATCATGACGCGCTGGCGCTGACCGCCGGACAGCTCGTGCGGGTAGGCGCTCGCGCGGGCGGCGGGCAGGCCGACGTGTTCGAGCAGTTCCCCGGTCTTCCTCCGGGCGCCCGCGGGCGTCGCCTTCTTGTGCAGCAGGATCGGCTCGGCGATCTGGTCGCCGATGCGGTGGACCGCGTTCAGCGAGTGCATGGCGCCCTGGAAGACGATCGAGGCGCCCGCCCAGCGGACCGCCCGCACCTGCCCCCACTTCATCTTCAGGACGTCCTCGCCGTCGAGCAGGATCTCCCCGCTCGTGCGCGTCCCCGCGGGGAGCAGCCGCAGCAGTGCGAGCGCCAGGGTGGACTTGCCGCAGCCGGACTCGCCCGCGACACCGAGCTTCTGGCCCGCGTCGAGCGACAGGTCCACGCCGCGGACGGCGGCCGCGCCGCCCGCGTAGGTCACTTCGAGGTTCCTGACCTCCAGCAGGGTCAACGTGCCACTCCCAGCTTGGGGTTGAGGACGGACTCGACGGCGCGCCCGCACAGCGTGAACGCCAGCGCGACCACGGCGATCGCGACACCGGGCGGTACCAGGTACCACCATTTCCCGGCGCTGACCGCGCCGGCCTCCCGCGCGTCCTGGAGCAGCCCGCCCCACGACACCACCGTGGGATCACCGAGCCCGAGGAAGGCGAGGGTCGCCTCCGCGAGGATTGCGGAGGAGATGATCAGGGTCGTCTGTGCCAGCACCAGCGGCATCACATTGGGCAGCACGTGCCGGGTCATGATGTGCCAGTGTCCGCCGCCGAGCGCCTTGGCCCGTTCGATGTACGGCCGCGACTCCACCGCGAGGGTCTGCGCGCGCACCAGACGCGCCGTCGTCGGCCAGGTCGTCACGCCGATCGCCAGGATGATCGTGCCGAGCGACCGGCTCATGACGGTGGCCAGCGCGATCGCGAGGACCAGTGTGGGCATCACCAGGAACCAGTCCGTGATCCGCATCATCACGGTCGCGTACCAGCCCTTGAAGTGTCCGGCGGTGATGCCGATGAGCGCGCCGATCGCGACCGAGAGCACGGCGGCGAGCAGCCCCACGAGCAGCGAGACCCGGGCGCCCCACACCACGAGCCCGAGCAGGTTGCGCCCGAACTGGTCGGTTCCCAGGGGGAATTCGGTGCTCGGG
This sequence comes from Streptomyces sp. 142MFCol3.1, assembly GCF_000424945.1. Classification (NCBI taxonomy): domain Bacteria; kingdom Bacillati; phylum Actinomycetota; class Actinomycetes; order Kitasatosporales; family Streptomycetaceae; genus Streptomyces; species Streptomyces sp. 142MFCol3.1. Next base: position 219,720 of record NZ_AUKV01000015.1, read on the forward strand.
CTCTCCATGGGATCGCCCGGCGCGTCGGTCACGCTCTGCACGTCGGAGCCGACGGTCAGCGGCGCGGTCAGCGCGATGAGCGCGCAGAGCCCGAGGGCGGCCAGCCCGAAGACTCCGGCGTGGTGGGTGCGGTACTGCTTCCAGAAACGGGCGGCGGAATGACGGCGGCGCTGCCAGGCGAGGGCGCGGGGGCTCCTCGCCGTCGCGGGTCCGCTGCCCTTCGAAGCCGCCGTGGGTTCGGTCGTCATCGGCCCGTCCGACTCGGTTGTGGTCATCGGCCCACCCGTGGGTCCAGCAGCGGATAGATCAGGTCGGCGAGCGTGTTCATCACGATCACGGCTGCCGCGAAGACGAAGAACAGCCCCTGCACCAAGGGCAGGTCCGGCACGCTCAGCGCCTGGTAGAAGAGCCCGCCGAGGCCCGGCCAGGAGAAGACGGTCTCGACGAGGATCACGCCCGCGACCGTCCGGCCGAGGTTGATGAAGATCAGCGTCACGGTCGGCAGCAGCGCGTTGGGCGCGGCGTGCCGACGGCGTACGAGGTCGTCCCGCAGCCCCTTCGCCCTGGCGGTCGTCAGATAGTCGCTGCCCATCTCGTCCAGCAGGGCCGACCGCGTGACGAGCAGGGTCTGCCCGTACTCCACCGCGACCAGCGTCACCACCGGGAGGATCAGATGGTGGGCCACGTCCATGACGTACGCGAAACCCTCCTTGCCTCCCGACTCCATGCCCCCGGTGGGGAACAGTCCGGGGATGGGGCCCATGCCCACCGAGAACACGATGATGAGCAGCAGACCCAGCCAGAAGGACGGAATGGAGTAAAGGGTCAGTGCCAGGCCGGTGTTGACCCGGTCGCTCAGCCCGCCGTTGCGCCACGCGGAGCGCGTGCCGATGAAGATGCCGAGCGCGGTGTAGAGCACGAACGCCGTGCCGGTGAGCAGCAGGGTGTTCGGCAGCGCCTCGGTGATCTTGTCGATGACGGGGGCCCGGAACTGGTACGAGGTGCCGAGATCGCCGGTGAGCGCCTTGCCGCAGTAGTCCGTGAACTGCTCCCACATCGGCAGGTCGAGCCCGAACTCCTTGCGGTAGTTGGCGAGTTGCTCGGCGGACACCTGGCGGCCGCCCGTCATGTACTTGACCGGGTCGCCGGGGATGAGCCGGAACAGGAAGAAGCTGGTGACGAGGACGGCCAGCAGTGAGACGGCCGCGCCGCCCAACTTGCCCGCCACATATCGCAGATACGCGGTTCTGGTACGCGCCCTGGGCCCGCGGACCGACGGCCCGGCCTCCGCCGGACCGTCGGTCGCCTCGACCAGCGAGGGTGTTGCCTCAGCGGTCATGAACTACTCATTCGCTCGTGCGTTCTTGGGGACCCCGCATGCCTTCCCGGAGGTTCCCTCGGGGCGGTGCGGGTCCTACTCACGGTCCTCGGCCGTCGAGCGCCTGCGCATCGCGAAGAACGCCCCGATGCCCGCGAGGACGACGACGCCCGCGACGATGCCGATGATGACGCCCGTCGAGCTCGAACTGTCGGAGGACTCACCGGAGGACCCCGCCGGGACGGCCGACCACCAGCTCCAGTAACCGTCCTGGCCGTAGATGTTGCCCGCGGCCTTCGGCATCGTCTCGATCGACTTGATCTGGTCGGTGCGGTAGGCCTCGACCGCGTTCGGGTACGCCATGACGTTCATGTACCCGGTGTCGTACAGCCGCGACTCCATCTGCTTGACGATGTCCGCCCGCTTGGCGGTGTCGTACTCGGCGAGCTGCTGGTCGTACAGCTCGTCGTACTTCTTGTCGCAGATGAAGTTGTCCGTGGCCCCGGTGTCCTTGGGGGTGGCGGGCAGCGCTCCGCAGGTGTGGATCGACAGGACGAAGTCGGGGTCGGGGTTGACGGACCAGCCGTCGAACGCCAGGTCGTAGGTGCCCGCCAGCCAGGGGTCGGTCACGTTGTCCAGGCAGTTGAGGGTGACACCGATGCCCAGCTTGCCGTACCACTCCTTCAGGTACTGTCCGACCGCCTTGTCGTTGGGGTCGGTGGCATGGCAGAGGACCCGGTAGTTGATCGGCTTGCCGTTCTTCTCGACGCGATTGCCGTCACCGTTCTTCTTGTAGCCCGCCTCGTCGAGGAGCTTGGCGGCCCTGACCGGGGCGTACGCCAGCCGCTGGCTCGCCTCCGGCTTCCAGAAGTACGTCGAGAAGCGCGGCGGGATGTAGCCCTCGCCCTCCACGGCGTGGCCCTGGAAGACCTTGTCGATGAGGGCCTTCCGGTCGATCGCGAGGAAGAGCGCCTGTCGCACCTTCTGGTCGAGCAGCGACTCGGCGCCGTCACCGAACTTCTTGCCGTTCTTCGCCTGGGCGCCGGGGTTGGTGGCGAGGGCGTAGAAGCGGCGGCCGGGGGCGTCGTTCACCTTGATGTTCTGCTGGCTCTTGAGCGCCGTCGACTGGGCCGGTGTGAGGCCGGAGACGAAGGACACCTCGCCCTTCTGGAGGGCGGCGACGGCCGCGTCGCCGTCCTTGTAGTACTTGAAGACCAGCTCGTCGAACTTGGGGGCACCCCGCCAGAAGCTCTTGTTGGGCTTCAGCCGAACGTAGCTGTCCGGCTTGTAGTCCGTCAGGATGAACGGTCCGTTGCCGACGATCGGGAACTGCTTGTCGTTGTTGAACTTGGTGAAGTCCCCGACCTTCTCCCAGACGTGCTTGGGCACGATCGGCACGTCGAGCGCGGCCATCGTGGCCTGCGGCTTCTTCAGCTCGATGACGAGCTTGGTGGCGCTCGGGGCGGTGACCTTCTTGAAGTTGCCGACGAAGCTGCCGTTCGCGGTGGCCGCGCCCTCGTCGGTCATCATCTTGTTGAACGTCCAGGCCGCGTCCTCGGCGGTGGCCTGCTGACCGTCCGACCACTTCGAGTTCGACCGGATCGTGTAGGTCCAGGTGAGCTTGTCGGCGGACGGCTCCCACTTGGTGGCGAGGCCGGGGATCGCGTGGTTGTCCGCCGGGTCGTAGTTGGTCAGGTACTCGTACATGAGCCGGTGGATGCTCGTACTGACCAGCCGTGACGCCAGGAACGGACTCAGCGAGTCGACGCTCTGCGCGACCGCGACGGTGAGGACCTTCTTGTTCTCCTTGGCCTGGGCCTGGTGCGGTGCCGGGTTGAGCGGGGTCGCCAGACCGGCGGTGAGGGTGAGCGCTGCGGCACCTGCGGCGGCGACGAGCCGCGGACGCAGGAGCCCTCTGTGGTGCTGATCCTGTGTGTTCATGGGTCGGTGACCTCACGTCATCGCTTGCGCAGAGGTGGCTGGTTGAACGACTTGATCGGGATGGCGCCGGCGGGGTTGATGTGTGTGTCTATCAGCGGCGGTCGACGCGAGTCAACGGCACATGAACCCCATGTGGCCTGCGGAAATAACGAGTTGGCGCGGATTTTTCGCTCATTGGTTCAGACCGGTGAAGCCGCCCTGGTGACGGCTTGACGGCTCAAGACGTCCCTGGACACACGAAGGGCCCGCACCGTCCGTGGACGGTGCGGGCCCGAGCGCGAATCGGTCCCTCAGGAGGGGCCGATCGAGTTACTGCTGAGGCGGCGGGGGCGGCGTCTGGCCCTGGTTCGGCTGGTACGGCTGCCCGGGCTGTGCGTAAGGCTGTCCCGGCTGCGGCTGCGGCTGCGGCTGCGGCTGCGGGGCCTGGCCCTGGGGGGTCTGCGGGTACGCCTGACCGGGCTGCGGCGGGTAGGGCTGTCCCGGCTGCGGGTAGGGCCAGCCGTACGGCTGTCCGGGAACCGGCTGCCCGGGCACGTACTGGCCCGGCATCGGCGGGGCGGCCACCGGGGGCGGATTGCCGTCGTTCGTCCACAGCCCGTGCGACTGCTGGTGCCGCGCGAAGTCCTCGGCCACCATCGCCGAGAGGTTGAAGTAGGCCTCCCGCACCTTGGGCCGCATCATGTCGAGGTCCACCTCGGCACCCGCGGACAGGTGCTCGTCGAACGGCACGACCACGACGCCGCGGCAGCGCGTCTCGAAGTGGCTGACGATGTCGTCGACCTTGATCATCTTGCCGGTCTCGCGCACTCCGGAGATCACCGTGATGGACCGGGACACGAGGTCCGCGTACCCGTGCGCGGACAGCCAGTCCAGCGTCGTACTGGCGCTGCTCGCACCGTCGACGGACGGCGTCGAGATGATGATGAGCTGGTCGGCGAGGTCGAGTACACCGCGCATGGCGCTGTACAGCAGGCCGGTACCCGAGTCGGTCAGGATGATCGGGTACTGCTTGCCCAGTATGTCGATCGCGCGCCGGTAGTCCTCGTCGTTGAAGGTCGTGGACACGGCCGGGTCGACGTCATTGGCGATGATCTCCAGCCCGGAGGGGGCCTGGGAGGTGAACCGCCTGATGTCCATGTACGAGTTGATGTACGGGATCGCCTGGACGAGGTCACGGATCGTGGCGCCGGTCTCGCGGCGCACGCGGCGGCCGAGCGTGCCGGCGTCCGGGTTGGCGTCGATCGCGAGGATCTTGTCCTGACGCTCGCTGGCGAGCGTCGCACCGAGCGCGGTGGTCGTGGTCGTCTTGCCGACACCGCCCTTGAGGCTGATCACGGCGATGCGATAGCACGACAGCACCGGCGTACGGATCAGCTCCAGCTTCCGCTGCCGCTCGGCCTCCTCCTTCTTGCCGCCCAGCTTGAACCGCGACGACGCGGCGGCGGGACGACCGCTCTTGGGCTTCTGCTTCTTGTTGTTGAGCAGTCGGTCGGAGGAGAGCTCCACCGCGGCGGTGTAGCCGAGCGGGGCCGCGCCCGGGTTGGTGGGCTGGCGCTGGTCGTGCTGCATGGGCTGCGGCCAGGCCGTCCCCGTACGGGGATCGACGGGAGCGGCACCCGTGGGCTGCTGCGGCACGTGCGGGGCGGCTGGTTGCGGCTGCTGCTGCGCCGGTCCCGGAGGGGCCGGGTAGTGAGGAGCCACCTGCGCCGACGGAAGCGGTGGCTGCGCCGCGCCGGGCGCCTCCGACTGCGCGGGCTCCGAGGCCGGCCGGGGAAGGTCGTAGCCGGGCTGCGGGACGGGCGTGGCGGGGGCCTGCGGGAATCCGTAGCCCTGCTGCGCACCCTGAGCCTGCGGTGCCGCCGGGGGCGTGGTCGGCTGCGGGAAGCCGTAACCGGGCGCCGGGGCAGGCGGGTTGGGCGCCGTCGCGTCCTGGGCCGGGGCGCTCCGCTGCGGGAAGCCGCGACCGGAACCGGGAGCGGGCGGGTTGGCGGCAGCGGGGGCCGGCGGTTCAGGGGTGGCGGCCGGCGTCTGCGCGGGGGCCGGAGCGCCCGGCTGCGGGAAGCCGTAGCTGCCCTGCGACGTGGGGTTCGGGGCCGGAGTGCTCGGCTGGGGGAAGCCGTAGCTGCCCTGCGGCGGGACCGGCGCGGAGGCCGCGGCGGGTGCTTCGGGGGCAGGGGCGCCCGGCGCCGGTGCGTGACTCGGCGGCGGGACCGGAACGGGGTTGTCGTGGACGGGCGGCGTCACCGACACGGCTCCCTGCGCCGGTGGCGTCGACGCGGGCCCACCGGGGGAGGGCCACGCGGGAGGCGCGGGTTGCGGGGCCGGCGGCTGGAAGGCCTGGCCGGGAGCGGGAGCCGGAGCGGGCGGCTGGAAGGCCTGGCCGGGAGCCGGAGCGGGCGCGGGGGGCTGGAAGGGCTGCCCGGGTGCCGGCGCCGGCGGCTGGAACGGCCGGCCCGGGGCGGGTGCCGACGGCTGGATCTGCGGCGGCGTCCGTGCCTGCGCGGGCTCGGCCGCCGAGGGCTCGGGCTTCGCGGGCTCGTCGGACGCCGGCCACTGGGCCGCGGGAGCGGGAGCGGCGGGCTGGTACGCGGGCGGCAGGGGTGGCAGCCCGCCCTGCGGCAGCGGCGGGGGAGCCCAGGCGGGAGGCGCGTCCTGCACGCCCTCGGGAGCGCCGGGTCGGTCGACGGGCACGGCGTCCTGCGGCTCGTCCATCGGCCGGGCGTCCTCGGGCTCCGCGTCGGCCGCGTCGGCACCCTGCGGCACCGCGTCGCTCACGTCGTCACGGGTCTCGTCGCCCGCCTCGTCACGTACGCCGTCATGGACGGCGTCGCTCACGGTGCCGTCGGCCGCGTCGGAGGGGACCGCCCCGTGCGGTACGGCGTCGGCGACCTCGCCGGTCCCGTCGCCCGCGTCGGAGGACACCGGCGCCACGATGTCCGCGACGACATCAGGCTCTCCGGAAGCGTCGGAACGGTCCGAGGCCTCGGAGGTGCCGGGGGCATCGGCGACACCAGGCGCGTCGGCGACCTCAGGCCCGTCGGCGACATCGGAGGCGTCGACGGAGTCGGCGGTGCCGGCCGTGGCGTCCACGGCCCCGGTAGCCTCCGCCGCCGGCTCGTCCGCCGCGGCGTCCTCGGCGCCCACGTCAAAACCGCCGTCCACGACGCCCTCGGTCTGCCCAGCGGCGTCCGCCTCACTCACCGTCCCCGGTGTGTCCTCCTGCGCGTCGACCACGTGCCGCACGTCGTCGCCGACGTGGGCCTCCGCTGATTCGGGGGCCTTGGAAGCGTCCGCGACGGAGTCGGCGTCCGACGCGGTGGAGCCGGGTCCGGACGTGACGTCGGCCGCTCCGGCCGCGGCCGGAGCGGCCGGATCCGGCTCGGACCCGGCCCCGGCCCCGGCCGCGTCCTCGGTCTCGGGCCGCTCCTGGCCCACGGCGCCGGCACGTTCCGCGAACTCCCGCTTCAGCGCGACAGGAGAGATCCGCATGGTGGCGCCGCTCTCCAGGTCCCCGTCGCCGGGCTCGATGTCGTCGGAGGCGCCCATGGGAGAGACCGGTGCCACCGGAGCGGCCGGAGGCGTCGCCCACCGGCTCTGGTATTCGCCCAGGGGAACGTTCGGCAGCGCCGTCGGACTGCCTGCGTCCGCGACGGGCGCACCCGGAGTCTGCGAGGCAGCTGCCTCCGCCGTCTCCGGCACCGCTGAAAGCGCCTCAGAAGTCGCTGAAAGAGTCTCAGGAGCAATGGGGGGCGAAGGGGCCTCGAACACCGGGGGAGTTGGCGGGGCCGAGGAGTCCGCAGCGGTCGGGGGAGCCGGGGCCGCCTCCGCTTCCTCCTCCGTACCACCGGAGTTCGCCGGAGTCCCCGACGCGTTCTGCGTGTACCAGGCGGGCGGCGCGTAGTCGATGGTGAACTCGCCCGTCGTCTCGACGGCGGACTCCGCGTCGGACTGGTCATCGCCGGGTGTGGCCCAGCCCCCGCGGATCCCGTCCCGATCGCTGTTCACAGTTCCTCCTGGTGTGGTCGAGCACCCTCAAGCCGTGCCGGGGCGACCGATTTCTTGTCGTCCGCCGGCGTCCGTTGACGCTTTTGGTCGTCCGAAGTCGTACGAGGTCGTCCGAATTGACCCGGCTCCCCCTGAGACGCGAGCGGCCCCTCCACGGGTTCTGGCGTCGCGCCCTGTCCCAGCCTAATCACCATGACTGTCACAAGGGCAGGCCCGTCCACCCCACCGCGGCCGCCCGCTACGTCACACCCTGCCCAGAAGTGGCTTGCGCACGCTCACTATTGACCTTCAATGCGGACAAACGAAGCCATCGCGACAGACCCGCTGCCCGCTGTATGTACACGATCAAGCGGCATGCATAGTAGGGGGTTCCCCCGCCACCGAACGATTCCCTCCGAAAGGACTTCTCCGCGTGAGCTTCGGCCCACCCCCCTCCCCGTACACCCAGTCCGCGTTGACGGCCGACAACGAGCGAAGACGGCGCCGCACAAGGCTGTTCGGCATCGTGGCCGCCGTACTCGTCGTGGCGCTGTGCGCGGGCGGCTGGCTCCTCATGCACGCGAACGGTGACGACGGTCCGTCGAAGAAGGCGGTGGCCGTCCCGCAGGCTCCCGACGAGATCAGGGAGACGGTCGAGCGGGTCCCGCGCACCCCGGAGGGTGAACTCGTCGTCGACTACGACGAGGAGAAGTTCAAGGACGACGAGACGCGCTACGCCCCCGGCACCTGGGCGACCGGCAAGATCTTCGCCAAGGGCATCAAGAACCAGCTCATGGGCTTCAAGTTCGGCGAGTGGGACAAGAAGGCCTGGACCATCGAGCTGGACGGGCACATCTGCGCGACGACGAAGCACGTCACCGCGGACGGGCGTACCGCCGTCGTCGTCCAGCCGGCCAAGCGCAAGGGCACCAAGGACGCCGGTGTCTGCGACGAGGTCGTCTTCTTCGACCTCGACAACGGCAAGAAGCTGTGGACGGCGACGATGCCCGACGCGAAGAGCGCGTACGTCACCAACACGAACCTCACCATGGCGCGCGGCACGGTCGCGGTGGCGTGGGGCGACGGCTCCGTCGCCTACGGCATGGCCGACGGCAAGCAGCTGTGGAAGAGCACCGGTGTCACCACGTGCGAGGACAAGGGGTTCGCGGGCGGTCGCAGCCTGCTGGTCCTGCTGCGCTGTGGAGACGAGTCCGAGCACGCGTACCGGGTGCAGAAGATCGACCCGCGCACCGGGAAGCCGCAGTGGACCTACAAGATGACGAAGAACATCTCGGAGGTCTACCTGCCGTCCTCCGATCCACCGGTCATCGCCGTCGGCGCGGGGGCCTACACGGTGACCGACCTGATCACCCTGGACGACCAGGGCCGCCACAGCGCCACCATCTCCATGAAGGGCGGCCGTTTCGCCCCGATGTGCGGCAGCTCCTTCGACGGGACGCAGTACTTCGGAGCCATGGAGAACTGCTACGCGCTGGTCGTGGGCAAGGACGCGCTGTTCGTCGCGAGCAAGGACGACGGCGAGCTCGACCAGCCGGAGAACTGGATCGTGGCCTACGACGTGCACACGGGCAAGAGCCTGCGGAAGTTCGACGGACGGCCGTTCCAGCCGCTGTGGCCCGTGAAGATGAACGGAAACCAGCTCCTGGCCTACCGGCCGAGTGCCGACACCGTCGGACCCGCGGCCATCGTGAGCATCGATCCCGCCACCGGGAAGCAGACGCCGTTCCTCTTCTTCAATCTGCCGGGCGGCACCACGCGCATGGAGACCCCCGAGTGGTCCGACATCCTCTTCGAGCACGGCAGGGCGTTCTTCTCGCCCCGCCAGCTCTCGGCGTCCGCCGCGCACCCCGACGACCCGGTGCCGGCCGCGGTCGGCATCGGAAACGTGCGCTGATCCGTCACGGCGTGGGCCGACCCGTCACGACGCAGGAGGCGGACCCGTGACAGAGGCGAGGGCCGGCGCGGGAACTCCGTCCCGCGCCGGCCCTCGCCCGTCCACGGCGGCCCCTCGGACCGCGGTGCCTTTGGACCGCTAGAGGGTCGCCGGTCCGCCGTCGTGCGGCGCGGGTTCCAGGTCGAACTCCCCGTCCCGCGCGCCGAGCACGAAGGCCCGCCACTCCGCCTCCGTGTACCGAAGGACCGTGTCCGGGTCGAGGGAGGAGCGCATGGCCACCGCGCCCTCGGGCAGATACGCGATCTCGACCCGCTCCTCGTGCTCCTCCGTACCCGGCGCGCTGTGCCATTCGACGCCCGAGATGTCGAGGGCGTAGAGCTCGTTCTTCTCCCGCTCCTTGCGCGCCTTCACGTCCTTGTCCGCTTCCTCGGCCATGTTCCGGCGGCCCCTTCCCCACGTGCGAATGCCCTGTGCCGTCACAGTAGTGGCCAGGTCCGCGCGGTCGACCGGGTTCGGGGAGGCGGACGGACGGGCCCTGCCGGGCTGGTACGCTGTGTGACGGCCGTTTGTGTACGCACCCCCGGAGCCCCGAGCTCTGGAGGCCGCGCCCAGCGGATCCCCGCCTCCCGAGTAACGGAAGCTCCCCTGAGAAGTGGACCAGGGGCACTCGGTGGCCACTCAGAGACTACGAGGAGTACGCGTGTCGCTCGACGCCGCTACGAAGAAGCAGATCATCAGCGAGTTCGGCCAGAAGGAGGGCGACACCGGCTCCCCCGAGGTCCAGGTCGCCATGCTCTCGCGCCGCATCTCGGACCTGACCGAGCACCTCAAGACCCACAAGCACGACCACCACTCCCGCCGTGGTCTGCTGATCCTGGTCGGTCAGCGTCGCCGCCTGCTGCAGTACCTGGCCAAGAAGGACATCCAGCGCTTCCGTACGCTGGTCGACCGCCTGGGCATCCGCCGCGGTGCGGCGGGCGCCAAGTAAGACGCCGTGAAGGGAGCGGTTCCCACATCTTCTGGGGACCGCTCCTTTTGCTGTACGTGCTGCTGTACATCTCTGTACGTGCGGAGTGTCACTGACGCTTTGTAGTGTGGTAGCACAACGCAATACGCAGGACACAGCACGTACGACACAGCGTGATGGGGCCGTGCCCGCCGGGCAGGGCCCGTCACGACACGAACGAGGAGAAGCGCGCCTCGCCGCCGCCGGTCCTCGGTAGTGGCCCCCGGGGGGAAGCGAGCCCCGGGTGCTTCGATCGAAGACCGGCCCGCACCAGAAGGCGCGTCTCTCCGCCACCGTCCCCCTGCCACACGGGCAGGACAGGACGAAGACGAGGAGAAAACGCTAGTGGAGAACGAGACCCACTACGCCGAGGCCGTCATCGACAACGGCTCCTTCGGCACCCGCACCATCCGCTTCGAGACGGGCCGCCTGGCCAAGCAGGCCGCCGGCTCCGCCGTCGCGTACCTGGACGACGACACCATGGTGCTGTCGGCCACCAGCGCTTCCAAGAAGCCCAAGGACCAGCTCGACTTCTTCCCCCTCACGGTGGACGTCGAGGAGCGGATGTACGCCGCCGGCAAGATCCCCGGCAGCTTCTTCCGCCGTGAGGGCCGTCCCTCCGAGGACGCGGTCCTCACCTGCCGTCTCATCGACCGTCCGCTGCGTCCGTCCTTCAAGAAGGGCCTTCGCAACGAGATCCAGGTCGTCGCCACGATCATGGCGCTCAACCCCGACCACCTGTACGACGTCGTGGCGATCAACGCCGCCTCCGCGTCCACGCAGCTGGCCGGTCTGCCCTTCTCCGGCCCGGTCGGCGGCGTCCGCGTCGCGCTGATCAACGGTCAGTGGGTCGCGTTCCCGACGCACACCGAGCTCGAGGACGCCGTCTTCGACATGGTCGTCGCCGGTCGCGTCCTGGAGGACGGCGACGTCGCGATCATGATGGTCGAGGCCGAGGCCACCGACAAGACGATCCAGCTGGTCAAGGGTGGCGCCGAGGCGCCCACCGAGGAGGTCGTGGCCGCCGGCCTCGACGCCGCGAAGCCCTTCATCAAGGTCCTGTGCAAGGCGCAGTCGGACCTCGCCGCGAAGGCCGCCAAGCCGACCGCCGAGTTCCCGATCTTCCTCGACTACCAGGACGACGTCCTGGAGGCCCTGACCGCCGCGGTCAAGAGCGAGCTCGCCCAGGCGCTCACCATCGCCGGCAAGCAGGACCGCGAGGCCGAGCTGGACCGCGTCAAGGAGATCGCCGCCGAGAAGCTGCTCCCGCAGTTCGAGGGCCGCGAGAAGGAGATCTCCGCCGCGTACCGCGCGCTGACCAAGAAGCTGGTCCGCGAGCGCGTCATCAAGGACAAGGTCCGCATCGACGGCCGCGGCGTCACGGACATCCGTACGCTGGCCGCCGAGGTCGAGGCCATCCCGCGGGTGCACGGTTCGGCGCTGTTCGAGCGTGGCGAGACCCAGATCCTGGGCGTCACCACCCTCAACATGCTCCGCATGGAGCAGCAGCTGGACACCCTTTCTCCGGTGACCCGCAAGCGCTACATGCACAACTACAACTTCCCGCCCTACTCCGTCGGTGAGACGGGCCGCGTCGGCTCCCCGAAGCGTCGCGAGATCGGCCACGGCGCGCTCGCCGAGCGTGCGCTCGTGCCGGTCCTGCCGACCCGCGAGGAGTTCCCCTACGCGATCCGTCAGGTGTCCGAGGCCCTCGGCTCCAACGGTTCGACGTCCATGGGCTCGGTCTGCGCCTCCACCATGTCGCTGCTGAACGCCGGTGTGCCCCTCAAGGCCCCCGTCGCCGGTATCGCCATGGGTCTCATCTCCCAGGAGATCGACGGCCAGACGCACTACGTCGCCCTCACCGACATCCTCGGTGCCGAGGACGCGTTCGGTGACATGGACTTCAAGGTCGCCGGCACGAAGGACTTCGTCACGGCCCTCCAGCTGGACACGAAGCTCGACGGCATCCCGGCGTCGGTCCTGGCCGCCGCGCTCAAGCAGGCCCGCGACGCCCGCCTCCACATCCTCGACGTGATGATGGAAGCGATCGACACGCCGGACGAGATGTCCCCGAACGCCCCGCGGATCATCACCGTCAAGATCCCCGTGGACAAGATCGGTGAGGTCATCGGCCCCAAGGGCAAGATGATCAACCAGATCCAGGAGGACACCGGCGCCGAGATCACGATCGAGGACGACGGCACCATCTACATCGGTGCCGCCGACGGCCCGGCCGCCGAGGCCGCCCGCGCCACGATCAACGGCATCGCCAACCCGACCATGCCGGAGGTCGGCGAGCGCTACCTGGGCACCGTCGTGAAGACGACGACCTTCGGTGCGTTCGTGTCGCTGCTCCCGGGCAAGGACGGTCTGCTGCACATCTCGCAGATCCGCAAGCTCGCCGGCGGCAAGCGCGTGGAGAACGTCGAGGACGTCCTCGGTGTGGGCCAGAAGGTCCAGGTCGAGATCGCCGAGATCGACTCCCGCGGCAAGCTCTCCCTGATCCCCGTGGTCGAGGGCGAAGGCGACGATGAAAAGAAGGACGACACCGACAAGTGACGTCGAGTAGCTCCACGGCGACGGCCCGCACCTCCTCGGAGGCGCGGGCCGTCGCCCGTACCCAAACCCTCATCAAGGGCGAGAACGGCATCGGCACGGTCCGCAAGACCACCCTCCCCGGTGGCCTGCGCATCGTCACCGAGACCCTGCCCTCGGTCCGCTCCGCCACCTTCGGCATCTGGGCGCACGTGGGCTCGCGCGACGAGACTCCGTCGCTGAACGGCGCCACGCACTACCTGGAGCACCTGCTCTTCAAGGGAACCGCCCGCCGGTCCGCCCTGGACATCTCCGCCGCCATCGACGCGGTCGGCGGCGAGATGAACGCGTTCACGGCGAAGGAGTACACGTGCTACTACGCGCGCGTGCTCGACACCGACCTCCCGCTCGCCATCGACGTGGTCTGCGACATGCTCACCGGCTCGCTCATCCTCGAGGACGACGTGAACGTGGAGCGCGGCGCCATCCTCGAAGAGATCGCGATGACCGAGGACGACCCGGGCGACAGTGTGCACGACCTGTTCGCGCACACGATGTTCGGCGACAACCCCCTCGGCCGCCCGGTCCTCGGCACGGTCGACACCGTCAACGCCCTCACCGCGGACCGCATCCGCCGCTTCTACAAGAAGCACTACGACCCGACGCACCTGGTCGTGGCCTGCGCGGGCAACGTCGACCACAACAAGGTCGTCCGCCAGGTCCGTGCCGCCTTCGAGAAGGCCGGCGCGTTCCGGAGCCCCGCCGCGGCCCCCATCGCCCCGCGCGACGGCCGCCGGTCCATCCGCACCACGGGCCGCGTCGAACTCCTCGGCCGCAAGACCGAGCAGGCCCACGTCGTCCTCGGCATGCCCGGCCTGGCCCGCACGGACGACCGCCGCTGGGCCCTCGGCGTGCTGAACACCGCCCTCGGCGGCGGCATGTCCTCCCGCCTCTTCCAGGAGGTCCGCGAGAAGCGCGGCCTGGCCTACAGCGTGTACTCGTACACCTCGGGCTTCGCCGACTGCGGCCTCTTCGGCGTGTACGCGGGCTGCCGCCCGAGCCAGGTCCACGACGTGCTCAAGCTCTGCCGCGACGAGCTCGACCAGGTCGCCGAGCACGGCCTCTCGGACGACGAGATCGGCCGCGCCGTCGGCCAGCTCCAGGGCTCCACCGTCCTCGGGCTGGAGGACACCGGTGCGCTGATGAACCGTATCGGCAAGAGTGAGCTGTGCTGGGGCGAGCAGATGTCCGTCGACGAGATGCTGGCCCAGATAGCGGCGGTCACCCCGGACGAGGTCCGGTCGGTCGCCCGCGACATCCTGGGACAGCGTCCCTCGCTGTCGGTCATCGGCCCGCTCAAGGACAAGCAGGCGTCCCGTCTGCACGAAGCGGTCGCGTAAATCCCGTCTCTGTAAGGAACGAAGCAATGAGCAAGCTGCGCGTGGCGGTCCTCGGTGCCAAGGGCCGGATCGGATCCGAGGCGGTACGAGCCGTCGAGGCCGCCGAGGACATGGAGCTGGTGGGTGCGCTGGGCCGCGGGGACAAGCTGGAGTCGCTGGTCGAGGCCGGCGCCCAGGTCGTGGTCGAGCTGACCACGCCGGGTTCGGTGATGGGCAACCTCGACTTCTGCGTCCGGCACGGCATCCACGCCGTGGTCGGCACGACCGGCTGGACCGACGAACGCCTCGCGCAGCTCGACACCTCGCTGGCCGCGTCCCCCGAGACGGGCGTGCTCATCGCGCCCAACTTCTCCATCGGCGCCGTCCTGACCATGAAGTTCGCCGAGGTCGCCGCGCCGTACTTCGAGTCCGTCGAGGTCGTCGAACTGCACCACCCGAACAAGGTGGACGCTCCCAGCGGCACCGCCACGCGCACCGCTCAGCTCATCGCCGCCGCCCGCGAGCGCGCGGGCAGCGCCCCGCAGCCCGACGCCACGGTCACCGCCCTGGACGGCGCCCGCGGCGCGGACGTCGACGGCGTCCCGGTGCACGCGGTCCGTCTGCGCGGCCTGTTGGCCCACCAAGAGGTCCTGCTGGGCGGGGAGGGCGAGACGCTCACCATCCGCCACGACTCCCTGCACCACAGCAGCTTCATGCCGGGCATCCTGCTCGGTGTCCGCCGGGTGGTGAGCACGCCCGGCCTCACCTTCGGCCTGGAAAACTTCCTGGACCTCGGCTGAGCCGGGGGACGGACACAGATTGCTGGCAGACATGCGCGCAAAGATCACCTATGCCGTCACGGCCGCCGTCCTGGTCGTCTACTTCGTCCTGGTCGGCAGCCGGGGCGTGCTGCTCATCCAGAACGGCACCCTGATCACCGTCACCTTCGGTGTCGCGGTGCTGATCCTGCCGGCCATCGGTCTGTGGTTCCTGTGGAAGAACACCCAGTTCGTCCGCAAGGCCAACCGGCTGGCCGCCGAGCTCGACGCCGAGGGCGGACTGCCCGTGGACGAGCTGAAGCGCACCGCGGGCGGCCGCATCGACCGCGACTCGGCCGACGAGGTGTTCGCCAAGCGCAAGGCCGAGACCGAGGACGCCCCGGACGACTGGCGCAGCTGGTTCCGTCTGGCGGTCGCCTACCACGACGCCCGCGACACCCCGCGCGCCCGCAAGGCGATGCAACGTGCCATCGCCCTGCGCGAGGGCAGAACCCTGGAGGCGTAGCCCCGGGGCCCGACCGGCGTCGCGCGTGAGGCGCGGCCTCCGGGGCCGGTGCATCCCGGGATCGAGCGACGCGAAAGGGCCGGTCCGCCACCGCGGACCGGCCCTTTCGTCGTGTCGTGAGGCGCGTGCGGCGTTGCCGTCACCGTGCCGCGCGGGCGTGCCCGTCAGCCGCGCCGGTACTCGTCCGCCCACACCTCGATGGTGTCCGCGGCCCGCTCGAAGGCCTCCGAACGCGCCAGGAAGTCGGCGTTGTGCGTGGTCAGCAGCGGCGGCAGGTCCTCGGGGGAGCGATCCTGGCGTACGAGGACCAGGGCCTGACCCTGCACGGTGCGCGGCAGACCGAGCCAGCGCACCGGCTGCTGCACGGTCCGCACGGCGACGACCTGCTGCCACGGCGCCGTGCTCGTGACGAAGAAGCCCACTCTGCGCAGCCCCCGCGCACTGACCCAGACGCCCATGCGCAGCAGCCGGAGCGCGGCCACTATCGCGACCAGGGCGCCGCTCAGACAGCCCACCGCCGCGGCGAGGGTCCCGGCCACCGCGATGATCACCGCGGCGACGAGCACGTACGAAGCGAGCAGCAGGACGAGCGCGGCCGCGCCCACCCGCCACGGTCCGGGCCGGTAGGGGCGCCGCCAGCGGTCGAGGTCGTCGAAGGGCAGCGCGAGGTCGTCCGCCGCCTCGTCAAAGGCACGGTCCGCCGTCAGGAAGGGCAGGGGCACGACTGATCCTCACTCGATCCACGCATGGGCTGTGCCCGGTGAGGCTATCGAGCCCCATGCCCGCTCACCACCCTTGGGGGTCCGGAAGAGTCAGCGGCCGTCCGACGCCTCGGAGTGCTGCGTCGTGGCAGGTGACTGGTCCTGCGACAGAGCGGGCATCCCGAGGATCAGGGAGCCGGCGAGTCCGGCGACCACGGTGAGCCCTATGAGCCACCGGCCGGCCATCTGTCCGGCGGAGGCCCGCTCACGGGGCGGGGGAGTGACGTTGCTGCGGAACTTGTCGGCTTCGGCGATGAAGGCGAACGGGACGGGCTCGCGCCGACGGAACATGGGGCGGCATCCTCTGGGACTCGTGGATGGGCGGGCGGCGGCGACTCGAACGCAGTCACCGTCACTCATACAGACGAGCGATTGTCTCAAGAGGTGCCCAGAATCACCGAATTCGCAGAAGTTCGCCGCCGAATGTCGCGGCACGGTACCGAACGCCCCGTTGTCAGTGGTGGCCCGTAGAGTGGGCGCCGCCCGAGCCTGTGATGGGAAGGACCCTCCGCACCGTGACCGACACCCCCGCCGACGACCTCAAGCCCAGCTTCCGCAGCGATGTCACCGTCGAGCTGATCAAGCACACCGCGTCCGACGCCGACGTGCTGTTCGCCGCTCGTGTCTCCACCGCGGGGGAGCAGTCCCTGGACGAGCTGCAGAAGGACCCGGAGCGCTCGAAGGGCCTGATCAATTACCTCATGCGGGACCGTCACGGCAGCCCCTTCGAGCACAACTCGATGACCTTCTTCATCAGCGCCCCGATCTTCGTCTTCCGCGAGTTCATGCGGCACCGCGTGGGCTGGTCGTACAACGAGGAATCGGGCCGGTACCGGGAGCTCCAGCCCGTCTTCTACGTCCCGGACGAGTCCCGCAAGCTGGTCCAGGA
The DNA here is from genome assembly GCF_000424945.1 of Streptomyces sp. 142MFCol3.1. NCBI lineage: Bacteria > Bacillati > Actinomycetota > Actinomycetes > Kitasatosporales > Streptomycetaceae > Streptomyces > Streptomyces sp. 142MFCol3.1. The sequence goes on from NZ_AUKV01000015.1 coordinate 236,735, forward strand.
GGGTCGCCCCGGCAAGTACGTCTTCGTCGAGGGCACGCAGGCGCAGCAGGAGCTCACGGGCCGTGTGATGGAGGACTCGTACCGCCAGGCGTACGAGGCCTACCAGGAGATGCTCGCCGCCGGTGTGGCCCGGGAGGTGGCCCGCGCGGTCCTCCCGGTCGGCCTCTTCTCCTCGATGTACGCCACGTGCAACGCGCGCTCACTGATGCACTTCCTCGGCCTGCGCACCCAGCACGAGCTTGCGAAGGTGCCGTCCTTCCCGCAGCGGGAGATCGAGATGGTGGGGGAGCGGATGGAGGCGGAGTGGGCCGGGCTCATGCCGCTCACCTACGCGGCCTTCAATGCGAACGGTCGTGTGGCGCCGTAGCGCGCGCCCCACGCGCCGCGCGGTACAGATGTACGGATCAGTCGAGCGAGGTGTCCGTATTGCGGCATTTCGAGAAGTTCATCTAGCCTGATCAAACGGACCCGGCACTGCTTGAACCCCCGAGCAGGCAGTGCCGGGCTCCGCATTTGTCGTGCTTTGTCGTGTCTCCCGAGGGCAGACCATGCGTTGAGCAGCGAGTAGCGTGTTACCCATGGCTCCGACCTCCACTCCGCAGACCCCCTTCGGGAGGGTCCTCACCGCCATGGTCACGCCCTTCACGGCGGACGGCGCACTCGACCTCGACGGCGCACAGCGGCTCGCCGCCCACCTGGTGGACGCAGGCAACGACGGCCTGATCATCAACGGCACCACCGGCGAGTCCCCGACCACCAGCGACGCGGAGAAAGCGGACCTCGTTCGAGCCGTGCTGGAGGCGGTCGGCGACCGTGCCCACATCGTCGCCGGCGTCGGCACGAACGACACCCACCACAGCATCGAGCTGGCGCGCGCCGCCGAGAAGGTCGGCGCGCACGGCCTGCTGACCGTCACGCCGTACTACAACAAGCCCCCTCAGGAGGGCCTCTACCGGCACTTCTCGGCCATCGCCGACGCGACCGAGCTGCCGGTGATGCTCTACGACATCCCGGGCCGCAGCGGCGTGCCGATCAACACGGAGACGATCGTGCGCCTCGCCGCACACCCGCGCATCGTCGCCAACAAGGACGCCAAGGGAGACCTCGGCCGAGCCAGCTGGGCCATCGCCCGCTCCGGCCTCGCCTGGTACTCCGGCGACGACATGCTGAACCTGCCCCTGCTCTCCGTGGGTGCGGTCGGGTTCGTCTCCGTCGTCGGCCACGTCGTCACCCCGGACCTGCGGGCCATGCTGGACGCCTACCTCTCGGGCGACGTCCAGAAGGCCACCGAGATCCACCAGAAGCTGCTCCCGGTCTTCACCGGCATGTTCCGCACCCAGGGCGTCATGACCACCAAGGCCGCGCTCAGCCTCCAGGGCCTGCCCGCCGGGCCGCTGCGTGCTCCCATGGTCGAGCTGTCGCCCGAGGAGACCGCCCAGCTCAAGATCGATCTTGCCGCCGGCGGGGTACAGCTCTAATCACAGACTTCACAACTGAATACGCATGATCCCGCAGGCCACCGGTCTGCACCCCACACAGACAACTGCTATTGCACGAACGTCACGCGCGCCACGTGCCCTACCAGGTACGTGGCGCGCGTGGTGAGGAGAGTCTTTTGAGTCATCCGCATCCTGAACTCGGCCCGCCGCCCAAGCTCCCCGAGGGCGGCCTCAGGGTCACCCCGCTCGGCGGCCTCGGCGAAATCGGCCGGAACATGACGGTCTTCGAATACGGCGGCCGCCTGCTGATCGTCGACTGCGGAGTGCTCTTCCCCGAGGAGGAGCAGCCAGGAATCGACCTGATCCTGCCGGACTTCACGTCCATCAGGGACCGCCTCGAGGACATCGAGGGCATCGTCCTCACGCACGGCCACGAGGACCACATCGGCGGTGTCCCCTTCCTCCTGCGCGAGAAGCCGGACATCCCGCTCATCGGCTCCAAGCTGACCCTCGCCCTCATCGAGGCGAAGCTCCAGGAGCACCGCATCCGCCCGTACACGCTCGAAGTGGCCGAGGGCCAGCGCGAGCGCATCGGCCCCTTCGACTGCGAGTTCATCGCCGTCAACCACTCCATCCCGGACGCCCTCGCGGTCGCCATCCGCACCCCTGCGGGCATGGCCGTCCACACCGGCGACTTCAAGATGGACCAGCTTCCGCTGGACCGCCGTCTCACGGACCTGCACGCGTTCGCGCGGCTGAGCGAGGAGGGCATCGACCTCCTGCTCTCGGACTCCACCAACGCCGAGGTCCCGGGATTCGTCCCGCCCGAGCGCGACATCTCCAACGTGCTGCGCCAGGTGTTCGCCGGCGCCCACAAGCGGATCATCGTCGCGAGCTTCGCCAGCCACGTCCACCGCATCCAGCAGATCCTCGACGCGGCCCACGAGTACGGCCGCAGGGTCGCCTTCGTCGGCCGCTCGATGGTCCGCAACATGGGCATCGCGCGCGACCTCGGATATCTGAAGGTCCCGCCGGGCCTGGTGGTCGACGTCAAGACGCTGGACGACCTCCCCGACCACGAGATCGTGCTCGTGTGCACGGGCTCCCAGGGCGAGCCGATGGCGGCACTGTCGAGGATGGCCAACCGGGACCACCAGATCCGCATCGTCCAGGGAGACACGGTCATCCTGGCCTCGTCCCTGATCCCGGGCAACGAGAACGCGGTCTACCGCGTGATCAACGGCCTGTCCCGCTGGGGCGCGAACGTCGTCCACAAGGGCAACGCCAAGGTGCACGTCTCCGGCCACGCCTCCGCGGGCGAGCTGCTGTACTTCTACAACATCTGCAAGCCGCGGAACCTGATGCCCGTCCACGGCGAATGGCGGCACCTGCGTGCCAACGCCGAACTCGGCGCTCTCACGGGCGTCCCGCACGACCGCATCGTGATCGCCGAGGACGGCGTCGTGGTCGACCTCGTCGAGGGCAAGGCCAAGATCTCCGGCAAGGTCCAGGCCGGATACGTCTACGTCGACGGCCTCTCGGTCGGTGACGTCGGCGAGCCCGCGCTCAAGGACCGCAAGATCCTCGGCGACGAGGGCATCATCTCGGTCTTCGTGGTGATGGACTCCAGCACCGGAAAGATCACCGGCGGCCCGCACGTCCAGGCACGGGGCTCCGGTATCGACGACTCCGCCTTCGGAGACGTCCTCCCGAAGATCATTGAGGTCCTGGAACGCTCCGCCCAGGACGGCGTGGTCGAGCCCCACCAGCTGCAGCAACTCATCCGCCGCACGCTGGGCAAGTGGGTCTCCGACACCTACCGCCGACGCCCGATGATCCTCCCGGTCGTCGTCGAAGTCTGACCCCGCACACGAGCCAACCAGGAGCGGGGCGCCTCGATTTGCATCGAGGCGCCCCGCTCCAGTACGTTTACGGCTCCGCCTGAACGGGAACCCGGCACAACTGCGTGCCTGGAACCACCCGAGCGGGGCGGAAATTCCGACTCAGAATCTCTGATAAAGTCGGAGCCGCCGGAAAGGGAAACGCGAAAGCGAGAACCTGGAAAGCACCGAGGAAATCGGATCGGAAAGATCTGATAGAGTCGGAAACGCAAGACCGAAGGGAAGCGCCCGGAGGAAAGCCTGAGAGAGTCTCTCGGGTGAGTACAAAGGAAGCGTCCGTTCCTTGAGAACTCAACAGCGTGCCAAAAATCAACGCCAGATATGTTGATACCCCGTCTCCGGCCATACGGTTGGGACGAGGTTCCTTTGAAAAAGTCCTGCCGGGCAGTGTTCGGCAGGCGCACAGCGAGGACG